>NZ_JADCBG010000115.1 GCF_020253645.1 Phenylobacterium sp.
GGCCGAGCACATCGTCCTCGCCCGGATGGCCGGCGCACTCGAAGCCGTCGATGGAGATGGCGTCGACGCCCATCCGTTCGGCGGACAGGGCGTGCCGGACGCTGGTGCACTTATGGACGACGATCACCCCGTGGGCCTTGAAGTCGTCGACATGCTCCTGGGGCTTGTTGCCCGCAGTCTCGACGATCTTCACGCCGCTCTCGATGATCGCCCTGCGATACTCGGCGTAGGGCGGTGGGTTGATGGCGGGCAGGATGGTCAGGTTCACGCCGAAGGGCTTGTCGGTCAGCTTGCGGCAGCGCTCGATCTCGGCGCGCAGGGCGTCAGGGGTGGGCTGGGTCAGGGCGGTGATGAAGCCCAGGCCGCCCGCATTGGCCACGGCGGCGACCAGCTCGGCCCGGCCGACCCACTGCATGCCGCCCTGAACGACGGGATGCTCGACACCGACAAGCTCGGTGAAACGCGTCTTGATCGCCATGATGTCCTCCCCTTGGCGTTTGGGCCTTCGCCCCTTGGGAGGACACTGAAGCGCCGGACCCAGGGTCAGGCAAGCGGCAATTGGTCTACTTCAGGCCGCTCCGCCCGATGGCGTAGAAGCGCTCGGACCTCTGCTTCAGAAGCTTCTCCACGCTCTTGCCCTCCAGGGAGTCGAGTTCCTTTTCGAGGGCGTCGCCGACAATGCGGATGGCGGCGGCCGGGTCGGCATGGGCGCCGCCGGGCGGCTCGGGGATGATCCGGTCGACGATTTTCATCTTCAGGAGGTCGGCGGCGGTGATCTTCATCGCCTTGGCGGCCTCCTCGGCGGTGCGGGCGCCCCGCCAGAGGATGGAGTTGGCGCCTTCCGGGGGGATCACCGAATAGATGGCGTGTTCGAGGATCAGCACCCGGTTGCCGCAGGCGATGCCCAGGGCCCCGCCCGAGCCGCCCTCGCCGGTGACGATGGCGACCATGGGGGCCCTCAGCATGAGGCACTTCTCGGTCGAGCGGGCGATGGCCTCGGCGACGCCGCGCTCTTCGGAACCGACGCCGGGATAGGCCGCCGGGGTGTCCACGAAGCTGATGACCGGCAGGTTGAAGCGCTCGGCCAGCTCCATCAGGCGGATGGCCTTGCGGTAACCTTCCGGCCGGGCATAGCCGAAGTTGTGCTTGACCCGGGTGACGGTGTCGCGGCCCTTCTCATGGCCCATGACCAGGACAGGACGGCCCCGGAACCGGCCGATGCCGCCCATGATGGCCTGGTCGTCGGCGAACTTGCGGTCGCCCTTGAGCTCGACGAACTCGTCGATCAGGCCGGCGCAGTAGTCCACGAAGTGGGGGCGCTCGGGATGCCGGGCGACCTGGGTCTTCTGCCAGGCGTCGAGGTTGGCGTAGGCGTCCTTGCGCATCTGCCGGGCCCGGTCGCGCAGGGCGTCGATCTCGCGGGTGAGGTCATCGGTGCCGGCGGTCTCGGCCAGGCGCGACAGCTCGTCGATCTTGGCCTCGAGGTCGGCGATGGGGCGCTCGAACTCGAGATAGTGAACGGCCATGAGGCGGGAATCCCGTCCTGTTTCGCTGGGGGGAACCTAGTGGGTGGGCCGGTTCAGGAAAAGCCGGATTCGCGCCGGGGCTTCCGCGACGCCGACAGGGGATGGGCGGTGGCGACCACTTCGGCCAGCCGCTCGCCGGCCACGTGGGTGTAGATCTGGGTGGTGGCGATGTCGGCGTGGCCCAGCAGGGTCTGCACCACCCGGAGGTCCGCTCCGCCCTCCAGCAGGTGAGTGGCGAAGGCGTGCCGCAGGACGTGGGGGGAGACCCGCGCCGGGTCGATCCCGGCCTCGACGGCCGCCTCGGACAGGAGCTGGGCGAAGCGCCTCGGCGTCAGCCGCCCGCCCTTCCCGCCCGAGGGAAAGAGCCAGGGATTGGCGGCGTCGCCCTTCGGCAGGGTCTGCGACCTGACCTCGACCCAGGCGCGTACGGCGGCGCGGGCGGCGTCGTTGAGGGGGGCGAGGCGCTCCTTGCCGCCCTTGCCGCGGATCATCAGGAAGTCGGGGCCCCGGACGACGGCGGCCAGGGTCAGGCCCGTCAGCTCGGACACCCGCAGGCCGCCCGCATAGGCCAGCTCGATCATGCAGGCCAAGCGCAGGCCCCGCACCTCGTCCCGGACCGAGGCGGCGGAGATCAGGGCCGCGGCCTCCTCGCGGCTCAGCACCCGGGGCAGAGGCCGGCCCCGCCGGGGCGCCTCCACCCGCCGGGAGGGATCATCAGTGCGCCAGCCCTCCCCCAGGACGAAGCGGTAGAACTGCCGAAGCGCCGCCCGGCGGCGGGAAGCCGTGGCGGGCGAGAGGCCGCGCCGGCCGAGGTCGGCGAAGTAGGCCTCGACATCCTCCGCGGCGGCGCTGGCGAGGGATTGGCCGCGTCCGGCGAGGAAGCCCGAGGCGTCGGCAAGGTCGCGCTCGTAGGCGCGAAGGGTATTGGCCGCCGCCGCCCGCTCGACGGACATCATCTCCAGGAACGCCTCGGCCCAGCCCTCGCCGCTCATGATCCCAGCCCCCGGCGCGCGCGCCCGCCCAAACCAGGGTGATCCTAGCGCTTTCAGGGCGGCTGGTGTAGAACCGGGCTTCCTCATGGACCCTTCAGACCCATTGCGCGCCCGGACCATCACCCTCGTGGGGTTGATGGGTTCGGGCAAGTCCAGCGTCGGCAAGCGCCTGGCCCAGGCCCTGGACCTGCCCTTCCGCGACGCCGACGAGGAGGTCGAGGCGGCGGCTGGCCAGTCCATCCCCGAGATCTTCGCCCAGCTGGGCGAGCCGGCGTTCCGAGACGGAGAACGTCGGGTCATCGCCCGCCTGCTGGAGGGACCGCCCCTGGTCCTGGCCACCGGCGGCGGGGCCTTCATGAACCCGGACACGCGGGCCCTCATCAAGGCGCGGTCGACCTCCGTCTGGCTCAAGGTCGACCTGCCCGTCCTCGCCAGGCGCGTCGCCCGCAAGGACAACCGGCCCTTGCTGACAGGGCGGGATCCCATGACCGTGCTGAAGGAGCAGGCTGAGGTCCGCTATCCCGCCTATTCGGAGGCCGACATCACTGTCGAGACCGGGGACTCGCCCCACCAGGTCACCGTCGAACAGGTCATCCGGGCGCTCGGCGAATGGCAGGCGCGCACCACCGCATGATCCGCTCGATCCCCGTCGACCTCGGCGCGCGCGCCTATGAGGTCCTTCTCGGCCCTGGCCTTCTGGAAGACGCCGGCGCCCAGCTTCGACCCCTGGCCCGGCGCGACCGTGTCGCCGTTGTCTCGGACCAGACCGTCTGGGGCCTGCACGGCCCGCGCCTGACCGCCGCCCTGGAACAGGCCGGCCTGGCGGTTCATCCGGTGGTCCTGCCGCCTGGCGAGCAGACCAAGAGCTTTTCCGGCCTGGAGACCCTGTGCGACGCGCTTCTTGGCCTCGAGCTGGACCGGGGCGACCTCATTGTCGCCTTTGGCGGCGGCGTCATCGGCGACCTCGCCGGCTTCGCCGCCGCCATCTACAAGCGTGGCGCCGACTTCGTGCAGATTCCGACCACCCTGCTGGCCCAGGTGGATTCCTCCGTCGGAGGCAAGACCGCGATCGACACCCCGAGGGGCAAGAACCTGATCGGAGCCTTTCACCAGCCGCGGCTGGTCCTGGCCGATCTCGACGTCCTCTCCACCCTGCCCGACCGGGAGATGCGCGCCGGCTACGCCGAGGTGCTGAAGTATGGCCTGCTGGGCGACCGCAGCTTTTTCACCTGGCTGGAGGCGAACGCCGGGGCGGTGCTGGCGCGGGACCCCGCGGCCCTTGCCCGGGCCGTGGCGAGGTCTGTCGAGATGAAGGCCGAGATCGTGATCGCCGACGAGCGTGAGGCCGGACGCCGCGCTCTCCTGAACCTCGGCCATACCTTCGCCCATGCTCTGGAGGCGGAGACCGGCTATGGCGAGGCCCTGCTGCACGGCGAGGCCGTCGGCCTGGGATCGGCCATGGCCTTCCGGTTCTCCGCCGCCGAGGGCCTGTGCAGCCCGGACGACGCCGACCGGGCCGTCGCGGCGATCGCGGCCTCTGGCCTCCCCTCCCGGCTGTCCGACCTGGCGGACCGGTCCTTCGCGGCCCAGGCCCTGTTGCGTCACATGGCCCAGGACAAGAAGGCCGAGGGCGGCCGGCTGACCTTCATCCTGGTCAGGGCCCTCGGGGAAGCCTTTGTCGCCAGGGACGTGGATGAGAGCAGGATGCGCGACTTCCTGAAGTCTGAAGGTGCAGTCTGATGTGGGGCGTGATCCTGGGGCTGACCCCGATCATCTTTGGCCTGCTGGCGATTTCGGCGCTGTTCTCGGCGGCTGAAACCTCCCTGACCGGGGCCAGCCGCACCCGGATGCACCAGCTCGAACGGGAGGGCGACCGGGCGGCGGGACGGGTGAACCGCCTTCTCTCCGACCAGGAGACCATGATCGGGGCGGTTCTCCTGGGCAACAACCTGATCAACATCCTGGCCTCTGCGGTGACGACGGAGTTCGTGACCCGGGCCATTCCCGGAGCCCTCGGCGTGGCTGTGGCCACGGGCATCATGACCGTTCTTGTCCTGGTCTTCGCCGAGGTCCTGCCCAAGACCCTGGCCATCCTGCGCTCGGATGACGTGGCCCGCTTCCTGTCGGCGCCCACCCTGGTCACCGTGAAGGTGTTCGGGCCGATGATCTGGGCGATCCAGTGGATCGTCCGGCGGACGCTGGGGCTCTTCGGCGTGCGGCTGGGCATGGAGATGGACGTGCTGGCGGCGCATGAAGAGATCCGCGGCGCCGTGGAGTACCACCACTCGGAAGGCCTGGTGGAGGCGCGCGACAGGCGGATGCTGGGCGGCGTGCTGGACCTCTCGGAGATGGATGTCAGCCAGGTCATGGTCCACCGGATGTCGATCTCCATGGTCGACGCCGATCTGCCGATCCGGGACCTGGTGTCCCAGGTCCTGAAGAGCGACCACACCCGGATTCCGCTCTACCGGGACAACCCGGAAAACATCATTGGCATCCTGCACGCCAAGGATCTCCTGCTGGCCATCTCCAACGCCGATGGGGACATGTCCAAGGTGTCCGTCGACCGCATCCGGCGGGAACCCTGGTTCATCCCGGACACCACGAACCTGAAGGACCAGCTCAACGCCTTCCTGAAGCAGCGGAACCACTTCGCCCTGGTCGTGGACGAGTACGGCGCCCTGCAGGGACTCGTGACCCTGGAAGACATCCTCGAAGAGATCGTCGGCGAGATCGAGGATGAGTACGACAACGCCGTCGAAGGCCTGAGGCGTCAGCCTGACGGCTCGGTGTCGGTGGCCGGCTCCGTGGCCGTTCGCGACCTGAATCGCGCCATGGACTGGAAGCTGCCCGACGAACCCGCGGTGACCGTCGCCGGCCTGGTGATCCACGAGGCGCAGGCGATACCGAGGATCGGTCAGGCCTTCATCTTCTACGGCCACCGTTTCCAGGTGGTCAAACGCGTCCGCAACCGCATCACGGCCCTGAAGATCTCGCCGCCCCTGGAGGGTGACGACACCGCCTGAGACGGCGGTTCAGAGACCTTTCGCCTCCAGGGCCGCGAGGACCTTGTCCGGCGTCAGGGGATAGTCGCGCAGGCGAACCCCGCAGGCGTTGTAGACCGCATTGGCGATGGCCGCCCCCGCGCCGCAGATGCCCAGCTCGCCCACGCCCTTGATGCCCATCGGGTTGGCCTTGTCGTCCGCCTCGTCCAGCAGCACGGCGTCCAGGTTGACGATGTCGGCGTGGACGGGAGCGAGATAGCCGCCGAGGTCCTGGTGCAGGAAGGACCCGAATCTCGGATCGACCGGGTTGGCCTCCGTCAGGGCCGCCCCGACGCCCCAGATCATGCCGCCGGTGATCTGGCTCTTGGCCAGCTTGGCGTTGAGGATCCGGCCCGCGGCGAAGACCCCGAACATCCGGCGCAGACGCACCTCTCCGGTGACGGAATCGACCCCGACCTCCGCAAAATGCGCGCCATAGGTGTGCTGCGACCAGTCCCGGGCGTCGGCGGCCGGCGAGATGGAGCCTTCGACATAGACGCCCTCGGGCCCGGCCCGGCCGGCGAGGGCCGCAAGGCTCGCGCTACGGTTGCCGAGCACGATGTTGCCGTTGGCGAAGTCCATCAGGGTGGGGTCCTCGCCATAGAGGGGCGAGGCCGGATCGCCCGCAGCGAGCTCAGCCAGCCGTCGGCGCATGACCATGCCAGTCTCGAAGGCGGCCGAGCCTGCTGTCGCGGCGCCGAACTGGCCGCCTGAGCCCGGGGCCGGCGGCATGTCGGAGTCGCCCAGCTCCACCCGGACCTTGTCGAGGGTGAGGCCCAGGGTCTCGCCGGTGATCTGGGCGAGGATGGTGTAGGTGCCGGTGCCAATGTCGGTCATGCCCTGGGTCAGGGTCGCAAGACCGTCGCCGGTGACGCGAAGCCCGGCCTTGGCGGGCAGGAGGAAGTTACCCCGTATCGCCGTGGCCATGCCCATCCCGACATACCAGCGCCCGTCACGGACGGCGCCGGGGACCGGATTGCGCCGGTCCCAGCCGAACTGCTGGGCGCCTTCGCGCATGCAGCGCACAAGCTGGCGGACCGAGAAGGGCTTGCCGTTGTCGGGATCCACCTCGGGCTCGTTCCGGATGCGCAGCTCGATGGGATCAAGGCCCAGGGTCTCGGCCAGCTCGTCCATGGCGCACTCCAGGGAGAGCATGCCTGGCGCCTCGCCGGGCGCGCGCATGGCGCCCGCGTGGGGGATGTCGAGCCGGACCAGGCGGTGGCCCGTCAGCCGGTGGGGCGCGGCGTAGAGGTTGCGGGCGAAGTTGGCCGCGTGCTCGACGAAGGGCGCATTGCGGGCGCAGTGGGTGACCGCCTCGATGGCCATGGCGTTCAGGCGCCCGGTCCGGTCGGCCCCGAGCCTGACCCGCATCTGGACGGCCGGGCGATGGATGGTCGCCTGGAACATCTGCTGGCGGGTATAGGCCACTCGGACCGGACGGCCGCTCGCGCGGGACGCGAGGGCCGCCAGGGTGAGGTCGTCGTAGGACTGGCCCTTCCCCCCGAAGCCGCCGCCGATATAGCGCGTGAACAGCCGGACGCGGTCGGATGGGAGGCCCAGGGTCTCGGCAAGGGCGTGCTGGCCGCCCTTGACCATCTGGATCGAGGTATGGACCACGACCTTGTCCCCCTCCCACCAGGCGGTGGTGGCGCAGGGCTCCATCTGGGCGTGGTTCTGGAGGGGGCTGAACCAGGTTCCGTCGACGGTCACTTCCGAAGCCGAATAGCCCGCCTCGAAGTCGCCTACTCGCGCGTCCTCCTCCCCCGGGGCCGGGCCCGCCTTTGCGAGGCTTGCCAGGAAATCAAGGTCTGCAGGTTCCTCGGCGTAGGCGACGCGCACGAGGCTTCCGGCGGCGCGGGCGTTCTCGGGGGTATCCGCCAGGATGAACGCGACCGACTGGCCGTAGTGCTCGACCCGGTCGGACGCCAGGGCTGGATTCGCACCCCTCTGGCTCCGGGGGTTGATCCTTGCGCCGCGCGCGGCCTGCTCCGGGACGTTGAGATGGCTCCAAGCCAGGACGACGCCGGGCGCGGACTCCGCAGCCTTGGTGTCGATCGCCGTGATCCGGCCGCGGGCGATGGTCGAGGAGACGATATGCCCATAGAGGGGCGCCGAAGGCGTCTCCACCTCGTAGGCGTAGGGGGCGGTCCCGGTAACCTTCAGGCGTCCCTCGTAGCGGTCAACGGGCTTGCCGATCAGGCCGGTGCGGTTCTCGGTGACGGGATTGGGCTCGGCCCAGTCGCGAACGGTGCTCATGAACCCATCCCTTCCCGGGCTTCGCGGATGACGTCTGCGGCGAGACGCCGGACCAGGGCCTTGCGTCCCTCCTCGCCGGCGGCGTGAGCGAGTTCGGAAGCGGCAGCCTCGAATGGAGACGCACCACTCGCCAGGGCCTCCTCCGCAGCGCGGGCGCGCCAGGGCCGCGCCGCCACGGCGCCAAGGGCGACCTGTCCCCCGGCGACCGCCACGCTGGCGATCGCGCCGGTGTAGGACGCCCGCGCCCGGACCTTGCGCCAGGCCTGCCCGCCTTCAGGCGGAGGGGGAAGCTCAACGGCAAGGATCAGTTCGTCAGGGGCGAGATCCGTGTCTACCTGGGGCGCCTCGCCGGGCAGGCGATGGAGGGTTTCCACAGGACGCCGGGAGACGGAGCCGTCGGCCCGCACCGTCTCGGCAAGGCCGTCCAGCGCCGCCAGGGCGACGCTCATGTCCGAGGGACTCACCGCCACGCACATTTCGCTCGCCCCGAAGAGGGCGAAGGTCATGGCAAGGCCCTCCATGGCGCTGCAGCCGGACCCGGGGAGCCGCTTGTTACAGGGCTTGGCGGAGTCCATGAAGTAGGGACAGCGGGTCCTCTGCATCAGGTTGCCGCCCACGGACGCCTTGTTGCGCAACTGGACCGAGCCGCCCGCGAGGATCGCCCGGGCGAGGATCGGATAGCGGCTCCGGACACGGGGGTCCGACGCAACGGCGGTGTTTGTGGCGAGGGCGCCGATACGAAGGCCGCCCGAAGGGGTCTCGGAGATTTCCGCAAGAGGCAGCCGGCCGACATCGATGACTTGGGAGGGTTGCTCAATCTCCAGCTTCATCAGGTCCAGCAGATTGGTTCCCCCGGCGAGGAATCGGGCGCCGGGATTGGCGGCGGCCAGGCTCAGGGCATGGTCGACGTCCCGGGCGCGCTCATAGGCGAAGGGCTTCATGCGGCGACTCCGGCGGCCCGACGCACGGCGGCGAGAATCTGGGGATAGGCCGAGCATCGGCATATGTTCCCGCTCATCCGCTCGCGGATCTCGGCGTCGGTCAGGACCACCGGTCCTTCGAGGTCGACCGTGGCCTCGCTGGGCTGGCCGGCGGCGACCTCCGCCAGGAGCCCCACCGCCGAGCAGATCTGGCCGGGCGTACAGTAGCCGCACTGGAAGGCGTCCTCCACGAGGAAGGCGTGCTGGACAGGATGCAGGGCCTCCTCGCCCGCCAGTCCCTCGACGGTGAGGACCTGGTCCCCCTCGTGCATGACGGCGAGGGACAGGCAGGCGTTGATCCTGACCCCGTTGACCAGGACCGTGCAGGCCCCGCACTGGCCGTGGTCACAGCCCTTCTTGGTCCCCTTGAGGTCGAGCCGCTCGCGCAGGAAGTCGAGCAGGCTCATCCGCGGATCGACATCGGCCGCGCGATCGACCCCGTTCACCCTGATGGTGGTCAGCACTTCGGTTTCCCCCCAACTTCACCGGCGACAGACTGTTACCTGGGCTCGCCTGGCGCAAGGGCCGTCAGGGAAAGGGCGTGCACAGGGCCGGCGAGCTCCTCGGCCAGGACCCGGTAGATCATGCGCTGGCGCGCCACCCGCGACTGGCCGGCGAAGGCCCCTGCGCGAATCCGGACATTGAAATGACTCTCCCCGCCCGCCGAGGCGCCAGCATGGCCCGCATGGCGGGCGGAATCGTCCTCGATCTCGAGTTCCTCGGGCGCAAAGGCGGCGCTGAGCTTTTCCCGCAACGTTCCGGCGATACGTCCCATGCCTGTCCTTCCAATCTTGAAAGCCTGCCCAACCTTCTCATACTTGGCGCATGGCCGGTGCGTTTCAATACAGACCCCGCTTCGTGGATATCCGGGTCCGACCGCCGACCGCGGAGGAAGCCGCACAGGCGGACGTGCACGCCCTGAAGCCAGGGCAGCGCGCCTGCGACCATCCCGGCTGCAGGGTGGCCGCCTCCGCCCGGGCCCCGAAATCCCGCGACATGCTGAATGAGCACTACTGGTTCTGCCAGCCGCACGCGGCCGACTATAACCGCAACTGGAACTTCTTCGCGGGCATGAGCGAGTCGGAGGTCCGGGCCCGCATGGAGCAGAGCGCCCTGGGGGACCGGCCGACCTGGGACTTCAAGGCCGGCAAGAACTCCCGGGAGTCCGCCGCCGCGGCGCGCGGCTTCGCCACGGGCGACGGCTTCCGGGACCCGTTCGACCTCTTTGGACGCACCAGCGCCAGCCGGGCGAGCGATGCGCCCGCTCGCCGAAGCCTGGGCAAGCTGGAACGCGCCGCCCTGGCGGACCTGGACCTGGACGAGGATGCTGATGCCGGCCGGATCCGGGCGCGCTACACCGAGCTGGTCAAGCTGTGCCATCCCGACGCGAATGGCGGCGATCGTTCTGCTGAGACCAAGCTCCAGCGGACGATCCGGGCCTACCAGGTCCTGCGCAAGGCCAAGCTGGCCTGAGACGCCAGGCGCCAGGCGCCAGGCGTCAGACGGGAACCTCGCCTTGCACCGTCGTGCGATGCATGACCCTCAGGTAGCCGTCATAGCCGCCCTCGGCGAAGTGCATGGTGCAGCGGTTGTCCCACATCAGAAGGTCGCCCACGGTCCAGCGGTGCCGGTAGATGAACTCGTCCTGCGTCAGGTGGGTGAACAGGAAGCCCAGGAGGGCCTTGGATTCCTCCGGGGTGAATCCCTCGATCCCGACGGTGTAGACCGGGCTGATGTAAAGCGCCTTTCGGCCCGTCACGGGATGGGTCCGGACCAGGGGATGGGTCAGGCTGCCGTCAGCTTCTTCCGAGACGATGATCTTCATGGTCCGGGCTTCGGTGTCGCGGGCGAAGATCCCCTTGGTGCCATAGCTTTGCCGGGCCGAATGAACCGCCCGCAGGGGCGCCAACACGGCCTTCATGGCGTCTGACAGGGCGTCCCACGCCCGGCTGGCGTCGACGAAAAGGGTGTCTCCGCCAACCGGCGGGATGGTCTGGGCGCGCAGGAGGGTGGCGGCCGGGGGGGTTTCGAGGAAGCTCCAGTCCGAATGCCAGCCCGCTCCGAAGTTACTCGCCTTCTCGTCCGGCTCGCGGCGCAGCTCAAGCACATTGGGCCGCCCGGGCATGGGCTCAATGTAGGGGTCCTTGCCGAAGGGACCGATCTGCTGGGTGAAGGCCTCCAGGGCGTCCAGACCCAGGGGCTGGTCCGGAAAGCAGACCACAGAGTGCCGGGCCCAGGCCTGGCGGACCTCGGCCAGGACATCCTCTGACAGAGGCTGGGAAAGGTCCGGCCCCGAGATCCGCGCACCGAAGCCCGTGGGCTCGGCTGCAACCCTGATGCTTTCCGCCTGTCCGCTCATCGTCGCCTCCCGACCCTCATTTTCCCTGCGGGGTCACACCCCCATCAAAGCCGGTTTGCATCGAGCGCGTAAGCCTGTAATCGATCCCGGTCATGACTTCTCTCGCCGATACCCAGGACGAAAAGCTCCTGTCCCTCGTTCCCGATCGCAGCGTCTCCCTCAGAGAGGCGTTTGGCGTCGATTCCGACATGATGGTCCCCGCCTTCAGCGAGCGCGACCCGCACGTGCCGGACGTTGATCAGGCCTACCGGTTCGATCCGGAGACCACCAAGGCCATATGCGCCGGGTTTGCGCATGACCGCCGGGTCATGGTGCAAGGCTACCATGGGACGGGCAAGTCCACCCACATCGAGCAGGTGGCGGCGCGCCTGAACTGGCCCCTCATCCGGGTCAACCTGGACAGCCACGTCTCGCGGATCGACCTGGTCGGCAAGGACGCCATTGTCCTGAAGGACGGCAAGCAGATCACCGAGTTCCGCGAAGGCATCCTGCCCTGGACGATCCAGCGGCCGATCGCCCTGGTGTTCGATGAATACGACGCGGGCCGGCCCGACGTGATGTTCGTGATCCAGCGCGTCCTGGAAGCCCAGGGGAAGCTCACCCTGCTCGACCAGAACCGGGTCATCCGGCCGAACCGCTTCTTCCGGCTTTTCGCCACGACCAACACCATCGGCCTGGGCGACACGACGGGGCTCTACCACGGCACCCAGCAGATCAATCAGGGCCAGATGGACCGTTGGTCGATCGTGACCACCCTGAACTACCTGGCCCATGACGTGGAGGCCGATATCGTGGTGGCCAAGTGCCCCGCCTACGCTACGGCCGAGGGCCGTCGAACGGTGGCGGCCATGGTCCGGGTGGCGGACATGACCCGCAACGCCTTCATCAATGGCGACATCTCGACCGTGATGAGCCCCCGGACGGTGATCACCTGGGCGCAGAACGCCGAAATCTTCGACGGTGACCTCGGCCTGGCCTTCCGCATGACCTTCCTGAACAAATGCGACGAGCTCGAGCGCGGCACCGTGGCCGAGTTCTACCAGCGCGCCTTTGGCCAAGAACTGCCCGAAAGCACAGCTCGCCCCCGTCTCGGCTGAGCCCGGCGGGGGCCCCGACCGGGAGACCGTCGCCCGGGAGCCTGGCCGCCGTTGCTGAGTTGAGGAGACCCCGAACCCCGGCCATGTCCAGAAACCCGGAAAGCCCCGTCGAGCCTTTCAAGCGCGCGCTGGCCAACGCCGTGCGCTCGCTCGCGCAGAACCCGGACCTTGAGATCGTCTATTCCGGGGAGGCGCCCGGCGTACAAGGCGACCGGGCCGTGCTGCCGCACCCTCCCCGTGACCTGACCCCCGATGACGCGGCGCGGATCCGCGGCATGGCCGACCAGATGGCCCTTCGGATGTCGCAGCATGACCCGGCCATCCACGCCCGCACCCGTCCGGGCTCGGCAGAGGGCCAGCCCGTCTTTGACGCCCTGGAGCAGGCGCGGATCGAGGCCGTCGGCGCCAACGCCCTGGGCGGGGTCAAGGCCAACCTGAAGGCCATGCACGACGCGGCCTGGGCGCGGCGGCCCTTCAACCCCGTGGAAGCCCAGGCCAACCCGCCCATGGCGGACATCGTCTCGCTCCTGGTGCGCGAGCGCCTGACCGGGGTGGAGCCGCCCGCCAATGCCCGCCCCCTGGTCGACATGTACCGCGCCGAGATCGAGGCCCGGGGCGCCGAGACCCTGGACAAGCTGGGCGAGGTCGTCGGCGACCAGAAGGCCTTTGGCCGCCTCGCCCGCAGCCTGCTGCGCGACCTGTCCATGGGCGATGACCTGACCGACGCGCCTGACCAGGCCGACCAGCAGGAGGAGGACGGCGACGAAGGGGAGTCCGAGGCCAGCGAGCAGGGCGAGGAGGGCGAGGGCGAGGCCCAGTCCCCACAGCAGACGAGCCTTGATGACGGCGAGTCCACCCACAGCGAGAGCGAGGACGCCGACAGCCAGCTCACCGAGGCGATGGAGGCCCCCAACGCCGAGGACATGGACGAGCCCCCCGAGATGGGCGAGGGCGACCAGCCCGCAAGGCCCGAGATCAAGGGCGAAGGCAAGGTTCCGACCTACAAGGTCTTCACCACCGCCCACGACGAGGTGGTGGCCGCGGAGGAACTCTGCGAGGCCGAGGAGCTGACGCGCCTGCGCGCCTATCTCGACCAGCAGCTGGCCAGCCTGTCGACCGTGGTCTCGCGGCTCGCCAACAAGCTCCAGCGCAAGCTGATGGCTCAGCAGAACCGCTCCTGGACCTTCGACCTCGAGGAAGGGATCCTGGACGTGGCCCGCCTGACCCGCGTGATCGTCGATCCGACCGCCTCCCTGGCCTTCAAGGAGGAGGAGGACACCGAGTTCCGCGACACGGTGGTCAGCATCCTCATCGACAATTCCGGGTCCATGCGCGGCCGGCCGATCATGGTGGCCGCCGTCTGCGCGGACATCCTGGCGCGCACCCTTGAGCGCTGCGGGGTCAAGACGGAGGTTCTGGGCTTCACCACCCGGGCCTGGAAGGGCGGCAGTTCCCGCGAAGACTGGCTGAAGGCTGGCAAGCCGGCCGCACCCGGCCGGCTGAACGACCTGCGGCACATCATCTACAAGGCCGCGGACGCCCCCTGGCGGCGGGCCAGGCGCAATCTTGGCCTGATGATGCGTGAGGGGCTCTTGAAGGAAAACATCGACGGCGAGGCCCTGATGTGGGCCCACCAGCGCCTGATCGGCCGGCCGGAGGCGCGCCGGATCCTGATGGTCATTTCCGACGGGGCGCCGGTGGACGATTCCACCCTGTCGGTGAACTCGGGCCACTACCTGGAAAAGCACCTGCGCGAGGTGATCGGCGAGATCGAGGGCAAGAGCCCGGTCCAGCTGATCGCCATCGGCATCGGGCACGACGTCACCCGCTACTACCGGCGGGCGGTGACCATTGTCGATGTCGAGCAACTCGCGGGCGCCATCGTCGATCAGCTGGCGGAACTCTTCGACGAGGAGCCGCGCAAGGCCAACCGTCGGACTGCGGGCCTGCTGGCGCCGCCGCCGCGCACACAGGGGCCCGACGGTCCAGCCAGACGATCCACCTTCAAGGAAGTCCGGAAAGCCGTCCTGTAATGCGCTGGGTCCTGATCGCCGCCCTCGCCCTCCTGGCCGCCGGCTGCGCAGACCGGTCCGTGCGGGCGACGGGCCCGGTCCAGGCAGGCCCGTGGGTCACTGTTGCCGCTGAGCCCGTGGCTGCCGATCCCACACGGCCCGAGAGGACAGACTTCGGACGGTTCCGCTATGCGGGCGGACTGGCCCTGACGGCGTCGGACAGCAACCGGCTGCACGGGCTCTCGGACATCCGCGTCCTGCCAGACAACCGGATCCTCGGCGTCACCGACGAGGGCGACCTGTTCGAGGCCCGCCTGCGGCTTGGCGCGGACGGTCGCCTGGTCGGCTTGGACCGCGCCCGGATCACGGCCCTGCAGGGACCGGACGGCGGGCCGCTGGGTGGCAAGCTCGAGGCCGACGCCGAGGGTCTGGCTGTGCTGCCGGACGGGTCCCGGCTGGTCAGTTTCGAGCAACGTCACCGGATCCTGCTCTATCCTCCCGGGGGGGGGCCTCCCCGGCCGGTCAACAGCCCGGAGGCCGCCTTCCCGCCCAATGGGGGGCTTGAGGCGCTGTCGAACGATCCCGCCCGGGGACCGGACGCCTGGCTGGCCGGAGGAGAGGAGTCCGGCGAGCTCTGGACCTGCGCCCTGCGAACACCCTGCCGGTCTCTCGGGACGCTGCCCAAGCCCTTCGAGTTCGGCCTGGTGGCGGTGACGCCCCTGCCGGACGGCGGACTGGCCTACCTGATCCGCGCCTGGGATCCCCTGCGCGGGTCCCGCATCGCGCTGATCCTTCGCAACGCCGCCGGGGCGGAGATCGACCGGCTGGAGCTGGGCCGGCCCCTGACGACCGACAATTTCGAAGGTGTCGAGGTCCTGCCGGGTAAAGAAGGCGGCCTCCGCTTTCTCTTGGCGTCAGACGACAACTTCTCCACCGAACAGAGGACCCTCCTGCTGGCCTTTGACTGGACGCCCTGACCCGCCTCAGGGGAAGAGGACGGCCTTCACGCACACGCCCTGGTGCTGTTCGGCGATGGCGCGGTCGATCTCGGCCAGGGGATAGGTGCGGATCATGCGGTCGAAGGGCAGGCGCCCGGCCTTGTAGTACTCGACCAGCTGCGGGATGAAGACGCCAGGGTCGGCGTCGCCCTCGATGATGCCCTTCACGGTGTGGCCAAAAGTGATGATCTGGCCCATGTCGCCGGGCGCAGGCGTGCCGGGCGGCGTCACGCCGACAATGCCGAAGACCCCCTTGGAGCCGAGGCAGCCGGCCATGACGGCGTTCAGGACCGCCGGAATCCCGGTGGTGTCGAAGGCGTAGTCCACCCCCACGGGCGTGATGGCCCGCACAGCGGCGGCGAGGTCGGGCGTGGCGGCCGGGTCCAGAACATGCGTGGCGCCCAGCTCCAGGGCGAGGTCGCGCCGGGAGGCCATGGGCTCCAGGACAATGATCACCGCACACCCCTGGATCTTCGCCCCCATGACCGCGCTGAGGCCCACCGAACCACCAGATCGGAAGAGCA
>NZ_JADCBG010000116.1 GCF_020253645.1 Phenylobacterium sp.
ACTGGCCGATCTGTTTGACCTTGGCTACCACTTCAAGGCGGTCGACACCGTCTTCGCCCGGGTCTTCGGCGACTGACCGCCAGCGGGCGCCGCCGGACGGCGACCCGTCCGGAAACGCCTAGACGCCGTCGCGGATCTGCTGGCGTGCAATGGCGAGAAGTTCGCCCATCTTGTTGCGGACATCGCCCTCAGACATCGCGACGCCCGCCCCCTTGAGGTCCTCGAAGACCTTGCGAAGCACGTCGTCCTCGCCCGGCAACTCAAGATCGGACTTCACCACAGCCCGCGCATATTCAGCGACCTGATCGCCCTGAAGGCCCATCAGGCCCGAGGCCCATTCGCCCAGCATCCGGTTGCGCCGGGCGGTCGCCTTGAATTCCTGTTCCTGGTCGAGGGCGAACTTGCTCTCGAAGCCCCGCTCACGCTTTTCAAAGGTGGTCATGGTTTTCCCAAACACGCGCTACTGAAGTTGTCTATCGCCTGCATCGCCGGTCCGCAACGGAAAGCGGCGCTGTTTGCGAACCGTCCCCGGTTCGGCTAGTTTACAAGCGCCTCGACGGGGGATCTTCGTCGAGTCGTCCGAGTGAGCGCGGGCTGTCGCACCCGCGCCTTTTTGTCTCCGGACGACGTCCGAGACCCCGAGGCCTGGAGAAGGCGCCTATGAGCACCCGCCGCAAAAAGATTTACGAAGGGCGCGGCAAGATCCTCTACGAGGGTCCGGAGCCCGGCACGCTGATCCAGTACTTCAAGGACGACGCCAGCGCCTACAACAACGCCAAGCGGGCCGTGCTGGAGGGCAAGGGCGTCCTGAACAACCGGATCAGCGAGTATTTCATGACCCGGCTGAACACCATCGGGGTCCACAACCACTTCATAAGGCGGCTGAACCTGAGGGAGCAGCTGATCCGGGAGCTTGAGATCATCCCCCTGAGGGTGGTCGTGCGCAACGCCGCGGCGGGTTCGCTCGCCCAGCGCTTCGGACTGCCGGAAGGCCAGCCCCTGCCGCGTTCGATCATCGAGTTCCACCTGAAGGATGAGAAACTCGGAAGCCCGATGGTCACCGAGGAACACATCACGGCGTTCAACTGGGCCTCGACCCAGGAGATCGACGACATGATGGCTCTTTCACTGCGGGTGAACGACTTCCTGAACGGCGCCTTTGGAGCGGTGGGCATTTCGCTGATCGACTTCCGGGTGGAGTTTGGCCGGCTCTGGGAGAACGACTTCTCCCGGATCGTGCTGGCGGACGAGATCAGCCCGGACAATTGCCGTCTGTGGGACTCCCAGACCCGCGAAAAGCTGGACCTGGACCGTTTCCGGCGGGATCTGGGCGACGCGATCGAGGGCTATGCGGAGATCGCGCGCCGACTTGGGATCATGAAGGAAATGCCGACAGTCATCCAGGGAGGGCTGCACTAGTGCGCGTCAGGGTACATGTGTTCCTGAAATCGGGCGTTCTCGACGTCCAGGGCAAGGCGGTCGAGAATGCCCTGCACGGGCTGGGCTGGAGCGGCGTGTCTGACGTCAGGGTCGGAAAGACCATCGACTTCGACCTGGCGGGGGTCGAGGCGAGTGCGGCGGAGGCGGAGGTGAAACGCATGTGCGAGACCCTTCTGGCCAACACCGTGATCGAAGGCTACCGGATCGAGTTGTCCTGACCATGAAGGCCGCCGTCGTCGTCTTCCCGGGCTCCAACTGCGACCGGGACTGCAAGGTCGCCGTTGAGCGCTCCACCGGAGCCTCGGTGAGCATGGTCTGGCATGCGGAAACCGCCCTGCCGGCCGGCCTTGACCTCATTGTGCTTCCCGGGGGGTTCTCCTACGGCGACTATCTGAGATGTGGCGCCATGGCCGCCCTGTCCCCGGTGATGACTGAGGTCCGCCGGGCCGCTGAGCGCGGTGTCGCCGTGGTCGGCATCTGCAATGGCTTCCAGGTCCTCTGCGAGAGCGGCCTGCTGCCCGGGGCCCTCCTTCGCAACATGGCCTTGAAGTATGTCTGCAAGCCCGTCGAGCTGGTCATTGTCCAGCCCGAGACACGGTTCACCCGCGCGTTCGGTTCGCGCCGGCGGGCCGTCATGACCGTGGGCAATGGAGAGGGCGCCTATTTCGCAGACGCCGAGACCCTCTCCCGCATCGAAGGCGAGGGTCAGGTGGTCTTTCGCTACGCCGAAAACCCGAATGGCTCGCTGAATGACATCGCCGGACTCATCAACGCCGGCGGCAATGTCCTCGGCCTGATGCCGCATCCCGACCGGGCCTTCGAGCCGGAACTGGGATCCGCCGACGGGGCCCTGCTCTTCCAGAGTCTTCTCGAGACCGCCTGACCCCCTTCGGTCAGACCGGGGGTCCCGCCGCAGGGACCCCCTCGACCGGACGTCAGTCGTCCTTGTGCGGCAGCTCCATGGGCTGGGCTTCATGGCCGGTGACCAGGATGCCCTTGCCCAGCTTCGAGCTGCGCATGCTGTAGACGAAATAGACCACCATCCCGATCGCCAGATAACCCAGGAAGAAGGTCCGGGTATGGTCGCTCCGCGTCAGCAGGGACAGCAGCAGCAGGCCGCACATCAGCACACCGAGGATCGGCACCACCGGGTAGAGCGGAACCCGGAAGGGTCTTTTCAGATCGGGCGAGGTGAATCGAAGGTAGATCACTGTCGCACAGACAACGCCGAACGCGGTGAGCGCGCCGACATTGGAAAGGTCCGCCAGCGCGTCGAGCGACATGAATCCGGCGGCGAAGCAGGCGAGGAGGCCGACCAGAAGGGTGTTCACCCAGGGAGTCTGGAACTTCGGGTGCACCTTCGAGAGGACGCCCGGCAGGAGGCCGTCGCGGCTCATGGTGTAGAAGATCCGGGTCTGGCCATAAAGCAGCACCAGCATCACGGAGGACAGGCCCGCCAGCGCCCCGATCTTCACCAGGAGAGCGAACCAGCCGAGGCCGATCTCGTTCACCGCCAGGGCGATGGGCGCAGGATTGTCCAGCGACTGGTAGGGTACGATCCCCACCAGAACCGCAGAGGTCAGGATGTAGAGGACGGTGCAGATGGCGAGGGAGGCCAGGATTCCGATCGGCATGTCCCGGGCCGGATTGCGGCTTTCCGCGCCGGCGGTGGAAACCGCCTCGAAGCCCAGATAGGCGAAGAAGATGACCGCGGCGGCGTGGATGACCCCGCTGACCCCGAAACGCGACTCCTCGCCGGTGACGATCCCGACAAGGGCGCTCCAGATCTGGCTGAAGACGTCCGTGGCGGTCCCCGGGGGCGGGGGCGGATCCTGCGGCGGGATGAGAGGAGTCCAGAGATCCGGGTTCACATAGAAGGCGCCGATCCCGATGAAGGCGACCACGACCCCGACCTTGATGAAGACGATGACGTTGTTGACGGTGGTGGACTCGGTCACTCCGCGAACGAGAAGTGCGGTCACCGCCAGCAGGGCAACCATGGCCGGCAGGTTCATCATGCCCGTGGCGATGACGTTGCCCGCCGCGTCCTTGACGGCGACGCCGGGCGCCGCCGTCAGTTCAGGGGGAATGATGATGTTGAAGTCCTTCAGGAGACTGACGAGGTAGCCGGACCAGCCGACGGCCACCGTCGATCCGGCCAGACCGTATTCGAGGATGAGCAGCAGCCCCATGACCCAGGCGACCACCTCGCCCATCGATGCGTAGGAATAGGAGTAGGCCGAGCCGGAGACCGGCAGGACCGAGGCCAGCTCGGCGTAGCAAAGGGCCACGAAGGCGCAGAGCGTGCCGGTGATGATAAACGAGATCATGATGCCGGGACCGGCGAAATCCGCCGCGGCGCGTCCGGTGAGGACAAAGATGCCCGTGCCAATGATACAGCCTATGCCCAGCAGGGTGAGATTCAGCGCCCCGAGTGTTCGCTTGAGTTCGCCGTGCTCGTGCTCGGACTGGATCTGGGCGACAGACTTACGCCTGAAAATCCCGCCGTTGGCCATCTGCGTCTCCTCGCTCGCCCCCCAACATGCGGGACTCGAAGGAATGACGCTAGCCAGCATTGCGGGTTCGGGCAATGGCGCAGAGAGGTCAGACGCCTTCCGGGCGCCCCGCTGTCGCCTGGACGCGCTGACGCGCCTCCTGGCGGGCGCCGGTGGCGTCCCGCAGGCGCCCGGCGTCACCCATGCCGAAGGCCGGCATGTTGTTGTAGACATTCTCGTATCCGCCGCCGCGTATCAGGTAGGTCTCATGCCAGATGCCGACGTCGCCGTTGGATCCCACGGCCTTGTTGAAGGCGTGCCAGGCGGGAAGGTGCTGAAGCTCCCGCGACCGGGCGTAGGTCTCCAGGTGGTCGAAGCTGCGCCAGTACTGGACCAGGAAGATGTTGGGGAAGCCGAACTGGGTCCGGGTCGAAAGCAAGCCCAGTTCCGGACGCCTCTTGAGCTCGATGAGCATCCTCACCATCGCCAGGAAGGCCGGAACCCATTTCCAGACCTTCCAGGGCTTGTTCAGCCTCATGCCGATCAGGAAGAGGACGAAATCGCCCTCGATTTCAGCGCAGACGCGCCTGTCGATGATGGCCGGCATCGTATCCTCCCCCTGCTTCTCCAATTTAATGTACACCGTAAATTGACACAGTCAACCACCCCCTGCGCGGCGGGTATCGCCCTCGCCGCCGAGTCCGGATAGAAGCGGGCCATGACCTCCGCGACCCAGTCCATGGCCCAGACGGCCGCCGAATTCGGGCTGAAGCCCGACGAGTATGACCTGATCCTGAAGCGCCTCGGGCGCGAACCGAACCTGGTGGAGCTCGGGGTGTTCTCGGTCATGTGGTCCGAGCACTGCTCCTACAAGTCGAGCCGCCGCCATTTGTCGAAGTTCCCGACCACGGGTCCCAGGGTCATCTGTGGCCCCGGCGAGAACGCCGGCGTGGTGGACATCGGCGATGGCCAGGCCTGCATCTTCAAGATGGAGAGCCACAACCACCCCTCCTTCATCGAGCCCTATCAGGGAGCGGCGACGGGCGTGGGCGGGATCATGCGGGACGTGTTCACCATGGGTGCGCGGCCGATCGCCCTCCTGAACGCCCTCCGGTTCGGCGACCCTTCGCATCCACGCACACGCCGGCTCCTGTCCGGCGTGGTGTCCGGCATCGGCGGCTACGGGAACTGCGTGGGCGTGCCCACCATCGCCGGGGAAACCAACTTCCACCGGGGTTATGACGGCAACATCCTGGTCAACGCCATGTGCGTGGGCCTCGCCGACGCCGACGCCATCTTCTACTCGGCGGCCCCGGCCCCCGGCCTTCCCGTGGTCTACTTCGGGTCCAAGACCGGGCGTGACGGCATTCACGGGGCGACCATGGCCTCGGCCGAGTTCGATGACGCCTCCGAGGAGAAGCGCCCCACCGTGCAGGTGGGCGACCCCTTCGCCGAGAAGCTGCTGATCGAGGCGACACTTGAGTTGATGGCGTCCGGCGCCGTAGCCGCCATCCAGGACATGGGGGCGGCGGGCCTGACCTCGTCCTCGGTGGAAATGGCCGGCAAGGGCGGCGTCGGCATCGAGCTGGACCTGGATGAGGTGCCCCAGCGCGAGACGGGGATGAGCGCCTACGAGATGATGCTCTCCGAGAGCCAGGAGCGCATGCTGGCCATCCTCAAGCCGGGCCGTGAGGCCGACGGCCGCCGCATCTTCGAGAAGTGGGGCCTGGACGCCGCGGTGATCGGCCGGACCACCGACACCGGCCGCATCGTCCTGCGCCACGGGGGCGAGGTGGTCTGCGACCTGCCCCTCTCGCCCTTGTCCGACGACGCGCCCCTCTACGACCGGCCCTGGAGTCAGCCGGTCCTCCAGCCGCGGTTGGATCCCGCGACCCTCCCCGCCCCGGCGGACTTCGCGGCCGCCGTACTGGATCTCATGTCCGCCCCGGACATGGCCTCCAAGCGCTGGCTCTGGGAGCAGTACGACCGCCACGTCATGGCCGACACCCTGGAGGACAGCGCCACCGGCGCCGACGCCGGGGTCGTGCGCGTCCACGGAACCCGCAAGGCCATCGCCGCCACTTCCGACTGCACGCCGCGCTACGTCCTTGCCGATCCCTATGAGGGCGGCAAACAGGCCGTGGCCGAAGCCTGGCGAAACCTGACCGCCGTGGGCGCCGACCCGATCGCCATCACCGACAACCTGAACTTCGGAAATCCCGAGCGACCCGAGATCATGGGACAGATCGTCCGCGCCATCGAGGGCATGGCCGAGGCCTGCCGGATCCTGGACTTCCCGGTGGTGAGCGGCAATGTCAGCCTCTACAACGAGACCAGCGGCGCGGCGATCCCTCCGACCCCGACGGTGGGCGGCGTGGGCCTGATCCCGGACTATGGGCGCAGGGCGGACTTCGCCGGGATGACCGACGGCATGACACTGGTCCTCGTGGGCGAGACCCGGGGTGAGCTCGGCGCCTCGATGTACCTGCGGGAGATCCTCGGCCGGGAGGACGGAGCCCCGCCGCCGGTGGATCTTGCTGCGGAACGCCGCAACGGCGACTTCGTCAGGTCCCTCATCCGCACGGGGCAGGTCCAGGTCGTCCATGATCTTTCGGATGGCGGCCTCCTGGCCGCCGCCGCCGAGATGGCCCTCGCCTCGAATGTGGGCGCGACCCTCCAGGCGAATCCCGCCCTGACCGCCCAGGCCTGGCTGTTCGGCGAGGACCAGGCCCGATATCTGCTGGGCTGCGCGGACGCAGACCCCGTGCTGGCCGCGGCCTCGGCCGCAGGGGTTCCGGCCCGTGTCGTGGGCGCAGCGGGGGGCTCGGACCTGGCCTGCGAGGGGGTCTTCCGTCTTTCCCTCGACGCCCTGCGCACCCGGCATGAGGGCTGGCTGCCCGGCTACATGGGCTGAGGGCTCAGTCCGCCGCCGCAAGCCCCCGGTCGAGCAGGTCCAGGGCCGCCGCGGCGAAGGCCTCCATGTTGGCCCGGCGGTCGCTGCCGCCCGTCTCCAGGGTGATCACGGTCTCGACGGGCCCCGAGATGGCGACGCAGGTATGACCGGCGGCATCGCCGTAGCCGTTTCCGGTCGGCCCCGCCGCGCCGGTCTCGGACACCCCCCAGCTGGCGCCGAACTGCTCGCGGATCGAGCGCGCCAGCAGGAGGGCGTAGGGTTCGCTGGAGGAGCGCATCCCCGCTGTCGCCTCACGCGGGATGTCCAGCAGAGCAAAGCGGGCCTTGGCGGTGTAGATGACCCCGCCTCCGAGGTAGTAGGCCGAGGCGCCCGCCACCCCCAGCAAGGCGGCGGAGATCAGCCCGCCGGACGAACTTTCGGCGACCGCGACGGTTTCTCCCCGCTCGCGGAGGCGGGCGGCGATGGACTCGGCGAGGGTGTCGAGGGGCTCGGTCATGATGCGGTTCCTTCGGTTCGGGGGCTGGCCACGCCCGGCCTGTCGGAGGCATGATGCCCCGGAACGCCCGCAAGAAGAACATGTGGAGGAACACATCCATGACAGCGACCCACGCAACCGGCTTCGATCTTTCGCGCCTGGAGCGCATCGGCGAACATCTGGAGCGCAACTACATCGGTCCGCAGAAGATCGCCGGCTGCCAGATCGCGGTGGCCCGCCATGGCGTTCCCGCCTACTCCGGGTCCTTCGGCAGCATGGACCTCGAACGCGCCAAGCCCATGCGCGACGACGCCATCTTCCGCATCTACTCCATGACGAAGCCGATTACGTCGGTCGCCCTGATGATGCTGTACGAGCGGGGCTACTTTCAGCTGAACGATCCGGTCAGCCGCTATGTCCCCTCCTGGCGGAACCACCGGGTCTGGGTGTCCGGCGAGGGCGAGGACATGGTCACCGAGCGTCCCCGGCGACCGGCCTCCTTCCGGGACGTCCTGTCTCACGCCGCAGGCCTGACCTACGGGGGCGGCCTTCCCGGGGTCGGAATCCAGCATCCCATCGACAAGATCTACCGCTCGCTGAAGGTCCGATCGTCCGACACCACCGATACCATGGCGGAGTTCATGGACAAGCTGGCGCAGGTGCCGCTCCGGTACCATCCCGGCGAGCGCTGGATGTACTCCCTGGCCACCGACGTCTGCGGCGCCCTCGTGGAAATCATCTCCGGCCGGCCCTTCGCAGACTTTCTCCGCGAGGAGATCTTCGAGCCCCTGGGCATGGTGGACACCGCCTTTCATGTGGCCCCGGAGAAGATCGATCGCTTCTGCGCCAACTATCAGCGGGGCGCGGACAAGACGCTCAAGCTGATCGACGATCCGGCGAACAGCCATTACGCCCGCGAGCCGGCCTTCAAGTCGGGCGGCGGGGGCCTGACGGGGACCACCGCCGACTACATGCGGTTCTGCGAGATGCTGCGGCGGGGCGGCGAGCTGGACGGCGTGCGGATCCTTGGGCCTCGAACACTCGAGATGATGCACATGAACCACCTGGCGGGCGGCAAGGACCTCACCCAGCTGGCGATCGGAACCTTCTCCGAAACAGCCAATGAGGGCGTGGGCTTCGGGCTGGGCTTTGCATCCACCCAGGGGGTGGTCGAGACCGGCTCGCTCGGCGTGGGCGACTATTACTGGGGTGGCGCGGCCTCCACCATCTTCTGGGTCGACCCGAAGGAGGACATGACCATGGTCTTCATGACCCAGCTCATGCCCTCGGGCACCTTCAACTTCCGCGGTCAGCTGAAGAACCTGATCTACTCTGCCATCGTCGCCTAGACGCTGGGGGTCAGCGCGACCGGCGGGCCCAGACGGCGGTGCGCCCTGCATCCGTCTCCGCCCCGGAGAAGGCCGAAGCCTCGGCGCGCCGGGCGGCGGCGACCACCGCGGACAGGGACCGGACCCTGCAGCCCGCCGCCGGGCACGGGGCGGGCCAGATGCGCGCCCGGATGATGAAGCCGTCGGCGTCCACCGCCATGGGCCTGAAGCCGAAGTGGCTCCAGGCCCGGGCGCCGGCGAGGCCTGTCTCGACCTGGAGGATACCAGGGTCCCCTGGCGCATACCGGTACCTTCGCGCCTCGCCGGGCGAATCCGGCCCCGGGTGCGAGAGGGCGGTCTCGCCGATCTGCAGGGGGGCGGCGCAGCCGGGCCATCTCGACAGCGAGTTTCGCAGGTTGAACCGGCAGTCAGGCGCGGCCAGGGTCCAAAGACCCGGCTTCAGGGGCGGGTGATCCACGCGCGCGGGCGTCGCCAGGGGCTCGGACGAAACCGCCTGACCGTCCGGCGCTGCAAAGAGAGACGTTGCTGCGACCATGGCCAGCAGGATCATTTGCATCAGCCTCCTTGACTGGGAATCACCGATCCGGTCCCTACATGCCAGCATGAGGGGGCCAGACGTCCCAGGAGATTCACGGATGCCCATGACACAGCACGCCCTCGAGTCGGAACTCCGGGCCGCCTTTCCCGATGCCGACATCCGCATCGAGGACCTTGCGGGCGACGGCGACCACTATCGTGCGCGGATTGTCTCGGAGACCTTCGCTGGACTGCCCCGGGTCCGCCGGCACCAGCTGGTCTACGCGGCCCTCAAGGGCAAGGTGGGCGGGGAGCTCCACGCCCTGGCCCTGGAAACCCTGACGCCGGACCAGGCGGGATGACGCCCCGCCTTGACCTGGCGCGGATCGGCGCCTAGCTGGAGTCCAGTCTCGGGAGTTCTCAGATGTCCACCGACAATCCGGTTCATGACTTCATCGGCAAGACCATTGCAGAGAACCAGGTCGTGCTCTTCATGAAGGGCGTACCTGACCGGCCCCAGTGCGGTTTCTCCGCGCTTGTGGTGCAGGTTCTCGACCACATGGGCGTGGACTATGTCGGCGTGGACGTCCTCCAGGACCAGGACCTGCGCGAGGGCATCAAGTCCTTCTCCGACTGGCCGACCATTCCCCAGCTCTATGTAAAGGGGGAGTTCATCGGCGGGGCGGACATCGTCAAGGAGATGTTCCAGTCGGGTGAGCTCAAGACCCACATGGCCGAGCAGGGCCTGCTGGCCTGACCGGCGCCCCGTGAGCCGCCTGTTCGAACCGCCCGAGGGCCAGCAGGTTTTCCAGCGGAGCTTCACGCCCACTCCGGCAGAGATCGACGCCAACGGCCACGTCAACAACGTGGTCTATCTCTCCTGGGCGCAGGAGCTCGCGACCTCCCACTGGGAAGCCCGCCAGCCGCCGGAAGACCAGGCCCGCTGGGCCTGGATCTGCCTGCGGCATGAGGTCGATTATCGCCGCGCCCTCATGCCCGGCGAGACCGCCCGGGGGCGCACCTGGGTGGCGCGGGAAGCCGAGGGGCCGCGCTTTGACCGCTTTGTCCGGATAGATGGCCCCGATGGGGCCATGTGCGCCCAGGTCCGGACAACCTGGTGCCTGATCGAGCGCGAGGGCGGGCGCCCCCGTCGCGTGCCGGTCGAGATGGTTGCGCGCTTCATCGACCCGGTCCGGTCCAGAGAGGATTGAGCAGGAAGACGGGCTCGCCGGGCGTCAGGCCCAGCTCGTCCCGGCTGAATGCGACCTCGACCCACCCTGGCGGGCCGCCCCTGCAGGTCTGCAGCCGGCGACGGGCGAAAGCGACGGTCGCGATCCCGCGCCGCCGCTCCACATGGAAGACGATGTCGGGACGGCCCTCACACCCCCGGCTGGCGATTTCCACGGACAGCCCCTCAGGGTCGATCCGCGCAAGCCGCACAGGCTCCAGCTCCGGAAACGGCCCGGCGGCGGGAAAGGGCGCGGTCCGCGGAAGGCTCGCACAGCCGGCGAGACCCAAGGTTCCGCAGAGGAGGAGACGACGGGACAGCACCGCGCCATTCGGCGATGATCCGGGCGCTTCTGCAAGGCGCAGCCGACGAAAAAGGCCCCGGATCGCTCCAGGGCCCCTGTTCGTCTGAGGTCGGCGTCCGGATCAGGACGCGTAGAACTCGACCACGAGGTTGGGTTCCATCTTCACCGGATAGGGCACCTCGGAGAGCTCCGGAGTGCGGACGAAGCGGGCCGACATGGCCTTGGCGTCCACCTCGATATAGTCCGGCGTATCGCGCTCGGCCGACTGGAGGGCTTCAAGCACCAGGGCCATGTTGCGCGAGCGCTCACGGACCTGGACCACGTCGCCGACCTTCACGCGGTAGGAGGCGATGTTCACCCGCTTGCCGTTCACCATCACGTGGCCGTGGTTCACGAACTGGCGGGCGGCGAAGACGGTGGGCACGAACTTGGCGCGGTAGACCACCGCATCCAGCCGGGCTTCCAGCAGGCCGATCAGGGTTTCGGCGGTGTTGCCCTTCCGGCGGGCGGCCTCGGCGTAGGTGCGCGAGAACTGCTTTTCGGTCAGGTTGCCGTAATAGCCCTTCAGCTTCTGCTTGGCCCGCAGCTGCAGGCCGAAGTCCGAGGTCTTCTGCTTGCGGCGCTGGCCGTGCTGGCCGGGTCCGTAGGCGCGCTGGTTGATGGGGGACTTGGGGCGACCCCAGATGTTCTCGCCCATCCGCCGGTCGATCTTGTACTTCGCCGAGTGGCGCTTCGACATGTGTCGTCTCTCTTCAAGTGACGCAGGCCGGCGGCGCCCCATGGGGACCGCGATTGCAACGGCGGCTCTGCATCTGCCCGTCATGCCGGCGCCGGACGCAAAGGTCCCACGCGCGGAAGGCGCGGTCCATACCCCAGCGGGGGGCGAAATGCAACGCCGGCGCGGTCAGGCCGGCGTCACGGGGGGAAGACGCCAGCGGCCGTCGAGGAGCTCCGGCCTGGGCAGATAGGCGCGCATGAAGAGGGCGAAGGGGCCCTGAGGCGCAGGCAGCCAGTTCGACTCCCGCTCCGTCCCCGGCGAGGCGGCCCCGATCCAGATGTCGAGGGAGCCGTCCGGGTTGTAGGCCAGGCCCGGGGTCCGGTCGCCGATGGCGAAGCGGTTCAGGTCGTTCCGGGTGAAGAAGAACTGCCCGTCTTCCGTCGCCTCGTAGAGGCTCAGTGACCAGAAGCTGTCGACGGGGATCTGGCGGTCCGCCGGGATGTGCAGGCGCCAGGCCCGAGCGCCGTCGAAAAGGGCCCGGGGCAGCTCGCCCTCGGCCCTCATGTACATGGCCTCCTCCGGCGGAAGTGCGGCCAGGCCGCCCACCGCGACGGCGGCGCGCAGGGCGTAGTTCTGGCCGAAGTTCCCGAGGCGGGCGTCCGGATAGGACCAGCCGTCGATGAAGCTGGAGCCGGTCAGTCCGCCAGCGCCCCTGCCGAACCGGCGACCCTGCTCCAGCCCCTCGGCGATGGCCTCGGCTTCGGCCGTCGTGAACCGTTCGGGATCGAAGGCCTCCAGCCCCAGCGGGGCCATCCGGCGCAGCATCTGCCCGTCCGTCGCCGGCGGTGGGTTCTGCCGCATAAGCTCCGCGGCGGAGGCCAGGTAGGCCTTCCAGTCCGCCCCACGGGAGGCGAAGGCACCGGGGTCCGGGACGGCGGGGCCCTGCATGGAGAGGCCGGTCTGCACCGCCTTGGCCGCCGGGGCGTCTTCCGGGCCCGTCACCAGGATCCGCGCCAGGACCCAGACGTGCCGGCTGGGTGAGCGCAGCACCCTTGGTCCCGGCTCGGCGGCGTCGCCCGGGCCCACCAGGGTATAGGTCCCGCCATCCCCTCCCGTAGTGCGCGTACCCAGGAGGGCGAAGGTGTTGCTGTAGGCGTCCATGAACTGGACGGACAGGTACCGGTCGCCAGAGGGCGGCAGGGTCAGGGTCACCGGACCCGCCGACAGGTCGACCTGGGCGGTGGAGTAGAAGGTGTCGTTGTTCGGCGTCGTCACCTTCCGGGCCGTGTGGTCGGCCAGGTTGCGCATGTGCCCGAAGCTGTTCATCGGCGAGCCGACGGCCAGGCCCCGGCTGCGGGTGGTGGCGATCTCGATGAGCGGCAGGGTGAAGACATAGGCCGCCCGGGCGGCGTCGCGGAGGGCTTCAAGGTCGGACATGGACGGCTCCTGTCAGGTGGACTTGCGCTCGGCGTCGGCCTTCTGGCGCGCGATCTTTTCAAGGACCCGGCCACGGCCGCGGGACAGGGCGGTGATGACCCCCCGGAAGGTTCGGACCTCCTGCTCGCTGAACCGGGCGCGGCCAAGGGCGGCGCGCAGGTTCTGGACCATCGAGGGCTTCTTCTCGGGGGGATGGAAGAAGCCGGCGTTCTCCAGCTCGGTCTCCAGGTGTCCGTAGAGCCCGATCAGGCTGGCGGCGTCGGCGGGCTCCGGACCCGGGCGGAAGGCGGCGGGCGCGCGGGCGTCAAGGCCCATCCGCCATTCGTAGGCCAGGATGATGACCGCCTGGGAAAGGTTCAGCGAGCGGAAACGCGGGTCCACCGGCAGGGTCACGACCGTCTGGCAAAGGGC
>NZ_JADCBG010000117.1 GCF_020253645.1 Phenylobacterium sp.
AGGGACTATCTTCACGACGGCGCCCGACGACCATGCTTTCAGGTAGTCCCGAGTCCTTGAAGCGCCGGTCAGGACCGACAAACCTGTCGCACTCGACGAAGCGGCGGCCAGCCCGCGCCACCCAGATGATTCGATCCAGCATCGCACGAGGCGTCAGCGGCTTCGCCATGACGATGTGAGCGCCGCAATCCCGCGCCTTGGCCACCGCGGCGGCAGGCGTATGTGCGGCCGTCAGAACAACGGGAGCGTAGCAGTTAGGTCGAATCCCTGACCTACGGAGCCAGTGCACGAAGTCGTAGCCGACACCCGAGCGTCCCATGGCGTCGACGATCAGGAGGTCGAGATCGACCTCTCGAACAACCTTCTCCGCCTTCTCGACGGAGTCGCATCTATGAAGCTTGCGAGCGCCGAAGCCGTTCAGGATCTGCACCAGCACGGACATGCCAAGGGGGGTCTCCTCCAGCAAAAGGACGGAAACATGCTCCAGGTTAAAACGCGCTCGAGAATCCGCCGTGAATCCCATTGCCGCTCCGTCCCCCCAGGGACCTCCATCGCCGGGTACGGCGTTACGCCGGGGGTATCAAGGGCCAATCTTCCAAATCCACATGAAGAAGGTGCGCTCGTCCCTCCAAAACCCCGCGAGGAAGGTGGGCTCTTCGACGGTGCGATTACCGATCGCCGCCGTCCTCCCGAAGTCTGCCGATCACCCCGCTGCGAGGCGCGGGACTCCCGGAGCGAGCTCGGATTGCTGCACTCAAGTGAGCGCAGCAATCCTGCAGCATAACTGCGGTAAGATCTTGATTTAACTAGCTTTGATTCGTGAAGATGATCGTCCCGGAGGCGGCGAACATGCCGCCGACGCCATGGGCGATACTGATCTTTGCATCCTTGACCTGCGCTGCGGCGACGCCCCGCATCTGCCGAACGCTCTCCTGCAAGGCGTACATGCCGTACATGCCCGAGTGCATGTAGGACAGGCCGCCCCCGTTTGTGTTTACGGGCAGCTTGCCGCCGATGGCGGTGTTGCGTTCGCGGATGAAGTCCTTGGCCTCGCCGGGCTTGCAAAAGCCCAGGTCCTCCAGGCCGTAGAGCGGCAGGTGGGCGAAGGCGTCATAGATCATCAGGTGATCCACGTCGACGTGGGTGATGCCCGCCTCTTCAAACGCCTTCTTCCCGGAGATTTTGAAGGCGGTGGATGAGGTGAAGTCGCACATCTGCGAGACCATCGGGGTCTCGACGCTCTCCCCTGTGCCCAGGATATAGACGGGCTTCTGCGGGAAGTCCCTGGCCCTTTCGGCGCTGGTGAGGATCAGGGCGCCGCCGCCGTCGGTGACGAGGCAGCACATGAGCATCCGGAAGGGCCAGGCGATCATCGGAGAGTTCAGGACGTCGTCGACGGTGATCGGGTCCTTGAAGCTGGCCCGGGGATTGAGGGCCGCCCATTCACGCTGGACCACGGCGACGTTGGCCAGGTCCTCCTCGGTCACGCCGTAGGTCTTCATGTAGCGGAGGACCGGGACGGTGAACATGGTCGGGGGACTGGTGACGCCGTAGGGCATCTCGAACTGGCCCATCAGGCTGGACGGCGCACGCCCAAAGCCGCCCGCGCCCACCCGGCTGCGGCCGGACTCCCCGTGCGTGATCAGGATGGTCTTCGCCAGGCCGGCATTGATGGCCGCCGCCGCATGCCGGACATGCAGCATGAAGGAGCATCCCCCCACGCTAGTTCCATCGGCATAGGTCGGCTTGATGCCGAGATAGTGGGCCAACTCCACCGGGCTGATCCCGGCGGTGGCCACGCCATCGATGTCCGAGGGCTTGAGGCCGGCGTCCGCCATGGCGTTCAGGGCGGCGTCAGCATGGAGGCCGATCACGGAGACGTCCGGGATCTTGCCCATCTTGGTGGTCTCGGCGGCGCCGACGACCGCAACAGCATTCTGCTTCATGGTCTAGTTCCGCCTCAGGACTGCGCCGGCTCGAAGAGCGGCAGGGAGATGTCGTCGGTCTGCTTCTCGAAGCGAACCTTGACGGGCATGTCGAGGACCAGGGCCTCGGGCGTCTGCTGGCAACCGACGATATTGGTCATCATCGTCGGACCTTCATCGAGCTTCACCACGGCGATGGCGTAGGGCTCGGTTCCCATGTCGGGCCGAGGGCGGTGGTTGATGACATAGGACCATAGGACACCGCGGCCGCTGGCCGCGTAGACCTCGACCTGGCGCGAGGCGCAGGACGGGCAGAAGGCCCGGGGCGGGAAGTAGGTGTGGTTGCAATCGGTGCAGCGCTGCAGGCGAAGTTCGCCGTCGCGGCACCCGTCCCAGAAGTGCCGGGTCTCCGGCGTGGGCTCGGGCAGGATGCGGGCCATCGGAAAATCGTCCCCTTTGTCGTGGGCCAGTATTGGCGGCCGGTATTGGCGTGTTGCGCCCACCCTAAGGCGGGGCCCCGCGAAATGGCGGGGCGCACAGGAAAGCCCAGCCGGGTCGGGATGTCGATAGCGGGCGGGGGGGCCTAGGCGAGGGCGCCGGACATCAGGCGGCGCTCGGTGGAACGCCGGAGTTCTTCCCAGATCTCCGCCTCCAGCTCCCGGGCTTCTGGAGACGGATCCCGCTCCACCGCCGCATGCAGGTCGATCAAGGCGGCGCGCAGGCGCGCATTCATGGAGGAAAGGGCCGAGATCCGAAGATCATCGTCGCCGCCTTCCGCCAACCAGGCGTCACGACTGGCCCGGTCGCCGGCGGAGGCCAGCAGGGCGCGCAGGGCTCGGTTTTCCTCGACCAGCCTCTGGGCAGCCCCGTCCCAGGCCTCGGCCGCCAGGCCCAGCAGGGCGGCCGACAGCCCCAGCGCCCCTGCGCGTTCGGCGGGGTCGACGTCAGGGACGGCGTTGCGGGCGACCAGACCAGCGAGTTCGGCGAGGACGGCGGGGATGTCGGGCTTCACAGGCGATCCATGACCTTGAGGATGGCGCGGTCCTGGGCGTTCTGCATGCCCCAGGCGGGCAGGACCATGATCGGCTCACGGTTGCCGCCGTCGATCCAGGCCCGGGCGGAGGAGATCCAGATGGCCTGGCCTTTCACGCAATTGAACAGGGTCCACCAGTGCAGGGCGTCGGGATCCGCCTTCAGCCCGCTGGCGGCCTCCCAGTGGGCGATGGCGACGGCGTCGGGGACGAGGCCCCCCGCCAGGTTTCGCTTGAAGTTCCAGACCGGGTTGAGACTCCAGCCCAGGTCCTCGAGGGGGTCGCCCAGGTGCGCCATCTCCCAGTCCAGGACGCCGTGGATACCGCCCTGGCGGTCATAGAGGAAGTTACCGGTCCGGAAATCGCCGTGCACGACGCCGATCTTCTGGGCGGCGGGCGGCGGGTTGGCCCTGAGCCAGCGGATCGCGGCCCGGGTGATCGGCAGGGGCTCGGCCTGGTCCTCGTCCAGGACCTTCTCCCACATGTCCAGCTCCCGGAAGGCGCAGGCGCCGGGTTCAGGAGGCGGCATGACCGAATCGAGGCCCAGGGCGAAAGGGTCCGCACGGGCGATCTCCCCGAGGATGCTCCACTTGGTGCGGGCCAGCGCCTCGTGTGAGGCGAGGTAAGGTTCCGTCCAGAGGAGGGCCGGGGCAGCCTCGAACCCGGTGATCTCCTCGGCGACAGAGAAGGGCTGGTCGAGGGCCTCACTCCCCTCCTCCAGCCAGATCATCTCGGGTACGGGCACCTTGGAGCCACGGAAGGCGCTATATGCCGCGAACTCCACCCGGCGTTCGGTGTCGATCAGGCTGGCGGGCGGATCCCGGCGCAGGATCATCCGGCGCTCCCGGCGCTCGCCCTCCTCAGTCCAGGCGAGCCTGAACCGGTAGGTCTGGCGCGAGGCGCCGCCCGAGATCCGCGACAGGTCCCGCACCTCTACCTCCCGGGCGGTCGGCATGCGCGTCGCCGCGTAAGCCGCCAGACGGGAGGCGAGGTCCGCCGAGGACACCGCCTCAGGCCATCTCGAAGCGGACGGGCAGGGTCTTGGGGCCGTTCACGAAGACCGCTTGGCTCATGGCCGGGGTCCCGTCGAGCTCGAGGGACTTGAGGCGGGGGATGAGCTCTTCCCAGAGGATGCGCATCTCCATCTTCGCCAGGTGCTGGCCGAGGCAGAGATGGGCGCCGTAGCCGAAGGCCAGGTGCTTGTTCGGCGAGCGGTCCACGCGGAACTCGTGCGGGTCGGGGAAGACAGACTCGTCGCGGTTGCCGGAGGCGTAGCAGAGCATCAGCCAGTCGCCCTTGGACATGGCCCGGCCGCCGACCTCGGTGTCGGCGGCGACCGTCCGCATGAAGGTCTTCACAGGGGTGGTCCAGCGGATGGACTCATCCACCAGGCCGGGGATCAGCGAAGGGTCCGCCTTCAGCTTCGCCAGTTCCTGCGGCCGCTCGGCCAGGGCCCAGAAGGCGCCTGCGGTGGAGGAGGAGGTCGTGTCATGCCCGGCCGTCGCGACGATGATGTAATAGCTCATCGCCTCCAGCTCGGAGATCGGCCGGCCGTCGATCTGGGCATTGGCGATCACACTGGCCAGATCGTTGCGAGGACTGGTCCGGCGATCAGCGGAGAGGGCGTTGAAGTAGTTGAAGAAGTCGGTGATGACGCCCAGGTCCATCCGGCGCCCCTCTGCCCCCGCTGCGGCGGGGATGGACTCGCTCTCTCCGCGGGCGGCGCGGCCGAGCTCCGGGTCGGCGGCGCCGAACAGCTCCTGGGTCAGAGTCAGCATCCGCGGCTCGTCGGCCTCGGGCACGCCCAGAATCTCCATAACGACGTGTAGCGGATAGTGCAGGGCGACCTCGCGGACGAAGTCGCAGCGCCCGCCCGTGGCGGCCATCTTCTCCACGGAGGCCCGGGCGATCTCGCGGATGCGGCCCTCAAGGCTGCGCAGGTTCTGCGGCATGAACCAGGCCTGGGTCAGGGCCCGGTACTTGGGATGGTCAGGCGCATCCATGTGAATGAGCGTGCGAAGAAGGTGGGGGCTGCCCCCCATCATCTCGCGGATTCGGGCGTCGGCCTCCTGGCTGACCAGGGTCGGGGATTTGTCGCCGTTCAGGAACAAGTCGTTCTGGCGGCTGATCTCCAGGATGTCCGCGTGACGCGTGACCACCCAGAAGGGATCCACCCCCGCCACCTCGGCGCGACCTATCGGCTGGTTGGCGCGAAGCCAGTCATAGGTCCCGAAGACCCGCCCGTCCGCATAGGCGACGGGGTCCACGAGGGTCTGGGCGTATGGGTCAGGTATACGAACGTCGTCGCGGGCCATTCCGTCCTCCGGGGAGGCGCCCCATGCGGCAGGCGTCCGCCGGGTGTCGCCTTGATCTGTTTCAACTGATACTGCCTGACTGAAGGCGTCCGCAAGCGGCGCTTCCGATGCGAGAGATAGGCGGGCGAGCGCCCGCCGGGGAGGGCCCATGCTGACCAGAGGCGACGACTTTCCGATCCACCAGACCCCCGAGCCCATCGCCTTTTCGGGAACCGACCGGAACTTCTACGACCGGTACTTCTTCAACGGCTACCAGCCGGACGGGACAGAGTTTTTCGCCGTGGCCTTCGGGGTCTACCCCCACCTCAACATCGCGGACGCCCACTTCTCTGTCATCCGGGACGGAATCGAGCACTGCCTTCACGCCTCGCGCGTCCTCCACATGGAACGCATGGACATCTCGGCTGGCCCCATACGGATCGAGGTCGTCGAGCCCCTCAAGGTCCTCCGCGTTGTCGTCGAGCCCAGCAACGGCATTTCAGCCGACCTGACCTTCGAGGGGCGCTCCTTCCCGATCGAGGAGCCCCGCTTCATCTACCGCAACGGGCCGCGGGCCTTCATGGACTACACCCGCCTGACGGTGAACGTCCGGGTCTCGGGATGGATCGAAGTGGACGGGGTCCGGCGACAGCTGGCGCCGGGTTCCGTGGGCACCCGCGACCGTTCCTGGGGCGTGCGGCCGGTCGGTGCGCCCGACCCACAGCCCATCGTGCCGAACCAGATCCCCAGCTTCTTCTGGCAGTGGACGCCGCTGAACTTCGCCGACCGGAGCGTCTTCTTCCACGTGAACGCGGACTCGGAGGGTGAGCCCTGGAACACCCGGGCCGTGATTCTGCCGGACGGCGCCGGGCCTGGCGGAGGCCGGCACACAGGCGAGGCGGCCATGGAGGACGTGGTGATGATCCCCGGCACGCGCCACATCGCATCAGCCACCCTCTCCATCCCCCTCGCCCAGGGATCGGCCAAGGTCAGCTTCCAGCCCTTCCTGACCTTCCTCATGCGCGGGATCGGCTATCTCCACCCCCAGTGGCGCCATGGCGGCTACAAGGGCGAGCTGGCGGTGGAGCGAGAGGACATCGACCTGTCCGGCGTCAACTTCCTCAGCCCCGAGAACCTGCACGTCCAGGCCCTGTCCCACGTCACACTCACCCTGCCCGGAGAAGCGCCGGTCCGCGGGATGGGCGTTTTCGAACAGCTGATCCTCGGGCCCTACAGGCCCTATGGCCTCGCCTGAGCCCAATCGACCCTTGCCGCAGGCCCCAGGCCGCGGGCAAGTTGCCGCCTTCTGTCCCGGGGACCATCGTCTCCCCGTCGCATTTGAAAGTTTGATGCTTTGTCTCAGTCTCCGGTAGCGGCCTTTGACGCCGACCTCTCTCCCCAACTCGCTTCGGTCGAGGCCCTGATTTCGGGCCTTTCGGGCGTCGGCTATATCGCCTCACGCAGGATCGCGACGGCCCTCTACATGGCCGTCAAGCTGCAGAAGCCGATCCTGGTCGAGGGCACGGCGGGGGTCGGCAAGACCGAGCTGGCCCTGTCCACCGCCAGCCTGCTCGGCCTGCCGCTGATCCGGATGCAGTGCTACGAGGGCCTGGACGAGTCCAAGGCCCTGTACGAGTGGAAGTACGGCAAGCAGCTCCTCTACACCCAGATCCTGAAGGACCGGATGGGCGAGGCCCTGTCGGATGCACCCAGCATGGACGCCGCGATGGACCGGCTGCACGGCATGGGGGACCTGTTCTTCTCCGAGCCCTTCCTCGAGCCGCGCCCCCTGATGAAGGCGCTGCAGGAACGCACCGGGTGCGTGCTGCTGATCGACGAGATCGACAAGTCGGATGAGGCCTTCGAGGCCTTCCTGCTGGAGGTCCTGTCCGCCTACCAGGTCTCCATCCCCGAGATCGGGGTGCTGAAGGCCGAGACCCCGCCCATCGTCTTCCTGACCTCGAACAATGTCCGGGACCTGGGCGACGCCCTGAAGCGGCGCTGCCTGCACCTGCACATTCCTCTGCCCGACGCCGCCCTGGAGCAGAAGATCGTCGCCAGCCGGGTGCCCGGCATTGAGGCGAAGCTGAACACCCAGCTGGTCGGCTTCGTGCAGTCCCTGCGGGGGCTCGACCTGCGCAAGTCGCCTTCGATCTCCGAGACGGTGGACTGGGCCCGGGCCCTGATCCTGCTGAACGCCGGAGCCCTTGAGGGCGAGGTGGTCCGCGACACCCTCAACGTCCTTTTGAAGTTCGAGCAGGACATCGCCGCTGTGGAGCCGCAGATCGCTGAGCTCGTCCGGCAGTCGGCGGGCTGAGGCGGTCGTGCAGGCGGCGCTCGAGGACTTCTTCCGGGCCCTGAGGGCCGCAGACGTGCGGGTCTCGCCGGCCGAGGCCATCGACGCCCACCGCACCGTGGAGGTGGTGGGATTCTCAGACCGCGAGCTCTTTCGCGACGCCCTGTGCGCCACCCTCGCGAAGTCCGGAGAGGAGGTGGCGCGGTTCGAGAGCGTCTTTGACACCTTCTTCGACCGCCGCAGCCAGGCGGTGACGCCGGCCCCGCCTCCCCCCTCCGGCTCGGGGGATCCCATGGAGGGCCTGCCCCCCGAGGCGCAGGAGTCCGACCTGGCGCGCATGCTGCTGGACGGGGACGGGGCGGCCCTGGCCCAGGCCATGGAGGCTGCTGCGGAGCGGGCCGAGGTCTCGCAGATCCGCCTGTCGACCCAGAGGGCGCGCTTGACCCGTCGCCTGCTGGAGGAGATGGGGCTCTCGGAAATCGAGCGCATCCTGGCCGCCGCCCGCCGCCTGGGCGGACCCGGCGAGGCCGCCGCCGACCGCCTGGAGGCCGCCCGCAAGGCCCTGGCCGCCCAGGCCTCGGCCTATGTCGAGCGCCAGCACGAGCTCTACGCCAGCGGCAGCGGCAAGATGCTCCGCGAGGAGATGCTGGCCCGCAAGGCGCTGAACGCCGAGGGCGGCATCGACCCGGTCGACCTCGCCATGATGCAGGCCCTGGTCAAGCGCATGGCCAAGCGGCTGGCCGACCGCTACTCCCGCCGCCGGAACGTCGCCTGGACCGGCCACCTGGACGTCCGGCGCACCCTGCGCAAGTCGATGGGCTATGGCGGAATGCCCTTCGACATCGTCTTCAAGACCAAGAAGGTGGACAAGCCGTCCATCGTCGCGATCTGCGACGTCTCGAAGTCCGTGGCCGCCGCCGCCCAGTTCCTTCTGACCTTCCTCTACTCGCTGAACGAGGTGGTCGACCGGCTGGACGCCTTCGCCTTCTCGGGGCGGATGATCAGCGTCAACAAGGTGCTCGACGACCATCCCGTCGAGACCGCCATCTTCGAGGTCCTGAAGCAGATTGGCTTCCAGCAGACGGACTACGGGCGGGCGCTGGAGGACTTCGCCGATCAGCACCTGGACCGGATCGACCGCCACACGACGGTGATCATCCTGGGCGACGCGAGGTCGAACTACGCCAACCCCCGCCTCGACATCCTCGCCACCATCCAGCAGCGGTCCCGCGCGGTGATCTGGCTGAACCCCGAGCCGGACAGCTACTGGAGCCAGGGCGACAGCGTGATGAACCGCTACGAGCGGTTCTGCCACGTGGCCAAGACCTGCAACACGCTCGAGCAGCTGGAGCGCATCATCGAGGACGTCCTGCGGACCTACATCCCGCGCTGAGCGGGCCGTCAGCCCGCAGCGAGCAGGGCCGGGTCCACAGGCAGGCGGCGCACCCTCTTGCCGGTCGCCGCGAAGATGGCGTTGCAGAGGGCCGGCGGAGCGGGCGGCAGAGCCGGCTCACCCAGCCCTGTCGGCGGGTTGTCCGAAAGGACGAAGTGGACCTCCACCGGCGGGGCCTCGTTGATGCGCATCAGGCGATAGCTGTCGAAGTTGCCCTGGACGACCGCGCCGTTCTCGAGGGTGATCTCCTGGGTAAGGGCGCCGGACAGGCCATCGAGGACAGAGCCCTGGACCTGCTGGATCGCGCCGGAGGGATTGACGATCTGGCGGCCGACATCGCCCGCCACCCACACCTTCTCGACCTTGCTCTGGCCATCGTCGGCCACGCGCACCTGCACCACCTGGGCGAAGTACCCCATATGGCTGAAGTGGAAGGCGACGCCCTGCCCCTGGCGCGGCGCCATCTTGGTCCGCCCCCAGCCGGAGACCTCCGCCACCTTCTTCAGGACGCCGCGCATGCGCGCCGCGTCGTAACCATCGCGTCCAGGGGTCCCGACCAGACCGAAGTCGCCCAGAAGCTTCAGGCGGAAGTCCACCGGATCGGCGCCTGCGGCGTGCGCCAGTTCGTCGATGAAGCCCTGCACCGCGAAGGAGATGGCGTTGGAGCCGGGCGCCCTGAGCGGTCCCGTCGGAACCGAAATGGGCAGGACGGAGAGGTTGTACCGGAAGTTGGGCGTGAACCGGGCGGGGAACTCCGTCGCCGCCATGCCGGCCGACCTGCCGGGCTGACCCTCCGCGGATCCGGGGGTGATGAAATGGTCCTCCCAGGCGACAATGCGCCCCTGGGCGTCGAGGCCGCCCTTGAAGCGATGCCAACCCGCCGGGCGGTAGAAGCCATGGCGCATGTCGTCTTCGCGGGTCCAGATCAGCTTGACCGGCGCCCCGGCCTCGCGGGCGATCCAGGCCGCCTCGACCATGTACTCGTTGGACAACCGACGTCCGAAGCCGCCGCCGGCGCGGATGATGTGGACGGTGATGTCTTCGGGCTTCAGGCCCAGGGTCTTGGCGACCAGCTGGCGGCCAGGCTCCGGATTCTGCGTGGGCGCCCAGATCTCCATCTTCCCGTTCTGGAACCGGGCGGTGCAGTTCTGGGGCTCCAGGTTGGCGTGCGAGATGTACGGATAGGCGTACTCGGCCTCGATCGTCTTTGCGGCCGACTTCAGGGCGGCGTCGACATCGCCATCATGCCGGACCACCTTTTCGGTGGCGAAGCGTGCTGAACCTGTCGCCATCTCCTCGAACCGGCGGCTGGACATCTGGCTCGCCTCGGAGGCCTTCCAGCGGGTGTTCAGCTTCTCGCGCCCCTTGAGGGCCCGCCACCAG
>NZ_JADCBG010000118.1 GCF_020253645.1 Phenylobacterium sp.
CCTGCCGATCATGACCGCCGCCCGCGAGACCGCCGAGGACTACCGGACCCTGCGCCTGTCCCTGAAGGCCCACCCCTGCGCCTTCCTGCGCGAGGAACTGGCCCGGCGGGGGGCGCGGACGGCAGCCGAGCTGGGGCGGATGCGCGACGGCCGCCGCGTCGCCGTGGCGGGCCTGGTCCTGGTGCGCCAGAGGCCCGGCACGGCGAGGGGCGTGGTCTTCATGACCCTGGAGGACGAGACCGGCCCGGCCAACATCATCGTCTGGAAGGATGTCTTCGAGGCGCACAGGCCGGCGGTCATGCGCTCGGGCCTGGCCCTGGTGGAGGGACGGCTGCAGGTCGCCGGCCAGATCATCCACCTGGTGGCCGAGCGGATCACCGACCTGTCCTTCCTGGCCGCCGCCCTGCGGACGGACGAGCCCGGCGAGACGCCTGCGGCCGGCGGCGGACGGCTGGTGGCCAGCCGCGACTTCCACTGAAGGAAGACAGCAAGCCGATGCCACGAAATTCGAACCGAAAGGAAAGGCCGAAGCGGCCGCCAGGGTTGAGAAGGCCCAACCCAGAAACGACTGACCCCGGGAGCATGCCAAAAGGCAGAGGCCGGCCCGGGGTGTACGCCGACACTCTAGTTCGTTCGGACGGGAACGCCAAGTGAACTCTTGGCGGACCCCTGCGATCGACGCGAGCCTGGCGGAGGTCCTGACGCGCGAACGCCTTGGAAAATACCTGGAGGTCGCCTCAGGCGACCTGGATCGCGCACTCGCTCTCTACGAGCGGAACTCCCGGCTCGCAGAAGCCTTCTACACCCCGCTGCAAACACTCGAGATCTGCCTTCGAAACAGGATCCATCGGACCCTATCAACCGCTTACGGTTCGGAATGGTTCGAGGCGGCTTCAGCACCTCTTCAATCCGACATCCGTCAGGACATCCGGCGCGCCAAAGACGTCGTGTCGAAATCCCGAAAAGCTGAAACGCCGGGAAGGATTGTCGCTGAGCTCAACTTCGGATCCTGGGTCGGCCTCCTGGGGCCGCGCTACGACGCCACACTCTGGAGAGACAGCCTCTACAGAGCCTTCAACGGAACCGGCCGGAACATGAGGCGGGATCGAGTCCATCGCCGCCTGAACGCCCTGCGGCGGCTCCGCAATCGAATTGCGCACCACGAACCCATCTTCCACCGGGATCTTGAGACCGATCATGCCGAAGTGATCGAGGCGATCCGCTGGATGTCTCGGGAGGCGGCGGACTGGGTCCAGAGCATTAGCCGTTTTCCTGAAGTCTTCAGGGCGGACTGACGCCCGGGCGGCGACCCCAAGATCACCCGCCCTTGACGCCCCGCAGGCCCTGCGGCGAAGTCCCTGCCGACAGGGAGACACGCCATGCTGAACATGCTCGCCCGGGCCGCCGCCCTCGCCCTGACGCTGGTCGCCGGGGCCGCCGCCGCGGAGCCCGCGCGGGTGAAGGTGGAGACAGGGGTCCTGGCTGGCGAAACCAGGGAGGGCGTCGGCGTCTGGCGCAACATCCCCTACGCCGCCCCGCCGACAGGCGAGCGCCGCTGGGCCCCGCCCGCCCGGGCCGCGGCCTGGACCGGCGAGCGGGACGCCACCCGGAACGGCCCCTCCTGCGTGCAGAAGATGAACGCCGACGGCTCGCCTAACGGCGGCGGCGCCAACGGACCCATGAGCGAGGACTGCCTGCAGCTGAACGTCTTCGCCCCGGCGAAGGCCCGCAAGGCGCCGGTCATGGTCTGGATCCATGGCGGTAGCCACCGGGAGGGGGCGGGCTGGATCTACGACGGCTCGGCCTTCGCCCGGCAGGGGATCGTGGTGGTGACGATCAACTACCGGCTGGGGCCGCTGGGCTATTTCGCCCATCCCGCCCTGACCGCCGCCGCCCGGAAGGACGAGCCCCTGGGCAACTACGGCCTGATGGACCAGATCGCCGCCCTGCAGTGGGTGAAACGCAACATCGCCGCCTTCGGGGGCGACCCGCGGCAGGTGACGGTGTTCGGCGAGAGCGCCGGGGGCATGAGCACCCTGGCTCTGCTGGCGACGCCGGCCGCGAAGGGTCTCTACGCCCGCGCCATCGTCCAGTCCGGCGGCGGCTGGTTCGCGCCCGTCACGCTGGCCGCAAGGGCTGAGGCCGGGGAGAAGGCCCTGGCGGCCCTGGGCCACGCCAAGGCCTCCGCCGCCAACCTGCGGGCCCTGCCGGCAGAGAGCCTGGTGGCCGGCGTGGGCGGAAGCTTCGGCCCCTTCCCGGACGGGCGGCTCCTGAAGGAGGCCCCCACACAGGCCTTCGCCGCCGGACGGGCCGCCGACGTGCCGCTGATCATCGGCTGGAACTCGGGCGAGGACTCCCTGATGGGCCCCTGGCGGCCGGAGATGATCAACGCCGTGCCCGAGGGCGCCCGAGAGGCCTATCCCGCAGAGGCCGCCAAGGGCGACGAAGCCCTGGCCCGGGCCGTCTTCACCGACCGGGCCATGGGCGCCCCGGCCCGCTGGATCGCCCGCCAGGCCGCCTCGGGCGCCCCGGCCTGGCTCTACCACTTCTCCTACGTGGGAACCCGGTTCCGGCCCTTCACCGACCGCGCCGCCCATGCCGCGGAAATCCAGTACGTCTTCCAGTACTGGGGCCGTCGGACGCCCATGTCGGTGGTTTCGGAGGAGGACCGGGCCATGGCGGCGCTGATGAACGGCTGCTGGGCCGGCTTCGCAAGGACCGGCCGCCCGGACTGCCCCGGGGGCCAGGTCTGGCCCGCCTATTCGCGGGATGCGGACACCCTGCTGGAGTTCGGCCGCGAGACCGGCCTGAGGACTGGCTTCCAGGCGGGTCGCCTGGACTTCCAGGAGGCCAGGGCCCTGCCGGGACTGGCCCTGCCCTGAGCCGCGCCCAAAGGTCACCGCAGAGAGAGGGCGCCTGCCGCTCCGCAGACCCCCTCCGGCCCGGAGCCCTGGCCCCGGGGCGTGGACTTCTGTACCCGGGTCAGAGCGGCGCTGGCCCGACGTCTGCGATCCGAAGACACCTGAAACGGGGTTCCCATCCCGCCTTGGGCGGCAGCGCCTCCACGGCAAAGCCAAGCCTCAGATAGAAACCTGTCGCTCCGGGGTGCGTTTCAGCGTGAATCGGCAGGCCTGGGTGAGCCCTGCAAATCGCCTCTATGAGCGCTCGTCCGTACCCGGAGCCCTGGCGACCTGGCGCCACAGCGATATGGGTGATCTCTACCCCTTCCTGATCCTGTCGAAATCCCGCCGACGCCACCTGGACTCTATTGACGATCGCCTCGACCAGTCCCCGGCCGGGTTCGTCCCGATAGGTAGCGCGGACCCGCGCCATCTTTTCGGACGTGGGATGCCCGACAGCGGCCGCCAAGATTCTCCAGAATTCCTCATCCCCGCCGTCTGGTGGAAGGAATCGAACCTTGTACGGCTTCATGCCGACTCTCCCTGCCGGTCCAGCCAAGGTGCGGCTGCGGGGATCGGGAACCGGGGAAACCAGGCTGAAATGATCTCCGATCGACAGCAAGCCCCCCGTCGTTAAACCCCTTTCAAAGTTTAGGGCTAAGGGTGTGACTGACCCAGACCAGGACCCCTCATGATTCGCGCCCGCAGAGCCCGCATTGTCGCCACGCTCGGACCGGCGACTCGTGAGCCGGAGCAGATCATCGCCCTGGCCAGGGCGGGCGCCGACGTCTTCCGGGTCAATTTCAGCCATGGCGAGCCTGCCGACCACGCCACCGCCATCGCCCGGGTGCGGGCGGCGGAGGTCGAGGTGGGGCGACCGCTGGCGGTGCTGGCGGACCTGCAGGGCCCGAAGATCCGGCTGGGCGAGTTCCGGGACGGTCGCGTGGAGCTGAGCCGGGGCCAGGCCTTCCGCCTGGACCGCGACCCGACGCCGGGGGACTCCCGCCGGGTCTGCGTGCCGCACCCGGAGATCTTCGCCGCCCTGAAGACCGGGGCCGACGTGCTGCTGGATGACGGCAAGGTGCGGCTGAAGGTCGGCCGCTTCGGCCAGGACTTCGCCGAGACCGCGGTGATCAGCGGCGAGGCCCTTTCGGACCACAAGGGCCTGAACCTGCCGGGCCTGGCCATTCCCATCCCCGCCCTGACCGAGAAGGACCGGCTGGACCTCGACTTCGCCCTCGCCCAGGGCGTGGACTGGGTCGCCCTCTCCTTCGTCCAGCGCGCCGCCGACATGGCCGAGCTGAGGCAGATCGTCCTCGGGCGGGCCGGCGTCCTGGCCAAGATCGAGAAGCCCGCCGCCCTGGAGGCCCTGGACGAAATCCTGGACCTGTCCGAGGCGGTGATGGTGGCCCGGGGGGACCTGGGGGTGGAGCTGGCGCCCGAGGATGTGCCGGTGGTCCAGAAGACCCTGGTCCGCGCCGCGCGCATGCGGGGCATCCCCGTCATCGTGGCCACCCAGATGCTGGAGTCCATGATCCATTCGCCGACGCCCACCCGGGCCGAGGCCTCGGACGTGGCCGCCGCCGTCTATGAGGGCGCCGACGCGGTCATGCTGTCGGCGGAGACCGCCGCGGGGGACTATCCGCTTGAGGCCGTGGGCATGATGGACCGGATCCTGACCCGGGTGGAGCGCGACCCGCGCTGGCCCGAGCTGATGGCCGCCGAGTACCCGGTGGAGGACGCCGATGCGGACGCCCTGGTCGCCGCCGCCCGCCGGGCCGCGGACTCCGCCTCCACAGGGTGCCTGGCCGCCTTCACCACGACCGGCCAGACGGCCCTGCGCCTGTCGCGGGAGCGCCCGCTCCAGCCCACCCTGGCCCTGACGACGCGCCTGGCCACCGCCCGGCGCCTGGCCCTGGCCTGGGGCGTGGAGGCCCGGGTGGTCAGCACCATCACCGACCCCGAGGACCTGGCCCGGGTGGCGGTGGACGAGGCCCTGGCGGCGGGGCTTTGCCCCCCCGGGCACCGGGTGCTGATCCTGGC
>NZ_JADCBG010000119.1 GCF_020253645.1 Phenylobacterium sp.
CAGGGCGCCGGCGGCGAAGGAGGCGGACCCCATCAGGGCCGAGATGGAGCCTGCCCGGCGCGGATCGACGTTGAGCGCCCCCGCCATGGTGTTGCCGGCCATGAAGCCGTAGCTGGACAGGACCAGGAAGATCACGGGCAGGACGCTCCACATCCCGCCCCAGACGGTGAAGGCGGCGAGGAGCAGGAGGGCCGAGGCGGCCACGCCCGCCAGGCTGGCGGCCTTCAGCACCTGCTCGGGCGTGTAGCGCAGGAGGAGCTGGCGGTTCAGCTGGCCGGCGCCGATCGCCCCGGCGGCGTTCAGGCCGAAGACCCAGCCGAAGAGCGAGGCGGGTATGCCCCAGACCCCGATCAGCAGGCCCGGCGAAGAGGAAATCCAGGTGAAGAGGGTGGCCCCGTTCAGCCCGCCCGCCAGGGCGTAGCCGATGAGGCGCGGATCCTTCAGCAGGGCGCCGAGGGCGGCCAGGGGGGACTCGGAGCGCGCCTGCGCCGCCGTCTCCTCCGAGCGGGATTCCTCCAGGAAGAGGAGGGTCGCAAGGCCGACCGCGATCCCGAATCCGGCCAGGGCCCAGAAGTTGGCCCGCCAGCCGCCGACCTGCAGCAGGACACCGCCCAGAAGCGGGGCGAGGATGGGGGCCAGCCCTATCACAAGGGTCAGCAGGGAGAGCATCCGCGCCGTCTCGGTATGGTCGAAGCGATCGCGCACCACCGCCCGGGCCACCACCCCGCCGGCGCAGCCGCCCAGGGCCTGGACGAACCGGGCGGCGATCAGGAACTCCGCCGAGGGGGCCATGGCGCAGGCGCAGGAGGCGACGACGAAGAGGGCGGCGCCGGCCAGGATCGGCCCCTTGCGTCCCAGCCTGTCGGAAGCCGGACCATAAAGGAACTGGCCGATGGCCATGCCGGCCAGGAAGGCCGAGACCGTGATCTGTGTCGAGGCCGCATCCACCCCCAGGTCCGCGCCTATGGCCGGCAGGCTGGGCAGGTACATGTCGATGGCCATGGGGGCGAAGGCCGTGAGGGCGCCCAGCAGGACCACCAGCCCCCAGCCGGTCCCGGAGGATCGTCCTGCACCCCCCCCCGTTGCGCCCGTCACTCCGCCCTCCCCCCCCGCCTTCCGCCCTTGCCATACCCCCGCCCGGTCTGGCCAAGATAGGGGAAGTTTTTCAGGAGCCCCGGATGTCCGCACTCGCCCGCCAGATGCCCCCCGTCGCCAAGGCCCAGGTCAACGGGATCGACATGGCCTATTACGAGGTCGCCCGCGGGAAGGGGACGCCCATCGTCTTCTGCCACGGCTTCCCCGAGCTGGCCTTCTCCTGGCGTCATCAGCTGAGGGCCTGCGAGGCGGCGGGCCAGTGGGCCATCGCCCCGGACCAGCGCGGCTATGGCCTGACCTCCCGGCCGGACAAGGTCGAGGACTATGACATGGAGCACCTGGCCGCCGACCTGGTGGGCCTCCTGGACCATCTCGGGATCGAGAAGGCGGTGTTCTGCGGCCATGACTGGGGCGGCTTCGTGGTGTGGCAGATGGCCCTGATGCATCCCGACCGGGTTGCCGGGGTGATCGGCCTTAACACCCCCTTCCTGCCGCGCGGCGACTACGACCCCATCGCCTCCATGCGCTTCGCTTTCGGCGAGGACATGTACATCGTCTGGTTCCAGAAGCCCGGCGAGGCCGACGCCGCCCTGGGCAAGGACGTCGACAAGACCATGCGCTTCTTCATGCGCAGGCCGCCCGAGGACATGCCGGCCCCGCCCAGCGGCGGCCTGAGCATCGACAAGGAGGCCGGCCCCGCCACCACCTCCACCTTCGCCTTCCGCGACCTGCTGGCCGAGTGGGACAAGTCGGACATCGCCAACCAGCTGTTGACCGCGGACGAACTGGCCGCCTTCGTCGAGACCTTCTCGGCCACCGGCTTCACCGGCGGAATCAACTGGTACCGCAACTTCACCCGCAACTGGGAGCGCTCCGCCCACCTGCCCCAGCGCATCGACCACGTCCCCTGCCTGATGATCTGCGCCGAGAAGGACGCCGTCCTCCCGCCCTCCATGGCCGACGGCATGGAGACCCGCATCGCCGACCTGGAAAAGGCCCTGGTGATGGGCTCCGGCCACTGGACCCAGCAGGAAAAGCCCGAAGAGGTGAACCGCTTCATCCTCGACTGGATGGGAAGGAAGTTCGGGGGGTGAGGGATTGGCGGCCGCTCAGCTGACCCCCTCCCCCTCAGGAGGGGGAGGAATTGCAGTATCTAAATTGCTCCCCCTCCCAGGGGGAGCTGTCGGCGAAGCCGACTGAGGGGGCGCTGCGGCCTTTCAGAAAACCCCCTCCGTCCCGCTGCGCGGGCCACTTCCCCCTAGAGAAGGGGGAGGAATGACAGAGCCAATTGCTCCCCTGCGGGGGAGCTCCCCGCGAAGCGGGGTGAGGGGGTTCCGGCTGGACCGCCTGCAGGCTAGGAGGAGGCCATGAGCAGCGATCCCTGGTCCCCCGCCTTTTCCGCCTCCGCCGGCCGCCGGGGCCTGTTCCGCGAGGTCGAGCCCTTCGCCCGCGGGCGGATGGCCACCGAGGGCGTCCACGAGATCTACTTCGAGGAATGCGGGCGGCGGGACGGGCGGCCCTGCGTCATCCTGCACGGCGGGCCGGGGGGGGCGATCAATCCCACCATGCGGCGGTTCTTTGACCCCGACCGCTGGCGGATGGTGCTGTTCGACCAGCGCGGCTGCGGCCTGTCCACCCCCAACGCCAGCCTGGAGGAGAACACCACCTGGCGGCTGATCGAGGACATGGAGCGCCTGCGCACCCGCCTGGGAATCGAGAAGTGGACGGTGTTCGGCGGCTCCTGGGGCTCGACCCTGGCCCTCGCCTACGCCATCACCCATCCCGAGCGGGTCGAGGCCCTGGTCCTGCGGGGCATCTTCACCCTGACCGAACGCGAGGTGCGCTGGTTCTACCAGGATGGCGCCTCGGCCCTCTTCCCGGACGCCTGGGAACGCTACCTGGCGCCCATCCCACCGGAAGAGCGGGGCGACCTCCTGCACGCCTACCACCGCCGGCTGACCGGAAGCGACGAGGCCGCCAAGGCCGCCGCCGCCACCGCCTGGAGCCAATGGGAGGGGGATACCATCTCCATCCGTGGCCCCGAAGGCCGGCCAGCCAAGTTCGGCGAGGTGGACTTCGCCATCGCCTTCGCCCGGATCGAGTGCCACTACTTCGTCAACCGGGGCTTCTTCCCCGAGGACGGCTGGATCCTGAAGAACGCCCACGTCCTGGCGGACATCCCCGGCTGGATCGTCCAGGGCCGCTACGATGTGGTCACGCCCATGGAGACCGCCTGGGCCCTGAAGACGGCCTGGCCGAAGGCGAAGTTCGAGATCGTCTGGGACGCCGGACACGCCTCCACCGAGCCCGGCATCATCGACGCCCTGGTCCGGGCCTCGGAGGCGGCCCTCAGGCTCTGAGGCTCAGAGCGACTTCAGCCAGGGGATGAGCCGGGCGTTGACCTCGGCGGGGCGCTCCTGCTGGGTCCAGTGCCCGCAGCCGTCCAGCACCTCGGCCACCTGCAGGTTGGGCACCTGGGCCCGCATCAGCTCGATCGGGTCGCTCCGCCCCAGCATGTTGAAGGCCAGGTCCCGGTTGCCGGCCATGAAGAAGGCGGGCTGCTCGATCTTCCGGTCCTTGAAAGCCTGCTGCCAGGCGAAGTCCCGGTCATGGTTGCGGTAGCGGTTGATCGGCCCGCGCAGGCCCGAGGCCTGGAACTCGGCGGTGTAGTAGTCGAGGTCTTCCGGGCTCATCCAGGCGGGGAAGGGATCGGGGTCGACCAGGCCTTCCAGAAGCGTGGCGTCGGCGGTCTTGTTATTCGGCCAGGTCCCGTCCGGCGCATCGCCCGAGATGGCGTAGTAGAACTTGCGCAGGAAGTCGCGGACATTGGCCTCCGCTTCCGCCTCGGCCACGCCCTCCTTCTGGAAATAGGCCTGGTAGAAGAACTTGTTCCGGGCCGTGAAGACCTCGTTGAAGACGTCCGAGAACGACCTCTGCCCCACCCCGGTCCAGGGCACGGAGAGGGCGCCGACGGCCGAGAAGCGGTCAGGGCGCGACAGGGCCGAGTTCCAGACAATGGGCGCGCCCCAGTCATGGCCGAGCAGGATGGCCGGCTTGCCCGGCGACAGGGCGTCGGCCACGCCGACCAGGTCGCTGACCATGTGCGGCATGGCGTAGTCGGCCACGGGATGCGGCTTGTCCGAGCCGCCGTAGCCGCGCACGTCGATGGCGCAGGCGGTGAAGCCGGCCTCGGCCACCGGGCCGATCTGGTGGCGCCAGGAGTACCAGCTCTCCGGAAAGCCATGGACCATGATGACCAGGGGTCCCTGGCCCTGCACCACCGCGCGAAGCTTCACCTCGCCGGCGTCGATCGTCGTGAATTCGGTCATCGGGTCCTCCATGGGAACGCCCAAGAGACCCTTCCGCCCGCCGCAAGGCAAGCCCCGCGGCCTGACGGATTCCGGGCTGGCGTCCCCGGCTGGGTCGCTTAGGATCAGGGCGACAGGCTCGTCACTCCCGGTGAGCCCTGCACGCGCCCCGAGGATCCCGTTCCCATGTCCGCCAACCCAGCGACAGGACCGGGCGCGGAGCCGTCCGGACCCGAGGCGCAGACCGGCTTTCCCAGCTACCTCGTCACCCAGGGCGCCTGGTTCCTCGCCTTCGGCGTGCAGATGGTCCTTTTCCCCTACCTGGTCCGGGTGGTCCTGCAGGAGAACGAGATCCGCTTCGGCCTGGCGCAGATGTCCATGCAGCTGCCGACCGTCCTGTTGATCCTGCTGGGCGGCTACTTCGCGGACCGCGTCGACACGCTCCGGGTCGTGCTCATCGGCTGCGGCCTGTGCGCCCTCAGCTTCCTCGCCCTCGGCGCCTTCGTGGCTGGGGGGCGGCTGACCTATGCGACCGTCATCCTCTACGCCCTCGGGATCGGGACCATCGGCGCCTTCGTGACGCCGGCCCGGGACGCCCTCCTCAGCCGCGTGGCGCCGGGCGGGGTCCAGCAGGCCGTGGGCATGGCCACCCTGGCCCAGTTCGGCGGGCAGATCGCCGGCATGGCGGCTGCGGCGGCCGCCCCCGTCGTCGGTCTGACCACCCTCCTCTTCGGTCAGGCCGCCATGATGACCCTGGCGGCTGGCGCGGCCCTGAAGATCCGGCCGCGCCCGGCAGGACCCCCCCGGACCCGGGAAGGCGGCGCCCTGGGCTTCATCTTCAGTGAGATCAGCGTGGGCTTCCGCGCCGCGGCCGCCTCGCCGGTCATCGCCCCGGTGATCCTCTGTGCGGTGGGCATGGGGATCTGCTTCATGGGCGCCTTCTCCGTCCTGCTGCCCCTGATCGTCGAAAGCTATTTCCCGCGCGATCTGGCGGGGTCGGCGCAGGCGAAGATCGCCACCGCCCTGGGCGTCTTCAGCATCACCTTCTGGATCGGGTCGATCCTCTCGACGACCGTACTGATCCGCTTCGGGGATCTCCAGCGCAAGGGGCGGGTCTATCTGGCCGCTCTCTTCTCCGGGGCGTGCGTCCTCATCCTCTGCAGCCTGCCCATGCCGTTCTGGCTCCTGTGCGGCCTGAACCTCGTCTGGGGCCTGGGCGGCGGGGTGGCCATGACCCTGGGCCGCGGGCTGGTGCAGAAGTATTCGCCCCCGGACAAGCTGGCGCGGATCCTCTCCATCTTCACCCTGGGCAATATGGGCGCGGCCCCCGCCGGAGCGGTGCTCTACGGCGTGCTGGCCCACGCCATCGGCCCTCGGGCGGCCATCCTGTTCCCGGGCCTGGGCATGCTGGTGATCGTGGCGGCTGTGGCGCTCCGCTCCCAGCTCTGGCGCCTGGACGAGGCTCTGCCCGCCACCGCGCCGGGATCCTAGATCAGCGAGCTCTTCGAGGCGGTGACCTCGGAGTAACGGTGCACCCGCACCGACTGGACGAGGCCGAAGCCGATCATGACGGTCAGCATGACCGACCCGCCATAGGACAGAAGCGGCATGGGAACGCCCACAACCGGAGCCATGCCCATCACCATGGCGCCGTTGATCAGAACATAGAGGGCAAAGGTCGACGTGACCCCTGCGGCGGTCAGCCGGCCGAAGTGAGAGTGGGCCAGCGAGGCCGTGCGCAGGGACATGAAGATCACCGCCACATAGAGCAGGAGCAGGGCCGCACAGCCGACGAAGCCAAACTCCTCGGCCAGGGTGGCGAAAATGAAGTCCGTCTGCTTCTCGGGCAGGAAATTCAGCTGGCTCTGGGAACCCAGGCCGTAGCCCTTGCCGAGAAGACCGCCGGAGCCCAGGGCGATCTTGGACTGCAGGATATGATAGCCGCTGCCGGAGGGGTCGGTCTCGGGGTCGAGGAAGGTAAGGACCCTCTGTCTCTGGTACTCGTGCAGGACGAACATGTAGGACGGCGGGATCGCCGCCGCCACGAAGGCCATTCCCGCCAGGATGATCTTCCAGGACAGTCCGGCGAGGACCACCACCGACAGGCCGGTCAGGGCCAGAAGGACAGCGGTGCCGAGGTCCGGCTGGTGGGCGACCAGCAGGGTGGGCGCCCCGATCATCAGCGCCGGGACGAGGAGGTGCCAGGACATCCGCGCCTGTTCCGCGGACAGGCCGTGATAGTAGCGGCCCAGGGCGAGGACCAGCCCCAGTTTCATGATCTCGGAGGGCTGGAAGCTCCCCAGGGGGCCGAGATCCAGCCAGCGCTGGGCGCCTAGGCGGACATCGCCGATCAGTTCGACGGCGATCAGCAGGATCAGGCTCAGGGCGTAGAGGGGATAGGCGATCAGCGCCCAGACCCGCAGGTCGATCACCGCCAGGGCCAGCATCAGGAGGAAGGCTACGCCGAACCGGGTGATGTGGTTGGCGGCCCAGGGCTCCCAGCTTGACCCGGCGATGGAGAACATCATCAGGGCCCCCGCGCTGGCGATCAGGCAGAGGGCCAGGCAGAAGACGCCGTCGACCCGGGACAGCTTGTCGAACAGGAGGCCGCGTTCAGCGCGGGAGGACAGGCCGGGAAAGGTCACGCCGGACCTTCCGGGCCGCCGGTTTCAACCTCGGCCACGGTCACGGGCGGGGGCGGCGGTCGCTCGATCCGGGGACGCAGGTCGGCGTCCTTCAGGAGGGCCAGACGCATCAGGTCGCGGGCCCTGGGCGCCGCGGCCTGGGCGCCAAAGCCCCCGTGCTCCACCAGAACCGCAATGGCGTATCGCGGCGTATCGTGCGGCGCAAACCCGGCGAACCAGGCGTGGTCGCGCAGGTGCCAGGGCCCGGCTGTCCCGTGGACGCCGCGTCCGCCGTTGTAGTTGTAGCCCTGGGCCGTCCCGGTCTTGCCCGACATGCGGATATCGCCCAGGCCGATCTGTCCTGTCCGCGCCGCGGTGCCCCGGGTGGTCACCGATCCCATGGCCTCGCGGACGAGGGCCAGATGCGCCGGATCGAAGTCGAGGTCCGGAACATCGGACCCCTCTGGTCGCGGGACGCCGCCTACCGAGCGGATCAGTCGCGGAACCAGCGCCTTGCGGCCATTCGCCATGCGCGCCGCCGCCACGCACTGCTGCAGGGCCGTGACGAGGGTGTAGCCCTGCCCGATGCCGAAGCTCGGCGTCTCTCCGGGATGCCAGACCGGGTCCCGGGGAAAGGTGCGGCGCTTGTAGGCCGTATCGGGGATCAACCCCTTCTTCTGCCCGGGAATCCCGATGTCGAAGGCCTGTCCCAGCCCGAAACGCCGTGCGGTATTGGCGATCCGGTCGGGACCCAGCTTGAGCGAGATGGTGTAGAAATAGGTGTCGCAGGAGGTGGCGATGGCGTCATGCATGTTCGTCGCGCCATGCACGCCGTCGCAGCGCCAGCGCCTTCCGCCAAAGTTCCAGTGGCCCGGGCAGTAGATCGTCATGTCGGCGCTGAACCCCGCCTCCAGGGCGGCGACGGCGACCAGGGTCTTGAAGGTCGATCCCGGCGGATAGGTGGCGGTCAACGCCTTGTTGAACAGCGGCTTGTGGTCGTAATCGGCGAGAGCCCTGTACTCGGCGGCGCTCAGCCCCCGGACGAACCGGTTGGCGTCAAAGCTGGGAGCGGACACCATGGCCAGGATGTCGCCGGAGCGACAGTCCATCAGCACCGCCGCCCCGCTCTCCTCGCCGAACAGCTCCAGGCCTCGCACCTGGAGGTCCATGTCCAGGCAAAGCTGGACTTCCTTGCCAGGCATGGGGGGGATGTCGCCCCCGGGCGCCAGCCGCACCTGCCGGCCACGGGCGTCGACCTCGACCTTCTGGGCGCCGGGGCGCCCCCTGAGCTCCAGGTCGAGGGCCTTTTCCAGTCCCTGGCGGCCGATCCTGAAGCCGGGATGCAGCATGATGGGTTCGGCGTTGGGACCGGTCTCGGTGATGTCCTCCCGGTTCACCTTGGCCACATAGCCGATGACGTGGGCGAAGGCGCCGCCGTGGGGATAGACCCGCACCTCGCCCATGTCGGCCGTCACCCCGGGAAGCTCGGTGGCGCGGATGTTCACGGCCGAGAACTGCTCCCAGGTGACGTCCTCCATGATCGCCACCGGCGTGTTGCGGGGGGCGTTGCCGAGGTCGCGGAGGATGCGCTGGCGACGCGGCGCGTCCATCGGGACATAGGCGGCCAGGGTCGAGATCATGGCCTCGGGGTCCTGGTCCTTCTGGCGGGCGAACAGGAGCCTGAAGTTGGGCCGGTTGGTGGCCAGGATCGCCCCGTTCCGGTCCGTGATCAGGCCCCGTGGCGGCGGCACCAGCCGGAAGTTGAACTGGTTGGATGTCGACAGCTTGGCGTAGCGCGCATTCTCGGCGAGCTGCAGGTAGGCCAGCCGTCCCGCCAGGGTGGCGATGCCCACGCTGACGCCCGCGCCGAGCAGGAAGGCGCGGCGGTGGAAGATGCTCTGCCGGGCGTTGACGTCGGAGAGGATGATCGAGGGTTGGGTCACGGCGGTCAGCGGAACCGGACGTCGGCGTCACGGAAATGTTCGACAAGGAAGGAAGCTAGCGGGAAGAGCACCACGGTCGCAAGCCATTGCAGGCCGGATGCGGCCAGGGAGGGAGCCGCCCCGGTGAGCCAGAAGGTCGCCAACCAGCCCGTGGCCTGGGCCAGCAGGCAGGCCAGCCCGAACCAGACCCAAAGCACGACCTGGGACTGTCCGGCCAGGACGTTCCGGAAGGCCAGGACCGGCAGATAGGCCGCCAGCAGGGACAGAGACCAAAGCCCGGTCGGAGCGCCCCAGAGAACCTCCAGAGCCAGCCCGCCGACCAGCAGGGCGGCGGCCGGCGACAGGGCCGGGCGGATCAGCGCCCAGGCGAAGGCGGGGACCATCAGGGTCACCGGCTCCGGCAGGGGAAGACCCGCCAGCCGGATCGGCGCGGCAAGAAGCAGGCTGGCGAGGAGCGCGACCGCAAGGGGGGCTCCCACCCAGCGGGCAACGCGAAGCGGACGGGCGACGGCGCTCATCGCGCGGGCTCCCTGGACGGCGGTGTCGCAGGCGGCGGCTCCGGGGCCCGGGGCATCGCCGTCGGCGGCGGCGGTTCGGCGGGGCGGTTCAGGGCGCGAAGGTCCTCAAGACGCACGAAGTCCTCGAACAGCAGCACGCGCACGAAGTCGACGGGGGCGGCGTCCGAGGCCAGGCGAACCCTCAGGACGCCATCGGCTCCGCGGTCCACCCGACCCACCGTAATCCCTCTTGGCAGCACCCCGCCGTCTCCGGAGGTCAGGACCAGGTCGCCCGGCCTGGCGGCGTCGCGGCCGCGCAGAAAGGCCAGCTCCGGGGCCCAGCCCCCGTCGCCGGTCAGGATCGCCCTGGCCCGGGTCCGCTGGATCATGACCGGGGTGCGGGAGGCGGCGTCGGTCAGGAGCAGGACCCGGCTGACCCGGGGCGCAACCCCGATCACCCGGCCCACGAGGCCGTTCTCGCTGAGGACCGGATGCCCCACCTTCACTCCGCGCTCCGACCCAACATTGATCAGGCGGGTATTGGCGAAAGGCCCCCGGCTCTCGGTCACGGTCCGGCCCGTCACCATGGGCACGGGGGGATCAACGGCCAGCCCCAGGAGGGCCCGGTACCGGGCGTTCTCGTCGGCCAGGGCCACGGCCCTTTCCCGCCAGGCCTCGGCGGCCGCCAGCTCCGCCTTCAGGCGCCGGTTCTCCGAAGCGGCGAAGAAATAGCCTCCGACATGCTGCAAGGCGTCGCCCGCCCAGCGGACCGGAGTCGCCACCGCGCCCGTCACCGGAGCGACCACCCCGTCGGACGCCTTGCGCAGCGCGTTGTAGACCTCGGTCTGGTAGGTCTGGCGGCGGTCGATCATGAGCAAGGCGAAGGCGACCACGAGCGCCACCACGGCGGCGGCCGCCGCCCCCAGCGCCAGGGGCAGCCGGATCTCTCCGAAGGGATTATCCCTGAATGACACGGACCCGACGATCTCCCGGGCCCTCGAGCGGAGAAGAGCCCCTCATTCGCGCTGCCGATCAGCCCCGCCTAGTGTTCCCAGTCCTGTGATTCCCGCCAGAGCCGCCTCAGGCGGCCGCAGCGTCCATCACGCTCTTCATCCAGGCCGGGTGCTCCAGCACCTTGCCGCAGCCCAGGGCGACGCAGGACAGGGGATCATCCGCGACGGTCACGGGAAGCCCCGTATGGTCGCGGATCTCCGCGTCCAGACCCCGCAGCAGGGCTCCGCCCCCGGTGAGCATGATGCCCTTGTCGGCGATATCGGAGGCCAGTTCAGGCGGGGTGGACTCCAGGGCCATCTTCACCGCTTCGACGATCTGGGAGACCGGCTCGCTCAGCGCCTCGGCGGCCTGCCTCTCGGCCACGCGGACCTCGCGCGGGACTCCCTGCATCAGGTCCCGGCCCTTGACGTCAATGGCCAGTCCGTCGCCCACCTCGGGGGCGCGGGCAGTGCCGATTTCCTTCTTGATCCGCTCGGCCGTCGTCTCGCCGATCAGCAGGTTGAAGGTCCGGCGCATGTAGGAAATGATCGCCTCGTCCATGGTGTCGCCGCCGACCCGGACCGAGCGGGAATAGACGACCCCGGAGAGGGACAGGACGGCGACCTCGGTGGTCCCGCCGCCGATGTCCACCACCATCGAGCCGGTGGCCTCGTGGATCGGCAGGCCCGCCCCGATCGCCGCCGCCATGGGCTCGTCCATCAGGGCCACCCGGCGGGCGCCGGCGTTCAGGCAGCTGTCCTTGATCGCCCGCCGCTCGACCGCCGTCGCGCCCGACGGCACGCAGACGATGACCTTGGGGTTCACGAAGCCCTTGTGGTTGTGGACCTTGCGGATGAAGTACTTGATCATCTCCTCCGCCACCTCGAAATCGGCGATGACGCCGTCCCGGAGCGGGCGGATGGCCTCCATGTGGCCGGGGGTGCGGCCCAGCATCTGCTTGGCCTCAAGGCCGACCGCGTAGGTCTCCTTCCGGCCGCCCACATTGCGCAGGGCCACCACCGAGGGCTCGTTCAGGACGATCCCGCGACCCTTCATGTAGATGAGGGTGTTGGCGGTGCCGAGGTCGATGGCGATGTCCTTGGTGACAGAGCCGAAAAGGGACGAAAACATTGAGGTTCCCGGGGGCGGAGGGGGGCTGCGGAGGGGGCCCGGCGGGGGATGGGAGCCGCGGGCTTCGTCGCCATCGGGGGCGCGCGCCGTCGGACCCTTCCCTGGCCGGACGGATCAGATCGTCCTCTGCCCTGCCACCGGGGCGAATTCAAGGCGAATCCGTCGCCTCGAGGGCCTCCGCCCCGCGGATTCAACCCGTATCCGGCGAGAGGTCGCAGGCGACCGGGGCTGACCAGCCCGGAATGAGGGCCTTCGCCGGATGCGACCCGGTGACGTGACCCATGAAGGGCGACCAGATCTCATACCCCAGAAGGGCCTGCAGGCGCGGTGACAGGGCCGCGGCCCTCTCCCGGGGAACACCCAGGAAGAAGTTCTCCTGGGTCCGGGCCCAGGGCTGGCAGTACTGGTTCGTCACGGCCAGCCTCGGAGCCTGGCTTCGGTTTGCGCCGCCCCGGTGGATCAGGTGACCCTGCAGGACGATCGCGGCGCCCGCCGGCATGACGGCGGGGACCAGGTCCGGGCCGCCGCCCGCCGCCAGGGCCTGCGCCGCCCGGGCCTCGTCCCAGAGGTGCGACCCCGGCAGGATGTCGGTGGCCCCGTTCTCGTCGGTGAAGGCGTCGATGGCCGCGATCAGGGTCAGGCTCACCGCCGGCCGCGGCCTGGGAAGCCGGTAGAAGGCGTCGTCGATGTGCAGGGCCTGGGCCGCCTCGCCCGGATCAATCCGGATCGACTGGCTTGCGGTCAGCAGGTAGCCGGGCAGCAGGAACCGGTCGAGGAGGGCCAGGATGCGGGCGTCCTCGGTCATCCGCTCGAAGACCGCGCCCCGCGCCACAAGGGTGTAGATGCGCTCCGTCGCAAAGCCCTCGAAGGCGTTGCGGCCCCGGTGGACGCCAGACAGGGCCTCGATCCGGGCCCGGGCCTCCGCAATGTCGCCGGGCGAGAGGAAGTCCTCGATGAGGGTGAACCCGTCCCGGGCCAGGCGCCCGGCGTGCGCCTCGACGTCAAATCCGGCGTATCCTGTCATCCGCGCCCTCCCCGGCCCGTCGGCGCATCCTGCCCGTTCAGGCCAGCGCCGTCACCACCACGCCGAGCGCGGTCGTCGCCCCGGCGGCGATCTGCAGGGGCGTCAGCTTCTCCTTGAACAGGGTCCGGCCGGCCAGGGCGGCGATGGGCGCCTCGATCACCCCGATCGCCCGCACCGGCCCCGGCGGCGACATGGCGAGGGCCGAGAACCAGAGGGCCGAGGCCCCGGTCCCGCAGGCGCCGGCGCCGAGGGACGATCGCCAGGAGGTGAAGACCGCCCTCAGTGCGGCGGGTCTGGCGATGGCGAGGACGCCGCCCAGCACGACGGACTGGATCGTCTGCGCCGCCACGACCGCGCCGATGCCGGCGTAGATGGGATGCCGGGGCTCCAGAGCCAGGCCCGCCTGCCGGTAGCCGTTCATCGACACCGCAAAGAAGGCCGCTGCGGCAAGGCCCAGCAGGGCCCCGGCATCCATTGTCCGGATGCCCTCCCGCGGCCAGGAGAGGACGAAGAGCCCGGCGCAGGTGACCCCGATCCCCAGCCACTGCAGCGGGCGCATGGAATCCCCGAAGACGATCCAGCCGGCCAGCGCCCCGAGGGGCAGGGCCGCCTGCTGCAGGAAGGTGGCGACTGCAAAGCCCGCCTTCTCCATCGCCACCAGCAGGCAGGCCGTGGCGGCGATCTGCGCGAGGCCGCCCATCCCGACGGTCACGAAGAATCGCAGGTCGGGGTCCGGTCGGGCCTCAGGGGTCAGCGCGACGATGATCCCCAGGAGGAGCAGGGAAAAGGGCAGGCCGAACAGGAACCGCACCAGGGTCGCCCCCCAGGGACCGGCGTCGTCGATCATCCCGCGCTGGAAGGCGTTGCGGGCGACCTGGAGCGGGGCGGCGGCCGCGGCGAGCACGGCCCAGAGCACGGCTCAGAACCCGCTGGCGATGCGCGTGGCCGGGGCGGTCTTCTCCCGCCGGGCGATGAGGTTGTTCAACGCGTTGACATAGGCCTTGGCCGAGGCGGTCAGGGTGTCGGTATCGGCGGCCTGGCCAGTGGCGATCCGCCCGTCCTCTTCGAGCCGGACCGAGACCTGGGCCTGGGCGTCCGTGCCCTCGGTGACGGCGTGCACCTGGAAGAGGCGCAGGTCGCTCTCGTGCGGCACGGCCTGCCGGATGGCGTGGAAGACCGCGTCCACCGGACCATCGCCCGTGGCCGCGGAAACCCGCTCCTCGCCATCGACGGTCAGGACCAGGTCGGCGGTCTGGGGCCCCTCGGTGCCGGCGACGACGCGCAGGGACTTCACCTGGATGCGGTCGGCGCCGGAGGCGAGGGCGTCGTCCACCAGGGCGACGATGTCGTCGTCGTAGACGTCCTTCTTCTTGTCGGCCAGGTCCTTGAAGCGCTGGAAGGCCTCGTTCAGGGCGTTCTGGCCCAGCTCATAGCCCAGGCCCTTCAGCTTCTCGCGGAAGGCGTGGCGGCCGGAGTGCTTGCCCATGACCAGGTTGGTGCCGCCCTGCCCCACGTCCTCGGGACGCATGATCTCGTAGGTCTCGGCGTTCTTGAGCATGCCGTCCTGGTGGATGCCGCTCTCGTGGGCGAAGGCGTTCTTGCCGACGATGGCCTTGTTGTACTGCACCGGAAAGCCGGTGATGGCCGAGACATAGCGGCTGGCCCGGGTGATGTGCTGGGTCTGGACGCCTGTGTCATAGCGCAGCCGGTCTCCGCGCACCTTCAGCGCCATGA
>NZ_JADCBG010000012.1 GCF_020253645.1 Phenylobacterium sp.
CAAGAGGTGGAGGAATTGGAGCGGCGAATTGCTCTCCTGCGGGGGAGCTGTCGGCGAAGCCGACTGAGGGGCGCTGCGGCCCCTCAGGAGGGGGAGGCATTGGGGAGTCATTGCTCCCCTGCGGGGGAGCTGTCGGCGAAGCCGACTGAGGGGGCGCAACAGCGGCTCGACCGCCCGGGAATCAGAAAGGGCGCGGGGCCCTTCGGCGCCGCGCCCTGGAATTCCGTCGCTTCGGAGAGCCCTAGTCTTCCTTCGGCGTGATGACCTGGCGGCCCTTGTACATGCCGGTCTTCAGGTCGATGTGGTGCGGGCGCTTCAGCTCGCCGGTTTCCTTGTCCTCGACGTAGCTGTTGGCCCCCAGGGCGTGGTGCGAGCGACGCATGTTGCGGCGCGAGGGGGAGGTTTTTCGCTTCGGAACGGCCACGGGAGACTCTCTCTGGCGGACAGGGGAAGGACGGCTGCGGAAACCGGAGCGCGTCAAGGTGGGGGCTTATGCCCCAATCGTGCGGGGGATTCAAGCCGGGCCGGACGGCCGGCGCGTCTCCCGGACCCAACCTGGAGGCGCCCCAAGGAAAATCGACGCGCTTGTTCTCCACCAAGGGTCGGGTACCGTTGGCGGCATCGCGCAGTGGGCTGACAGAAAGAACCTGGAGATGACATCCTCCCTGACCGTCCGGGCGAACGAAGGCGTGGCGTTTGAGGATGGACCTGACCATGGCCGCATCCTGGTCTTCGGGCGTGAAACGGAAGGCCGCTATGGATTGATGGAGCTGACGCTGGCGCCGCGACTGGCCCATGTCGGGGACGCGCCGCTGAAGCTGGGGCCGCATCGTCACGACCACATCGAGGAGTCCTTCCTGGTCCAGTCCGGAAGGCTTCGCTTCCTGCTGGGCGAGGCGGTCTTCGATCTCGACGCCGGGGATTTCGTGCGCGTGCCGCCTGGTGTGCGCCACGGCCTGGCCAATGCCGGCGACGCGCCGGTCAGGCTGCTGGTCAGCTTCGTTCCGGGGGGGTTCGAAGAGCTGTTCCTGACCTACCGGAGCGATCAGGAGCCGCCACCACCGCCGAACGGCTTCATTGAGGCGGCGAGGCGGGACTTCGCCTCAGAGTTCGAAGACGATTGAGGGGTTCGCTCCTCACCCCTGACACCCGGACTCAGACCAGCCGGCTGCGCTCCTTGGCGGCGCCGATGAAGCTGGTGAAGAGGGGGTGGGGGTCGAAGGGGCGGCTCTTCAGCTCCGGGTGGAACTGGACGCCGACGAACCAGGGATGGTCGGCGCGCTCGCAGATCTCGGGCAGGACGCCGTCGGGAGACAGGCCGGTGAAGGACAGGCCCGTGGCCTCGATGGCCTCCCGATAGCGGATATTGACCTCGTAGCGGTGGCGGTGGCGCTCGCTGATGTGCTCGGCGCCGTAGATGGCCGCCACGCGGGAACCGGGCGTGAGGACGGCGTCGTAGGCGCCCAGGCGCATGGTACCGCCCAGGTCGTCGCCCTGCCCCCGGGTCTCGCGCGCATTGCCGCGGGTCCATTCCGTCATGAGGCCCACCACGGGCTGGGCGCTGGGGCCGAACTCGGTGGAGGAGGCCTCGGACAGGCCGGCCAGGTTCCGGGCCGCCTCGATCATGGCCATCTGCATGCCGAAGCAGATGCCGAAATAGGGAATCTGGTGTACCCGGGCGAACTGGATGGCGCGGATCATGCCCAACGCCCCGCGTTCGCCAAAGGCGCCGGGGACCAGCACGCCGTGCACCCCGGCCAGACGCTCGCCGATCAGGGCCTCGTCACGCTCGAAGGCCTCGCCCTCGATCCAGTCCAGGCGCACGCGGACATTGCTGGCCAGGCCCCCGTGGATGAGGGCCTCGACCAGCGACTTGTAGGCGTCGGTCAGGCCCGTGTACTTGCCGACGATGGCGATGGTGACCTCGCCGTCGGGATGGGCCAGGCGGTCAGAGACCCTTTGCCAGCCGGTCAGGTCGGGCTCGGGCGCCGTCCCCAGGAGGCCGAAGACGTCCAGCACTTCCCGGTCCAGTCCCTGCTCGTGGTAGTCGAGCGGCACCGCGTAGATATTGGGCGAGTCCATGGCCTGGATCACGGCGCTCTCCCGGACATTGCAGAACTGGCCGATCTTGCGGCGCTCGGCCGGAGGAATGGGCTGCTCGCAGCGGCAGAGCAGGATGTCGGGCTGGATGCCGATGGACCTCAGCTCCTTGACGGAGTGCTGGGTCGGCTTGGTCTTCATCTCCCCGGCCGTCTTCACATAGGGCAGAAGGGTGAGGTGGATGTAGCAGGCCATGCCCCGGGGCAGTTCCTGGCCCAGCTGGCGAATGGCCTCGAAGAAGGGCAGGCCCTCGATGTCGCCCACCGTGCCGCCGATCTCGACCAGGACGAAGTCGACGCCCTCACCCGGATCGGACAGGACGAAGGCCTTGATCTCGTCGGTGACGTGCGGGATCACCTGGACCGTCGCGCCGAGATAGTCGCCGCGGCGCTCCTTCTCGATGATGGTCTTGTAGATCTGGCCGGTGGTGATGTTGTCGCCGCGGGCGGCGTTGACGCCGGTGAACCGCTCGTAGTGGCCGAGGTCGAGGTCGGTCTCGGCGCCGTCCTCGGTCACGAAGACCTCGCCGTGCTGGTAGGGGCTCATCGTCCCCGGGTCGACGTTGAGATAGGGGTCGAGCTTGCGAAGGCGCACCCGGTAGCCGCGCGCCTGGAGGAGCGCGCCGAGAGCGGCGGAGGCGAGACCTTTTCCCAGGGAGGAGACCACGCCGCCGGTGATGAAGATGTACCGGGTCATGGGGGTCCAGTTAGCCGCGATTCGGCTCCGGTTGCAGACAGTCGCAAGGCCTCACCTGTGGACGAGGCTCACTGGCCCTGCGACGGCGGCGGGACGGAAGGCGTCTGGGAAGCCGGCGGAGCGGGCGCCGTCAGGGGATTGGCGAGGCTCGGCCGAGGCGCCTCGAAGGGCGCCGGCGCTGCATCCGGCGCAGGCGCCGCGGGGGCCTGCTGCTGTTCCTGCTGCCGACGAAGCGCTTCGGGCGAGAGCGACTCCACCTGCATGCGATCGACCACGGAGTCCCCGGCGCGTTCGCGACCCATGACCAGGGTCAGGGCGAGGCTGAGGACGAAGAAGGCGGATCCGAGCGCCCAGGTGATCCGGGTCAGGAAGTTGCCGGCGCCGCGGGCGGTCATGAGGCCGGAGGGCCCGCCACCCATGCCCAGGGCGCCGCCCTCCGAGCGCTGGATCAGGACGACCACCGCCAGGCAGATGCTGACGATGATGTGGAGGGTGAGCAGGAGCCCGAGCATGAAACAACCGAAAGAGCTGGCCGAGGACCGACCGGAGACGGCGGCTGATCTAACACCTGAGAGTTTGCGTTTCCAGTCCGTCCCGCCGCCGCCCCTGGACGCAGCCGCCTGGGAGGCCCTCAGGCGCCCGCAATAATGCCCAGGAAGTCCGCCGCCTTGAGGGAGGCGCCGCCGACCAGGGCGCCGCCCACCTCCGGCGTCGAGAGGATTTCAGCGGCGTTGCCCGGCTTGACCGAGCCTCCGTAAAGGATGGGGACCCGGGCCCCTGACGGTCCCTGCCGGACGACCAGTTCGGCCCGGATTGCGGCGTGAACCTCGGCGATCTGCTCAAGGGTGGGGGTCAGGCCCGTGCCGATCGCCCAGACCGGCTCGTAGGCGAGGAGAAAATCCTTGCCGTCGAGGGACGCCGGCAGCGAGCCCCTGACCTGGGCGGTGACCACGTCGAGGGCGCGCCCGGACTCCCGCTCCGCAAGGGTCTCCCCCACGCAGACGATGGGCTGGAGGCCCGCGCGCAGGGCCGCGCCGACCTTGGCCGACACAAGGTCGTCGGTCTCCCCGAAGCCGGCCCGCCGCTCCGAATGGCCGAGGATGACAAGGACCGCCCCGGCGTCGGCCAGCATTTCAGCGGAGACATCGCCCGTGAAGGCCCCGGACTCCTCCGCCCGGCAGTCCTGCCCGCCAACCTGGACCTCGGTTCCGGCAAGCGCCCGGGCCATCCGCTCCACCAGGGTGGAGGGCGGACAGAGGGCGACCCGCGCCGAGGCCCCCCGCAGGCCGTCCGCCACCGCACGGGCCTCGCGCAGGGAGGTCGAAAGACCGTTCATCTTCCAGTTGCCCACGATCCGCTTCTCCACGCGGAGCCTCCCTTTCGACCTGACTGAACCCGAAGTCCGCCGGATACGACACGATGTGCGGCCTGTCACCCGGCGCGCGCCCTCGGTGCGGCTTGCCCACGGACTGGCCAAGCCTCTATACCCGGCCTTGCAATGCGCCCGCGCGACGGGCCGGGAAGGATTTCATGATCACCCTCATCCGCGCCTTCGCAAGGTCCTGGGTCGCCCTTCTGCTGATCGGCCTCCTGATCATCAGCTTTGCGGTCTTCGGCGTCGGGGACGTCTTCAGGACCCCTGTTCCGACCGAGGTGGTGAAGGCCGGGAACAGGACCGTTTCCGTCGAGACCTTCCGGTCGGAGTGGGACCGCACGCGCCAGAACCTCCAAGAGCAGACCGGCCAGCAGATCACCAACGAACTCGCCGTGCAGGAGCGGCTGGATGTCCGGCTTCTGCAGAGCCTGGCGGACCGCCAGGCGGTGGCGGCCCTGATCGAGCGGATCGGTCTGCGCCCCTCCGACGCCCTGATCACGGCGGAAATCCAGAAGATTCCCGCCTTCTTCGACCAGCTGAGCGGCCGCTTCGACCGGCGGCTCTACCAGGACGCCCTGGCGCGCAACAAGATGACCCCGGCCATGTTCGAGCAGAGCATCCGGGACGACATCGCCCAGTCTCATCTTGCCTCAGGGCTGGTGGACGGCCTGCGCCCGCCGCGCGCCTATGGCGCGCTGGCCGTCGTCTTCGCGCAGGAGTCCCGCGATGTCCTCGCCTTCAATGTCGGCCCCGCCGCCGTCGAGGCGCCCCGGCCGCCGTCCGACAGCCAGCTGACCGAGTTCATGAAGGCGAACTCCGAGCAGCTGATGCGCCCTGAGTTCCGGGTGTTGAGCGTCGTGCGCTTCAGCTCGGCCCAGGTCGCCGGCCAGGTCAAGATCACGGAGGCGGATGTCCGCCGGCAGTTCGAATTCCGGAAGGACGCCCTCAACCGCCCCGAAACACGGTCCCTGATCCAGATCCCCGCCCGGGACGCCGGGGTTGCGCGCGGACTGGCCGACCGGCTGGGCAAGGGGGAGGACCCCGCTGCGGTCGCCCGCTCGGCGGGCGTGGAGCCTGTAATCTACACGGACAAGCCGCGCAGCGCGGTGGTCGACGAAAAGGTCGCCGAGGCGGCCTTCGCCATGGCGCAGGGCGAAGTGCGGATCGTCCAGGGCGATCTTGGCGTGGCTGTCCTGCGGGTGACCGGGATCACTCCGGGCCGGAACGTCACCCTGGACGAGATCAGGCCCATGCTGGAGGCCGAGGCGCGCAAGACCGCCGCAGCCGAGAAGGTCTACGCCCTCAGCCAGGCCTATGACGACGCCCACGCAGGAGGCGCCACCCTCAACGAAGCGGCGGCCAAGGCCGGGGTGACGGTCCTGACGGTCGGGCCGGTGGCCGAGCAGGGCTTTGATCCCACCGGCCGCCCCGTGGCCGGCCTGAGCCCGCGTCTGATCGAGACCGCATTCCGGTTGCCGCAGGGCGGGGAGAGCCAGATCGAGGAGGAAACTCAGGGAGAGTCGTTCGTCGTGCGGGTGGACAGGATCATTCCGCGCGCCCTTCCGCCTCTGGACGAGGTGCGTCAGCCCCTGGCCCGGGCCTGGATGAACCAGGAGATGGCCAAGCGGGTGCGGGCCAAGGGCGAGTCGCTCGCCGAGCAGGTCCGCAAGGGACAGGACATCGCCGCCGTGGCCGCGTCCATCGGTGCGCGCCCGGCGCGGCTGGCCGGCCTGACCCGGCAGGGCGCCGGACAGGGCGGACCGCTGTCGCAGGAAGGTTTCGGGGCCGCCTTCCAGGCGACCAAGGGGGGTGTCTTTGTCGCCGCCAACCCCGCCGCTTTCGCCGTGACGGTCGGTCGGGTGGAAACGATCACGCCCCCTGCCGTAGCCGACAACGCCCGGTCCGTGGAGGACGTCCGGCCGCAGCTGGGCATGGCCATCTTCGAGGAGCTGGGCGCTGAGCTTCCACGCTACGCCCGCTCGGTGCTGAAGGTGGAGACCTCGCTGGAGCTGGCCCGCCAGGCCCTTGGCGTCGAGGCGCCCAAGACAGAACAGCCGGCGGGGGAAAAGTGAGCCCCGAACCCGGCTTCGAGGCCTTCCGGGACATCTATGGCGCGGGTCGCGCCCAGGTGGTCTGGACCCGTCTGATCGACGACCTGGAAACGCCCGTCTCAGCCTACCTCAAGATCGCGAATGGCCGACCCTACGCCTTCCTTTTCGAGAGCGTCGAGGGAGGGGCCTGGCGGGGACGCTACTCGGTGATCGCCCTCAAGCCGGACCTGGTGTGGCGTTGCCGCGGCGACACCGCGGAGGTGGCCGAGGGCGAGGCGATTGCAGAGGGCCGGTTCACGGTCCAGCCCGGGGGCGCCCTGGACTCCCTGCGCGACCTTGTGGCGGCTTCCCGCCTCGAAACGCCCGCAGGCCTTCCTCCGATGACGGCCGGCGTATTCGGAGCGATTGGCTATGACATGGTGCGCCTTGTCGAGCGTCTGCCCAACATCAACCCGGACACCCTGGGGCTTCCGGACGCCGTCATGATCCGGCCCTCGGTGGTGGCGGTGTTCGACAGCATCGGCCAGGAGATCCTGCTCGCGACGACCGTCCGGCCATCAGAGGGCCCGGCGGAAACGGCCTGGGCGGCGGCGATCACCCGGCTCTCGGCGATCCGGGAGGACCTCAAGGCCTCCGCACAGCCGCCGAAGGGAACAGCCGAGCCCCTGCCCGATCGCTTCACGACGCCGGTCAGCCGTGAGGATTATCGCACTGTGGTGAGCCGCGCGAAGGCCTACATCGCCGCCGGCGATATCTTCCAGGTGGTGCCCAGCCACAGATTCCGGGCGCCGTTTCCGCACGATCCCTTTGCGCTCTACCGGTCGCTGCGCCGGACCAATCCCTCCCCCTTCCTGTTCTACCTGAACTTCGGCGACTTCCAGCTGGCGGGGTCTTCGCCGGAGATCCTGGTCCGGCTCAGGGACGGCAAGATCACCATCCGCCCCATCGCCGGGACGCGGCCCCGGGGCGCGACACCCGAGGAGGACCTGGCCCTGGAAGCCGAGCTTCTCGCGGACCCCAAGGAGCGCGCGGAGCATCTGATGCTCCTGGACCTCGGACGCAACGATGTCGGCCGGGTGGCCATGCTGAACGCCGCCGGCGCCAATGCGCCCGCCGCCCGCCGGGCCGGGCCCCATGTGCGGGTCACCGACAGCTTCTTTGTCGAGAGATACAGCCACGTCATGCACCTGGTCTCCAATGTCGAGGGCGACGCCCCCGAGGGCCTGGATCCTGTGGACGTGCTCATGGCCGCCCTGCCGGCGGGCACCCTTTCGGGAGCGCCCAAGGTGCGGGCCATGGAGATCATCGACGAACTGGAGACCGAGAAGCGCGGCGTCGCCTATGCCGGGGCGGTGGGCTATTTCGGCGCGGATGGATCGGTGGACACCTGCATCGTCCTGCGGACGGCCTGTTTCAAGGACGGCATCATGCACATCCAGGCCGGCGGCGGCGTGGTGGCCGACAGCGACGCCGACGCCGAGTACGACGAGACCCTGCACAAGGCCAGAGCCCTGCGCCGGGCCGCCGAGGAGGCCTGGCGCTTCGTCTGATCAGGGCGCCGGCGCGAGGATCACCGCGGCGGCGAGGGCCAGGGACGTCGCCGCCGCAAAGGCGGCGGCGGCCAGGGCGGCCCAGGCCCCGTCTTTCCGGCCCGGGGTTTTCAGCAGGGCTTTGGCGCGAGCCAGTTCGTCAGGGCTGACAGCCCCCCGGGGGGAATCATCTTCGGCCATGCTTGGAGCCTGTCCCTTCGCGCCGTTCCTGACAATCGGGCTTTCCCTCGCGCGCGGGTTTCACTAGGGACAGGGCCATGATCCTGGTGATCGATAACTACGACAGCTTCACCTACAACCTGGTTCATTACCTGAACGAACTGGGGGCGGAGACGCGCGTTCAGCGCAATGACGACCTGACGGCGGCGGAGGCCATCGCCCTGAGGCCCGACGCGGTCCTGCTTTCGCCGGGACCCTGCTCGCCGGATGAGGCGGGCATCTGCCTGGAACTCCTGCGCAAGGCCCCCGACACCCTCCCGATCCTCGGCGTCTGCCTGGGGCACCAGTCCATCGGGCAGGCCTTCGGGGGCCGGGTGGTCCGGGCCAAGGCCCTGATGCACGGCAAGACCAGCGCGATCCGTCACACCGGCAAGGGCGTCTTCGCCGACCTGCCGAACCCCTTCACGGCGACGCGCTACCACAGCCTGGCCGTGGAGCAGGCCAGCCTGCCTGACGCCCTGGAGGTCACCGCCTGGACCGACGACGGCGAGATCATGGGGCTCCAGCACCGGACCCGCCCGGTTCACGGGGTCCAGTTCCACCCGGAGTCGATCGCCACGGAAGGCGGCCACAAGCTGCTGGGCAACTTCCTTGAACTCGCGGCCCGGGCCCGTGTCTGAGGTCTTCCGCCCGCTGCTCCGCCGGCTGGTCGAGGGCGAGGTCCTGGACGCCGCCGAGGCCGAAGCCTTCTTCGCCGCATGCCTGAAGGGCGAACCCTCCCCCGCCCAGGTCGGCGCCGCCCTGACAGCCCTTCGCATGCGCGGCGAGACCCCGGGCGAGATCGCTGCGGGCGCACGGGCCATGCGCGCCGCCGCCCTGCGGCTGGAGGTTCCCTTCCCCACCCTCGACGTCTGCGGCACCGGGGGAGACGGCCTGCACACCCTGAACATCTCCACGGCGGTGGCGTTCGTGGCGGCCGGCGGGGGCCTGAAGGTGGCCAAGCACGGAAACCGCGCCCTTTCCTCCAAGTCCGGAGCCGCCGACGTCCTTTTGGCCCTTGGCGTAGACATCGAGGCCCGGGCCGACCGGCAAAGGAAGGCCCTGGAGGAGGCGGGCGTCTGCTTTCTCTTCGCCCAGGCGCACCACAGCGCCATGCGGCATGTTTCCCCGATCCGCGCGGAGCTGGGCTATCGCACCCTCTTCAATCTCCTGGGGCCCCTCACCAATCCCGCCGGCGCCGCCCGCCAGGTGCTCGGGGTCTTCGATCCCGCCTGGCTTCAGCCGATGGCCGAGGTCCTGCGCGACCTCGGTTCCGAATGCGCCTGGGTGGTCCACGGGCAGGGCATGGATGAGCTCACCACCACCGGCGAGACCGAGGTCGTCGCGCTCAAGGACGGGGTCCTTCGCCGCTTTACGGTACGCCCCGAGGAGGCGGGCATTCCCGAGGGCCGTCTGCAGGATCTGGTCGGCGGAGACCCCGGGTACAACGCCAGGGCCCTGCAGGCGCTTCTCGACGGCGCCCCGGGACCCTATCGCCACATCGTTCTGCTGAACGCCGCGGCCGCCTTTGTCGTCTCTGGCCGGGTGCGCACCCTCGCCGAGGGGGTGCGGTTGGCGGGTCAGGTCATCGATGATGGTCGCGCCCGGGCGGCGCTGGAAGCCCTGGTGCGGATCTCCAACGGCCGATGACCGACATTCTCGCGCGCATCGCCGACTACAAGCGCGCCGACGTCGCCGGGCGCAAGGCATCCCGGCCGCAGGCTGAGGTCGAGGCCGCCGCAGCGGGCGCAAGCCCGCCCAGGGGGTTCGCCGCCGCCCTGGAGGCCGCCGCAGGACCCGGACGACTCGCCCTGATCGCGGAGATCAAGAAGGCCTCGCCGTCCAAGGGCCTGATACGCGGTCACTTCGACCCGCCCGCCCTGGCCCGCGCCTATGCCGAAGGCGGGGCCGCTTGCCTGTCGGTGCTGACCGACGGGCCGAGTTTCCAGGGTGACGACGCCTATCTCGTCGCTGCGCGGGCGGCGACCCCCCTGCCCTGCCTGCGCAAGGACTTCCTGGTCGATCCCTGGCAGGTCGCCGAATCCCGCGCCCTGGGGGCCGACGCCATCCTCGTGATTCTGGCCATGGTCGAGGACGGCCTCGCCGCCGAACTCATGTCGGAGGCCGACCGCCTTGGAATGGACGCCTTGGTCGAGGTCCACGACGAGGTCGAGATGCGCCGGGCCGGCGGACTGGGCGCACGGCTGGTCGGCGTGAACAACCGCGACCTGCGGACCTTTGTCACGGACCTGGCGGTGACGGAAAGACTCGCCGCGCAGGTCCCTGAAAACGCTCAACTTGTGACCGAGAGCGGGATCTTCAGCCGGCAGGACGCCGAACGCCTTTCCCGGGCCGGCGCCGTGGCCATGCTGGTGGGCGAGAGCCTGATGCGGCAGGACGACGTGGCTGCGGCGACCCGGGCCCTCCTCGGCGCCTGACCCGGGCCTCGCGCCAGGGCGCTTGACATTCCCTGAGAACACCAGAAGAACATCGCCGTAAGTTGTTGCTTTGTTCCCTGGAGGGGGCTCCGGACATGCTGACGCGCAAACAGCACGAACTTCTCATGTTCATCCATGAAAGGATCAAGGAGACAGGCGTCTCCCCGTCCTTCGACGAGATGAAGGACGCCCTTGACCTCGCGTCCAAGTCCGGGATCCACAGGTTGATCACGGCCCTCGAGGAACGCGGCTTTCTCCGGCGCCTGCCGCACCGGGCGCGCGCGCTGGAGGTGGTGAAGCTTCCGCAGCAGGAGACCGCCTCGGCTCCGCCCCGGGGCCGCGGCCCCGCCAGGCTTTCGGTGGTTGAGCCAGGCGCCCCGGCCCCGGTCGCGCCCCTGGCCGCCAACGACATCCGGGAGCTGCCCGTCCTCGGGCGGATCGCCGCCGGTACGCCCATCGAGGCCATCCAGCAGGAACGAGACCGCATGCCGGTGCCCGAGGCGATCCTCGGCGCCGGAGAGCACTTCGTCCTGGAGGTCCAGGGCGACTCCATGATCAACGCCGGCATCCTCGACGGGGACCGGGTGATCATTCGCCGGACCGACTCCGCCAGTTCCGGCGACATCGTCGTGGCCCTGGTCATGGGGGAGGAAGCCACGCTGAAGCGTCTTCGCCGCAAGGGCGCCTCCATCGCGCTCGAGGCCGCCAACCCGGCCTATGAGACCCGGATCTTCGGGCCGGACCAGGTGGCGGTGCAGGGCAAGCTCGTCGGTCTCATCCGGGCCTATCACTGATACCCGGGGGCCGCCCACGGCCGGGCGCCCCGCATGGGCTGAGCCCAGAGGGCGCGCCATCGTCCGTCGGGAAGCCGCCAGAGCTCTACCGAGCCACCCGATCGGAAATCCGTCTCATCCAGGATGAACCGCGCCCCGCAGGGCCCGGCCGGGCGTCGTCCGCGCAGGACGATCAGGTCGGCTGAACTGCAGGCCAGCCGGTATTCCCTCTGCAGCACGCCAGGTCGCCGGGTCCAGATGACCGCCACCGGCGGCCCCCCCGGGACCGGCGTGCAGGCGTAGGTCCTGCAAGCCAGGCCGGGAACCGGACCGTCAGTCGGGGCACGAAGGGCAAGACCCCGCCGGCGGGACCAGACCTCCGCGCCAAAGCGGCGCACGTCCGGCCTCAGGGCGACCGCCGAATCCCCCGCACGGACGGCTGCAGACGCGCCGTCATGGGCCACCCAGAGATCCGGGGCCGGCGTCCGCGGGGCGAGATAGACCGCAAGGGCGAGCGGCAGGCCGATCCACCTGAGCGGGCCCTTCCAGAGGCAGATGAAGAGCAGCCCCAGAAAGGTGACCGGAAGGGCCCAGGGCGGCGCGCTGGCGATCACCCTTTCCGCGCCCGGAAGGCCGGCGAAGATCCGGGCGATGGCGTTCAGGGCCTCGATCCCCTGTCCCGCAAACCAGAGGGGGACATCCCCGAGGCCGAGGGGCGTGAGGAGGACGCCGAGGGCGAGGGCCGGCATCAGAAGCAGGGTGGAGACCGGCTCCGACAGGAGGTTGGCGGGCAGCCCATAGACCGCGATCCGGTTGAAGTGCTGTAGGGCGAAGGGGCCGGTGGCGAGACCCGCCGCCAGCGAGATCAGGACCCCGGCCAGGGCGGCGGCGCCCGCGCCTTGAAGGATCCGGACCGGCAGGGGGGTGGAGATTTCGCGAACCGGCGCCGGCCAGGCCTCGGCGAGGGCGACCAGGGCGGCGGTGGCGGCGAAGGACATCTGGAAGCCCGGTTGGGTAACCGCCTCCGGTCGCATGAGCAGGACGACCGTCGCCGCCAGCGCCAGGGTCCGGAGGCTGATGGCCCGGCGATCCCAGAGAATGGCGCAGAAGGCGGCGCAGGCCGTGACCCCCGCCCGGACCGCCGGATCAGGCCCTCCCGACAGGACGAGGTAGGCGAGAATGGCGATCATCCCGGAGGCCGCTGCGACCTTGCGGCCGGGGAGCCTGAGGGCGAGCCAGGGGCTCACGGCGACGGCGAGCCTGGCGAGCCCGTAGACGAACCCGCCCACGATCGCCATGTGCAGGCCGGAAATCGAGATGATGTGGGCGAGGCCCGCCGCCCTCAGCGCTTCGACCTGGGCGGGAGGGACAAAGGCCTCATGACCCGTGGTCATGGCGGCGGCGAGACCGCCGCGCTCCACCCCCATGCGATCGACAAGGCGTCGGGTGAGGTCCCACCGGAAGGCGTTGACCTGCATCTGGAGACGCAGTCCCCAGGGAAGGGCGCCCGGCGGACCGGTCGCAGCCTCGACCCCGCCCAGAGCCAGCCCGACCCCTCCCACGCCGTCGAAGAAGGAGTCCCGGGCGAAGTCATAGGCGCCTGGCGAGGACGGCGGCGGCGGCGGATTCAGCAGGGCCCGGGTGGTGATCCGGGTTCCCGGCGCCGGAGGCGCCTCCGGACCGCGGAGGGTCAGCCGGATGCGGATGGGGGTCTCATCGGGCGAGAGACCCGCCACGGTGACCGGGGCCAGGAGGACCCGGCTTCCGCCCTGCCCGGGACTCGCCACATCCACCACCCACGCCTCGATCCGGCGAACATCCCCGCCGGGCGGAATGATGGGAGCCTGGACCTGCTCGGTCCTCAGCCGGGCGAGGCCGAGGCCCGCGGCGAGGCAGGCCAGGAGAACGAGGGCGCCGGAGGCTGCGGGCCCCAGGGGAGCTCTCATGGCCGTCAGGGCAAGGACGACGGCCGCGAGAAGGGACAGGATCGCCACTCCAAGAACAGGTTCTCCGGGCAGGGCGAAGTAGAGCGCGGCGCCGCAGCCCAGAGCGACCGGGGTCCAGAGCCCGAAGCGTCCGGCCTGGAGGTCCGCCTGCCGCCCCAGCCAGAGGCGGGCGCCTCTCAGGCTAGGAGCGCGCGCGAGACGCATGTTAAGAGGCGGCCCGCCGCCAGTGGCGGCGGTCTCACCCATCTGTCTCGGTACCCTCATGAGCGAACGTCAGGTCGTCACGCGCATCGCGCCCTCTCCGACCGGGTCGATGCACATCGGCACGGCGCGCACCGCCCTGTTCAACTGGCTTTACGCCCGCCGGATGGGCGGGAAGTACCTGCTCCGGATCGAGGACACCGACCGGGAGCGGTCGACGGACGCCGCCGTGAAGGTGATCCTCGACGGTCTGTCCTGGCTGGGGCTGGAACCGGACGAGCCGCCGGTGTTCCAGTTTTCCCGCGCCGACCGACACCGCGCGGTCGCCCTGGAGCTGCTGGCCCGGGGCGGGGCCTACCGGGACTACATGACGCCTGACGAGCTGGCGGAGGAACGCGAGAGGGCGCGCGCCGAGGGACGGGTGGTGCGCTCGCCCTGGCGCGACGCCAATGGCGGCCCGGACGACCTGGAGCGACCGCACGTGATCCGCCTGCGGGCGCCCCAGTCGGGCGAGACCCGGATCGACGACCAGGTGAAGGGCGAGGTGATCTTTCGCAACGCCGACCTGGACGACCTGATCCTGCTGCGCACGGACGGCACGCCCACCTACAACCTCGCTGTCGTGGTCGATGATCACGACATGGGGGTGACCCACGTCATCCGGGGGGACGACCACCTCACCAATGCGGCGCGTCAGACCCACATCTATCAGGCCATGGGATGGGAAACGCCGGTCTGGGCTCATCTGCCCATGATCCACGGCCCTGACGGCAAGAAATTGTCCAAGCGGCACGGCGCCCAGGCGGTCAGCGAGTTCGATGACATGGGCTATCTGCCCGAGGCCCTGCGGAACTACCTGGCCAAGCTGGGCTGGGGACACGGCGACGACGAGATCTTCACGGACGACCAGGCCCGGGCCTGGTTCGATATCCGCGACGTGGTGGGCGCCCCCGCCCGCCTGGACTGGGACAAGCTCAATCACCTGAACAATCATTACATCCGGCAGGCCGACCCGGAGCGGCTGGCCAACCTGGTGGAGACTGTGCTGAAGAGCCGGGACTGGCCGCTGCATGACGGAGACAGGGAGGTCCTCTTGCGGACCCTGCCCCTCGTGCGCGACGGCGCCCGCACCCTTCTGGACCTTGCGGACGCGGTCATCTTCGCCCTGCGCCGGCGCCCTCTGGAGCTGCCCGAAAAGGCCCTGGGCCAGCTGACCGGGGAAACCCGCGCCCGGCTGGGCCGGCTCGCCGAGCGGCTTGCGGATGCGGAGTGGACCCTCCCCGCCCTGGAGGCGGAGATCCGCGCCTTCGCCGAGGCCGAGGCGGTCGGAATCGGCAAGTTTGGCCCCGCCCTGAGGGCCGTGCTGTCGGGAGGCTCGCCGGCGCCTGACCTTGCAGGCGCCCTCGTCTCGATCGGCCGGGACGAAAGCCTCGCCCGGATGCAGGATGCGCTTCCTAACTGAATGTTAGGCGGTATAAGGCATCAAACCATATGTTCAGTTTCTTCCGGAACGAGGGGATGTGATGGGGGATACGGCCAAGATCAGCGTCGCGGGAACGACGGTCGAACTTCCGGTGCTTCGGGGCACGGACGGCCCGGCTGTCGTCGATGTCCGCAAGCTCTATGCGGAAGCAGACGTCTTCACCTATGACCCCGGCTTCACCTCGACGGCGTCCTGCGAGAGCAAGATCACCTTCATCGACGGCGACAAGGGCATTCTGCTGCACCGCGGATACCCGATCGACCAGCTGGCCGAGAAGTCGACCTTCCTCGAAGTCTGCTACCTGTTGCTGAACGGCGACCTTCCCAGCGCCCAGGAGTACGAAAGCTTCCAGAACACGATCACGAACCACACCATGGTTCACGATCAGTTCGATCGGTTTTTCAATGGCTTCCGGCGTGATGCTCACCCGATGGCCATCATGGTCGGCGCTGTTGGCGCCCTGTCCGCCTTCTACTACGACAGCGCCAACATCGATGATCCGCAGCAACGTATCATCTCGTCGCACCGGCTGATCGCCAAGATGCCGACGATCGCCGCCCGGGCGTTCAAGTATTTCCGGGGCCAGCCCTTCGTCTATCCGCGCAACGAGCTTTCCTACTCCGAGAACTTCCTGCGCATGTGCTTCTCGGTGCCCGCCGAGGACTGGAAGCCGAACCCGGTCCTCACCCGGGCCATGGACCGCATCTTCATCCTGCACGCCGACCACGAGCAGAACGCCTCCACCTCCACGGTGCGCCTCGCCGGCTCCTCCGGCGCCAATCCCTTCGCCTGCATCGCCGCCGGCATCGCCTGCCTCTGGGGTCCCAGCCATGGCGGGGCCAATGAAGAGGCCCTGAACATGCTGGCCGAGATCGGCTCGGTGGATCGGATCCCGGAGTACGTCCAGGGCGTGAAGGACCGGAAGTACCGGCTGATGGGCTTCGGCCACCGGGTCTACAAGAACTATGACCCTCGCGCGAAGGTCATGCAGCAGACCTGCCATGAGGTCCTGGCCGAGGTCGGCCACTCCAACGACCCCCTTCTGAAGGTGGCGATGGAGCTGGAGAAGATCGCCCTCAACGATCCCTACTTCGTCGAGCGCAAGCTTTATCCGAACGTGGATTTCTATTCGGGCATCACCCTGCGGGCCCTCGGCTTCCCGCCCGAGATGTTCACCGTGCTGTTCGCCCTGGCGCGCACTGTGGGCTGGATCTCGCAGTGGAAGGAAATGATCGAGGACCCGTCGCAGAAGATCGGCCGCCCGCGGCAGATCTACACCGGCGCGCCTGCGCGCGATTACGTGCCGCTCGACAAGCGCCGCTGATCTTCGTCCAGCAGGCCGAGTACAACCCGCGCGGCGGTCTCCGAGGGATCGGGACCGCCGCGTCCCATTTTGTCCAGCGCCGCATCCTGGGCTGCAACCTGTGCACGCCGCAGGTCCGGGTCCCGGAGCCGCAGGTCAAGCTCGGCCGCAAGTCGGGGGCCGTTGCACTCGTCCTGGATGAGCTCTGGCGCCAGGAAGTCTCGGGCCGCGATGTTGAACAGCACGACCCAGGGCGTGCGGATCAGGAACCGCGCGACAAAGTGGGTCACATTCCCAAGGCGGTAGGCGACGACCATCGGCACGCCCGCCTGGGCGACCTCAAGGGTCACGGTTCCCGAACAGGCCAGGGCGAGATCGGCGGCGCGCATGGCCTCCCGCTTTTCGCGCTCACCCTCGACCACATGCACCCGGAAGGGCCAGCCGGCGACCGCGGCCCTGACCCGCGCTGCAACGGTCTCCGCCACGGGCAGGACGACCTGCAGGGTCGGATGATCGGCCTTTAACCGCTTCACCGCCTCCTCGAAGGGCGGCAGCAGGCGATCGACCTCTCCCGGGCGACTGCCGGGCAGCACCAGAAGGACGGGTGCGGAGGCCGCAATGGCGTGGCGCGCTCGGAAAGCCGCCGGGTCGCAATCCGAGAAGTCCATATGAAGGGCCGGATGACCGACAAAGGTGGTCGGCAGGCCCCAGGCCTCGAAATAGGGCGGCTCGAAGCTGTTGATGACAAGCAGGTGATCGACCAGGCCTGCCAGCGCCTTGGCCCTCCCGGGCCGGGTGGCCCAGACCTGAGGCGCGACGTACTTCACAAGGCGAGCCTTCGGGGCGAGGCGTCGGATGGCCCGGGCCGCAAGCCAGCTGAACCCCCAGGAGTCGATGAGGACGACAAGGTCCACCCCCTCCCTCGCGGCGGCCCGGGCGGTTTCCTCGGCCCGCTGTCGCACCCGCGGGATGGCGAGCAGGCCCTCCAGCAGACCAAACACCGAGATCTCGGACATGTCGAACAGGCTCTCGACACCCGCCGCCGCCATGCGCGGTCCGCCGACGCCCACCAGCCTCAGATCGGGTCCGCAGCGCTCGCGCAGGGCGAGGGCCAGCCCCGCGCCGCGATCGTCCCCGGAGGGCTCTCCGGCGACCAGCATGATGACCGGCGGTTTTCCGCTCATTCCGCCTCGACCCCGACCACGAAGAGACCGAGTTCGTCCGCCAGCCGGATGACGGCCTCACGCTCCAGGACAAGGGTCCGCCCCGCCTCCCCGACAATGCCCGCCAGACCTGCACGCGCCGCGCCGCGCACGGTGGCGGGTCCGAGGGTCGGAAGATCCACCCGGGTTTCCTGGATCGGCTTGGGCGCCTTGGCCAGGACGCCCCGCCGGCGCCCCGCCTCGCCGCGCAAGGCCGGAGCCACCTCCTCGGCAACCCGGCGGAGCATGGCGTCGGTGCCCTCCTGGGCTTCAACCGCGAGGACGAGTCCCTCGCAGACAATGGCGCCCTGGCCAATGTCCAGATCCCCGATCCGCCGGGCGACCTCCAGGGCGCGCTGGATATCGGCCTGGTGCGAAGGGTCCGGCGCAAGCCGCCCCAGGGGGCCCGCTGACAGCAAGAGATCGCTCCGGGCCTCATGGGCGCCTTCGATGGCGAAACCCTCCTTGCGGAACTCGTCGAGCACGGCCCGCAAGAGGGCGTCGTCTCCCCGCCGCGCCTCGAGAATGAGACGGGGCAGCATGGCGACCCCCCTGAGATCGGGCTTGAGGGCGGCGAAGTCCGGACGGGCGACATTCCCCGCAAGGCAGACAGAGGCGCAGCCGGCGGCCTTGAGGACCTTGATGCAGCGCCCGACCTCCCCGAGTCCGACCGTCTCACCCGGAAAGTCGTCCATGGGCGCGCCGGCGAACCCCCGCAGCCTGACCACGAACAGAGGCCGGCCCGTCTCGACGCAGTGCCGGGCGATTTCCAGAGGCAGGTCGCCGCCTCCGGCGATCAGGCCGAGGCGCCCCTGCATGACGCTCAGTCCTCCCGGGCGGGGAGGCAGATCGGCCTGTTGGCCTCATCGGCCCGGATGAAGTCGATGACCTCGAGGACGGGCGCGCTGTGGCCGTAGAGGGCCAGGGTGTCGTCGATCCGTTCCTGGAAGCTGCCTTCCCGGGCGAAGAGCAGGCGGTAGGCGGCGCGGAGATGACTGATCGTCTCGCGGCTGAAGTCCCGCCGCTTGAGGCCCACGAGGTTCAGCCCTTCAAGGTGGGCGTGATTACCCCAGACAAGCCCGTAGGGGATCACGTCCTTGGTCACGGCCGCAAGGCCGCCGATGAAGGCGAAGCGGCCCACCCGGCAGTGCTGGTGCACCGCTGCGAGCCCCGAGACCATCACATGGTCGCCGATCTCGACGTGTCCGCCCAGGGTGGCGGAGTGCGCGAGGATCACATTGTTCCCGACCCGGCAGTCGTGGCCCACATGACTGGTGGCCATGAACATCCCGTCATTCCCCACCTGGGTTACACCGCCGCCGTTGGCGGTGCCGATGTGCATGGTGACATGCTCCCAGATCTGGTTCCGGTCCCCGAGCCAGAGTTCCGTCGGCTCTCCGCGGTATCCGGTGTGATGAGGCGGCCCGCCGAGATTCGAGAAGTTGCGGACCAGGCAGTCGGCGCCGATCGTCGTCCGGTTCTCGATCACCACGTGGGCGAGGATGCGGGTCCGCGCCCCGATGCGGGCATGCTCGCTGATCAGGCTGTAGGGGCCGACGCTGACCCCTTCGTCCAGTTGTGCGCCCGGGGCGACGATGGCGGTGGGATGGATTTCGACAGTCATTGGGGAGTCTCCACCAGCATGGCGGCGAACTCCGCCTCGGCAGCGACCTTGTCGCCCACCATGGCGCGCCCCTGGAACTTGAAGAGACCGCCGCGGGCCCTGGCGACCCGAACATTGAGCTTGAGAAGATCGCCCGGCCGCACGGGATGCCGGAAACGGCAATTGTCCACGGAGGCGAACAGAATGGTTTTTCCCCTCGGATCGACGTCGAGGGTCTTGGACATGAGGACGGCGCCGGTCTGGGCCATGGCCTCGACGATCAGGACCCCGGGCATCACGGGATAGTCCGGGAAGTGCCCCTGGAAGAAGCCTTCGTTGAAGGTGACGGCCTTGATCCCGACGATCGACTCGCCGGCGACGTAGTCTTCGGCCCGGTCAACAAGCAGGAAGGGAAAGCGATGCGGGATCCGGGCCAGGATCTCACCGATCTCGATGGTGGTGGAGTCATCGGTCATGCATCACCTCCCCTGCGACGGCGGCCCGTGGCGCGCGAGAGCCAGGCGACCTCACGCAACCATTTCTGAACTGGCTGGGCGGGAAACCCTGCCCAGGTCTCTCCAGACGGAACACTCCTCAGGACGCCGCCGGAAGCTCCGATCCGTGCGCCGTCGCCGATCTCGAGGTGGTCGGCGACGCCCGCCTGCCCCCCGAACTGGCAGCCATCGCCAATGGTGACGCTGCCGGAGATTCCGGTCTGACCCGCCAGCACGCAGTTGCGCCCGATCCGGACATTGTGGGCGATATGGACCTGGTTATCGACCTTGGTGTTCTCGCCGACCACGGTATCCTCGAAGGCTCCGCGATCGATCGTGGTCCCGGCGCCGATCGTCACTCCATCCTGGAGGATCACACGGCCCAGTTGCGGGATGTCGATGAGGCCGGCAGATCCGGCCGTAGCCCCGAAGCCCGCCTCGCCGATGACCGCCCCGGACAGAATCTTCACCCTGTCTCCCAGCAAGGCGAAGCTGATCGAGACATTCGGCCCGATACGACAGTCGCGGCCGATGGCGACACCGGGCCCAATCACCGTGTTCGGGCCCACCACCGTTCCGGCGCCGATCGCCGCACCCTGACCGACGACCACGCCCGGACCCAGGCGAACTCCCGGCTCAAGCCGGGCGTCGGGTGAAATCCGGGCCGCGCCGACATGCTGGCGCGGGGGATGGAGCGCCTCGGCCAGGAGGGCGTAGGCGGCGTGGGGATTGCGATGGACCAGGGGCGCGCATCCCGGCGGAAGATCCCCGGCCAGGGCTGCCGGCGCGAAGCAGGCGGAAGGAGACTGGCTGCGCAGCTCCTCCAGGTAGGTCGGGCTGGCGACGAAGGAGGCCGCGCCCGGCCCCGCGCGGGATGCGATCGCCACGCGCTCTATCCACACGTCTCCACACCCCTCGGGGGAGCGCGCACCGGTCAGCTGGCAGACAGCCTCCAGGCGCATCGG
>NZ_JADCBG010000120.1 GCF_020253645.1 Phenylobacterium sp.
CGGCGCCCTGCAGGCCGATATCGAGGTGATGTGATGACGACAGCTGTATCCTCGAACTTTGCGCCCTCCCCGCTCGCGCCCTCGCCCGAGGCGATCCAGCGGCGCAGGATCACGGAAGCCGCCCAGGCCTTCGAGACCTCGTTCCTCTCGGTGATGATCGGACAGATGTTCGCCGGAATGGAGACGCAAGGCCCTTTTACCGGCGGCAGCGGTGAGGCCGCCTTCAGGTCCTTCCTGGGCGACGCTATAGCCCGGCAGATCACGAAATCCGGCGGCGTGGGCCTCTCCGGCCCCGTCCAGGCGGAGATGCTCAGGCTTCAGGGGCTCAGCTAGGAGAAACGATGATGGCCTTGTCGGCAGACACCCCCGGTGAGCGGGTTCATCAGCTCATCGACCTTACTGAGCGACTGACGGAGCTGATCGCAGCCGAGGCCCAGGCCTTTGAGTCCCACCGTCCCCAGGACGCTGCCGCACTGGTCGAGGAGACATCCCGGCTGGCCAATATCTATCGGCATGAATCCGCCAGAGTCCGGTCGAATCCAGACCTCATCAGTCATGCCTCCCTGGAGGACAGGACCCGGTTGATGCGGGCGACGGAGGCCTTCGACGCGGTCCTCGCTCGGCAGGGACGCGCCCTTGAGGCGGCCAAGACGGTCACGGAGGGATTGGTCCAGGCGATCGCCAATGAGGTGGCCTCCCAACGGTCACGTGGCGTCGGATACGGTCCCGGGGCCAAGGCCCACGTCATGAGCCTTGCGACATCCATAACGCTCAACCAGAAGGCTTGAAGCCGGGGCTTCGCTCCGGATCTGGGGCTTGCGCGGGCTACGCCCCTGCAGGCAGGGTGCGGGAGAAACGGAGCCCGACCGTGACTCACAAGTCCCCTTCCTCATTACCGGTGCGGCGCATCGCAGGTTTCATCCTTGGTCTTTCGGCCCTCGCCGCATCGGCCGGTGCGGTTGCTGCGTCCCCGGACGCCCGGAGGGTCCATGACGCCGCGGTCGTATTGGATACCCACTTTGACACGCCCGCAAATTTCAGCCGTCCGGGGTGGAGCATTCTGAACCGTCATGACTGGCGGCTGGACGACAGCCAGGTCGATCTGCCCCGCATGATCGAAGGCGGAGTCGATGGCGGCTTTTTCGTGGTCTTCACGCCTCAGGGGCCACTGGGCCCGGAGGGCAACGCCGCGGCCAGGGACCACGCGGTCTTCAGGACCTCGGAGATCCGCGAGATGGTGGCGCGGCACGGAGACCAGTTCGAACTCGCCCTGACGGCGGATGACGCCGAGCGTATCCTCGCCCGCAAGAAGCGCTTCGTCTTCATGAGCATGGAGAATGGTGCGCCGGTCGCAGGCGACCTGTCCCTCCTGAAGACCTTCTATGACCTCGGCGTGCGGATGGTCGGACCGGTTCACTTCCGGAACAATGACCTCTCGGATTCGTCCACCGATACGCGTCTTTGGGGCGGGCTCTCCCCGTTGGGACAGTCATTTGTCGCGCAGGCGAACCGGCTGGGGATGGTCATCGACGCCAGCCATGCGAGCGACGAAGCCCTCGACCAGATGATTGCTCTTTCGGAGGCGCCCATCATCCTGTCTCATTCCGGGTGCAAGGACGTCTTCGATCATCCGAGGAATGTCGACGACGAGAGACTTAAGGCCCTGGCTGCAAAGGGCGGCGTCATTCAGATCAACGCCTTCTCGGCCTACATGATCACAACGCCCAGGATACCCGAGCGCGAAGCGGCCCTCGCTGAGCTCGCAAGGTCTCTCGGCATCTCGGGACGCAACATGACGGCGGCCCAGAGACGGGCGTTTGCGGAAGGAAGGCAGTCGATCGATGCCCGCTGGCCTCTTCCACGGGCCAACATGGATGACCTCATGGCGCACATGCTTCACGCCCTCGAGCTCGTGGGTCCTGATCACGTGGGAATTTCTGGCGACTTTGACGGCGGCGGCGGGATCGAGGGCCTTGAGGACGTTACGGGCTTTCCCGAGATCACCCGCCGGCTCCTGGCGGCAGGCTACGGACAGGCCGACATCAACAAGATCTGGGGTGGCAACGCCCTGCGCGTGCTGAAGGCTGCGGAGGCCGTCCGGGATCGCCTCAACTCCGGAAAGGCCGACTGATGACCTATGAACACCTGGACGTGCGCATCGAGGATCAGGTCGCCTGGGCGACCATGAACCGGCCGGAACGGCTGAACGCCCTCAATCCCCGCCTCGTCGAGGAACTGAGGGACTTCTTCGTCGGCCTCTACTGGCGGCACGACGTCCGCGTGGTGGTCCTGAGAGGGGCCGGACGCGCCTTCTGCGCCGGCCTCGACCTGAAGGAGCGCAGCGGAGACAACGCCGACCGGTCCGTGGGCGCGGGCCTCACCGGCCAGCGGCGGATCAGCGAGATCGTCATCGCCATGCGCCGCTGTCCCCAGCCCATCATCGCCTGCGTGGACGGCGCGGCGAGCGGCGGCGGCTTCGCCCTGGCCCTGGCCTCGGACGTGCGCATCGCCACCCCGACCCTGAAGATGAATGCGGCCTTCATCCGTATCGGCCTGTCGGCCTGCGACATCGGGGTCAGCTACTTCCTTCCGCGCATGGTCGGAAGTTCGGTGGCGGCGGAGTACATGCTGACCGGTCGGTTCATGGGCGCGGAACGAGCCCACCAGCTGGGCCTTGTCAGCCGAATCGTCGAGCCGGACGCCCTGGAGGCCGAGGCGAGGGAGTTCGCCTCGGACATGCTTCACGCCACGCCGCTGGGCCTGAGGCTGACCAAGGAGGCGCTGAACCATGCCATCGACGCCCAGGGGTTGGAGGCCGCCATCGCCATGGAGGACCGAAACCAGATCCTCTGCGCGCAGGACGGCGATTTCGGTGAGGGTGTACGGGCCTTCCTGGAGAAGCGCCGGCCGGTCTACGCCGTCCGCGAGGGGTGATCCACAGCCACGGCGACGCCCGCCTTTGCTGTGGCTTGTTCGCCTCATGTTCCGGTGTTATCCGAGGCCTCTTGCCAGGGGGAGGCCGCCGGCCCGGACGCGGGACGCGGCCTTAGCGACATGTCCGACGACCAGAACTTCATCCGGGTGCGCGGCGCCCGCGAACACAACCTGAGGGATGTCGACATCGACATTCCCCGGGGCAAGCTGGTCGTGCTCACCGGCCTGTCCGGTTCCGGAAAGAGCTCGCTCGCCTTCGACACCATCTATGCCGAGGGCCAGAGGCGCTATGTCGAGAGCCTGTCGGCCTATGCGCGCCAGTTCCTGGAGCTGATGAGCAAGCCGGACGTCGACCTGATCGAGGGTCTGTCCCCGGCCATCTCCATCGAACAGAAGACCACCAGCCGGAACCCCCGGTCGACCGTCGGAACGGTGACCGAGATCCACGACTACATGCGACTGCTCTGGGCCAGGGTGGGCGTGCCCTATTCCCCGGCCACCGGTCTGCCCATCGAGAGCCAGACCGTCTCTCAGATGGTGGACAAGCTCTGCGCCCTTCCCGAGGGCGAGCGGATCTACCTGCTGGCGCCCGTGGTGCGCGGCCGGAAGGGAGAGTACCGCAAGGAGATCGCCGAGTGGCAGAAGGCGGGTTTCCAGCGGCTGAAGATCAACGGCGAGTTCTTCCCCATCGAGGACGCCCCGGTCCTCGACAAGAAGTTCAAGCACGACATCGACGTGGTCGTGGACCGCCTGGTCACCCGCGCCGGGCTGGAGAGCCGCTACGCCGACTCCCTCGAGACGGCCCTGCGCCTGGCCGACGGCATCGCCGTCGCCGAGTGGGCCGACATTCCCGAGGGCGCAAGCGAACCCCAGCGACTGATCTTCTCCGAGAAATTCGCCTGTCCGGTCTCGGGGTTCACCATTTCGGAGATCGAGCCCCGGCTGTTCTCCTTCAACAACCCCTTCGGCGCCTGCCCCACCTGCGACGGCCTGGGCGCGCGGCTGGCCTTTGACGCCGACCGTGTGGTCCCGGACCGGAGCCGGACCCTGCATGGCGGGGCCATCGCCCCCTGGTCCAAGGGCCCCTCCCCTCTCTACACCCAGACCCTGCAGGCCCTGGCCCGCCACTACGGCTTCTCAATGGACGCCCCCTGGTCCGACCTGCCCGAAGCGGCGCGCAAGGTGGTCCTCCACGGATCCGGCGGCGAGAAGATTCACTTCGTATACGACGACAACGCCCGGAAGTATGAGGTCAACAAGACCTTCGAGGGCGTCGTACCCAACCTTGAGCGGCGCTGGCGGGAGACGGACTCCGCCTGGGTCCGGGAGGAGCTTGGCCGGTTCCAGTCCGAGACCCCTTGTGAGGCCTGCACAGGCTATCGCCTGAAGCCCGAGGCCCTCGCCGTGCGGATCGACGGGCGCCACATCGGCGAGGTTTCGCGACTGTCCATCCGCGACGCCGGGGAGTGGTTCGCCAGCCTCGAAGGTCGGCTCACCGCCAAGCAGATGGAGATCGCCCGGCGGATCCTGAAGGAGATCAACGATCGCCTCCGGTTCCTGGTCAATGTCGGGCTCGACTATCTCAACCTTTCCCGCGCCTCCGGCACCCTCTCGGGCGGAGAAAGCCAGCGGATCCGCCTGGCCAGCCAGATCGGCTCGGGGCTGACCGGCGTGCTCTACGTGCTGGATGAACCTTCCATCGGCCTGCACCAGAGGGACAATACCCGCCTCCTCGACAGCCTGCGTGGCCTGAGAGACCTAGGCAACTCGGTCCTGGTGGTCGAGCACGATGAGGAGGCCATCCTGACCGCCGACCATGTCATCGACATGGGTCCCGGAGCGGGGGTCAATGGGGGACGCGTCGTCAGTCAGGGCAGGCCGGGCGAGATCATGGCCGACCCGGAAAGCCTCACCGGGCGCTACCTTTGCGGGGCCGCCGAGATCCCCCTTCCCGACCGGCGGCGTCAGGTGAAGGGCGCCCGGGTCCTCAGGGTCTGCGGGGCGTCCGGCAACAACCTGAAGTCCGTGACGGCTGAGATCCCCGTCGGGACCCTGACCTGCATCACCGGCGTCTCCGGCGGGGGGAAGTCCACCTTCACCATCGAGACCCTCTTCAAGGCCGCCGCCCGGCGTCTCCACAACGCCGCCGACGCCCCTGCGCCCCATGACCGGATCGAGGGCCTGCAGCACTTCGACAAGGTCATCGATATCGACCAGTCGCCCATCGGGCGGACCCCCCGCTCGAACCCGGCCACCTATACAGGCGCCTTCCAGCCGATACGGGACTGGTTCGCAGGCCTCCCGGAAGCCAAGGCCCGGGGCTATGGACCGGGGCGGTTCAGCTTCAACGTCAAGGGTGGGCGTTGCGAGGCGTGCCAGGGCGATGGCCTGATCAAGATCGAGATGCACTTCCTGCCCGACGTCTACGTGACCTGCGACGTCTGCCAGGGTCGGCGCTACAACCGCGAAACGCTTGAGATCCTCTTCAAGGGCAAGTCGATCTCCGATGTCCTCGAAATGACCGTCGACGAGGCCCATGACTTCTTCAAGGCCGTCCCGACCGTTCGAGAGAAGATGGCAACGCTGAAGCGGGTGGGGCTGGGCTACGTCAAGGTCGGCCAGCAGGCCACCACCCTCTCAGGCGGCGAGGCGCAGAGGGTGAAGCTGTCCAAGGAACTGTCGCGCCGGGCGACCGGCAAGACGCTCTACATCCTCGATGAACCCACTACCGGCCTGCATTTCGAGGATGTCCGCAAGCTGCTCGAAGTGCTGCACGAGCTGGCGGATGCCGGCAACACCGTGGTGGTGATCGAGCATAACCTCGATGTGGTGAAGACTGCCGACTGGATCCTCGACTTCGGCCCTGAGGGCGGCGACGGGGGCGGCCAGATCGTCGCGGCGGGCACGCCTGAAGCCGTCGCGGCCGAACCAGCAAGCTGGACGGGACGCTATCTGGCGGACATTCTGGCCCGGCATGAGCAAAGGCGTGCAGCCCGGCGCCTGGCTGTTTCCGCCTGATCCTTCCCACGGCGCCTCGGAGACCCGGAATGAAGCTCTACGGCGCGCCTAACCCGGCCCCGAACCCCCGCCGCGTGCGCATCTTCCTGGCGGAGAAGGGCATCGACCTGCCCGAGACGCGGATCGACATGATGAAGCGGGAGCACAAGTCCGAGGAGTTCCGCGCCCGCAACCCCCTGGGCCAGATTCCGACCCTGGAGCTCGACGACGGGACCTGCATCTCCGAGACCGTCGCCATCTGCCGCTACTTCGACGAGGTCCATCCCGACCCGCCGATGTTCGGCCAGACAGCCATCGAGAAGGCTGTTGTCGACCAGTGGATCCGACGGGTGGAGTTCGTGGCCATGATGCCGGTCGGCAACTTCTGGCGACACGCTCACCCGCGCACGGCCGCCCTCCTGACCCAGTACAAGGACTTCGGGGAATCCAACCGAGAGACCTGGGCCGGCGCCCAGCGCTTCTTCGACCGCGCCCTGAAGGACCGGGAGTTCCTCGCCCTCGACACCCTGACCATGGCCGACATCTGCCTGCAGACGACCGTGGATTTCGCGGACTGGATCGGTCTGCCGTGCGATCCGGAGCTCAGGGCGCTCGACACTTGGCGGCAGCGTCTGGCGGCGCGACCCAGCGCGACCGCCTGAAACCTCAGGACGCCGACGCGCGGGCCCGGATTTCCCGATAGATCACCGCCCCGGGGGCCGAGATCACGGCGTTGTAGACTGCGGTCGTAAAGGCGCCGAACAGGCTCATGAGCACCTGGCCGGGGGTGAAGTAGGCCTCCAGAGAGGTCATGTCCGGTCGCATGACGCTGGCCACGGCGGCGAGATCACCTCCCGACAGCAGGGCCCCCAATGCGGTGGCGAGAATGAGGGACAGGAGATAGAAAATCAGAACCGCGATCACGGCGAGGGCGTAGGCGCCAAGGATGGGCCAGAACAGCCCGCGGGTCATGGCCCATGAATCGAAGAGGGCGACCCTTCCTTCCGAGAAGGTGATCACCGGTCCCAGCGACATTCGGATGGCGACATAGACAAGGGCGCCGATCAGGGAGAAGGCGAGGAGAATTCCGACAAGCGGGCCGGCTCCGAACGCGCCCGCGATCCCCGCAACCACACCGCCGACCAGGACCGCGGCGACGACCGCCATCAGGAAGAAGAAGGTATAGGCCAGTGCCAGAAGGATCAGGCGGACCTCCTCCTGGCCGAACTGAACCGGGTGAACACGGGAGTCCTCCGGGTCGAGCACCAGCCGGAAGACGGCGGCCGCAATCACCGCCTGAACCACCAGCCCCACCGGCAGCAGCACCGCATAGAGGGGAGCCAGGGCCGCCATGCTTTCAAGTTCAGCCGCCGGATCCCTGGCCGGACCATCCGCCGCTGCTTCGAGCGCAGCCATCTGGGTGTTGAGCCCAAGTCCGAAGATGATGAGGGGCATGGTCAGGTTCAGGATGACGAAGAAACCCGTCCACACCATCAGGGTGCGCGGCTTCTCCCAGGTGATCCGAAAGCCCTCAAACGCCGCATCGACTGCGGAAAACACCGTCATTTCGCACACCTGAACCGTGACCCGCAGGTCCTGAATCGGTCCTTCCCCTCACCCATTTGGCTACCAGGTCCAGCCGGGCGCAAGTCCGGCCGAGGTTAGGCTCGCGATCTGGCCGGATCGTTGCTAGTTAGTCACGCATGTCACCGGCTCCCATTCATGTCATCGGCGGCGGACTTGCAGGCTCCGAGGCGGCTTGGCAGATCGCCCGAGCAGGCGTCCAGGTCGTGCTCCATGAGATGCGCCCCCTTCGAGGCACAGACGCGCATCACACAGAGAATCTTGCTGAACTGGTCTGCTCCAACTCGTTCCGGGCCGACGACTGGACGTCGAACGCGGTTGGTTTGCTGCACGCCGAGATGCGAAGGTTGGACTCAGTCATCCTGTCCTGCGGCGACATCCACCAGGTTCCCGCCGGCGGTGCATTGGCCGTAGACCGCGACGGCTTCTCCGCCGAGGTGACCGCCCGCCTCTCCAGCCACCCGCTGGTGACGATCCGAAGGGGCGAAGTCACGGGTCTGCCGCCAGCAGACTGGGACCAGGTGATCATCGCCACAGGCCCCCTCACCTCGCCGGCCCTTGCGCAGGCTATCCAGGGCCTGACGGGCGAGGATGAACTCTCCTTCTTCGACGCCATCGCCCCCATCGTCACACTTGAGTCCATCGACATGGACATCGCCTGGCGGCAGTCGCGCTATGACAAGGCCGGGCCTGGCGGCGAGACCCAAGCCTACATCAACTGCCCGATGGATCGGGACCAGTATGAGGCCTTCGTCGACGCCCTGCTTGCCGGCCCGAAGTCTGAATTCCGGGAGTGGGAGAATGTTCCCTACTTTGATGGATGCCTGCCGATCGAGGTGATGGCCGAACGCGGTCGGGAGACCCTGAGATACGGACCCATGAAACCGGTCGGGCTGACAAACGCCCACCGTCCGGAGGAGAAGCCCTGGGCTGTCGTCCAGCTCCGGCAGGACAACGCGCTCGGGACGCTCTGGAACATGGTCGGCTTCCAGACCAAGCTGAAGCATGGCGCCCAGAGTGAAGTCTTCCGGATGATCCCGGGACTGGAGAGGGCCGTCTTTGCGCGGCTTGGCGGGCTTCACCGAAACACCTTTCTGAACAGCCCCCGGCTCCTTGACCGCCAGCTGAGACTGAAGGCGATGCCCCGACTTCGGTTCGCCGGGCAGGTGACCGGGGTCGAGGGCTATGTTGAAAGCGCGGCCATCGGACTGGTCGCCGGTCGCCTCGCGGCGGCCGAGCGCCTCGGCAGGCCCCTTGAGGCCCCGCCCGGGACGACCGCCATGGGCGCCCTCGTCAACCACATCACCGGCGGACACCTCGATGGCGGCCGGGGCTCATTCCAGCCGATGAACATCAATTACGGCCTCATGCCCCCGGTCGAGACGCCGAAACGCGATGCGGACGGTCGCCGGCTGGGCGCCAAGGTGCGCAGCAAGGGGCGCAAGCTGGCCATGGGCGAGCGCGCCCTTGCGGACCTCGCGGCCTGGGCCTCAGATGCGCCCGGTCAGCACTGCGCGCATCAGGCGGAGACGGTCGCCGAGAGCTGAGGGTCTTCGTCCCGCAGCCCGAGCCCGCGCCAGTGCGGCATGCGCTATGGCTGGAAATGCCGCGGCGCTGACCCCACGGGCGCGGTCGAGCCGGCGCTCCAGGGCCTCTCTGGCCGCATCCGGCGACAGACCGGCGGTCAGGATCAGGCGGCCGATGGACCAGGCTGAGCCGCCGGCCTCGGCGGCTTCGGGGTCTGACACGGGATCCAGCAGGCCCGAGGCCAGGCGGGCGCAAGTCCCGCCCGTCCCGTCCGCCCACTCCAGGGCCTCCTCAAGGGACATGGGCCTGTCTTCGAGCTCCCGAAGCCGGGCGTCGATCAGTCGCTCCAGAAGAGCGAGGTCAAAGCCATGGTCCCGAACGGCTTCGGCGAGGGAGAGAGCTGTAGGATGCCGACGGACAGCCGCGCCCGACCGGACTTCTTCCAGCGTCTCCCGCCACCAGGCCAGGCGCATCTCCGCAACCAAGGGGTTTGAGGCTGCGCGAGGTGCACGCGCCAGCTCGTTATCGAAGGCATAGAGGGCGACCAGGGCCCGCCGAACGTGCGGCCCGGCGGCGAAACGGCTGGAAAGCCAGCGATCGGGGTCGATGCGGGAGAGCGACGCCTCAAGGTCGTCAGGGGGTTCGACCCCAGGCGTCCCGATTGCCTCTTCGCTCATTGCACCCGCACCTGGTCCTCACAGGAAAACGGGCCCGCAGTCACTGCGGGCCCGTCCATAAGGCGGAACTCCGGGGATCAGCCGAAGATCGTCTGGTTCATTCCCATCGTCGCCAGCATCGGGATGGAAAGGAAGGTGTTGAGACGCGAGAAGAGCATGGCGGTCTTCGCCGCCTTGGCCTTGGCGTCGGCATCCGCATCGACAATGCCGAGGGCGATCTTCTGGTTCGGCCAGATGAAGACCCAGACATTGAAGGCCATCACAGTCGCCAGCCACATGCCCAGGCCAATGAAGCTGTGCTGCGGATTCTGACTGGTCAGGCCAAGGGCGGCTGCATCAAAGAGATATCCGCGATTGTAGGCCAGCAGGACGCCCGACACCCATGTGAAGACCGCAGCCCAGCGGAACCAGAACAGCGCCTCCGGAGCGATATACTTGGAAACAGCGGGCTTCAGCTCGGCCGGAATCTCCGGCATTTTCCGAAGCTGGACAAAGTTGAAGTAGTACAGCAGCCCGATCCACATGATCCCGAAGAGCAGGTGCAGGAACCGCAGGACGGCCTGGACGAAGATGGCGTCCACCGCGCCCGAATGCTGCAGGTAACCGCCGATCACCACGAGCGTGATGATCGAGCTCAGGATCACCGTATTTCGCAGGTTCGACAGGAGTCCCGAGACGAGATTCGACATGTTCAGCCCTCTGGTTATCTTCCCTTGGCGTCCACTATTAGGGGTATTCGGCGCCTGCGGGAAGTCGAGGTTTGATAGGGATCAAACCGCGATGAGTCCTGCAGCCAGGCGCCGCCCTTCCGACGTGAGCAGGTTGTAGAGCCGGGCGGCCGCCGGAGTGTCGAGGAACTCCAGTCCTATGCCTGCCCGCAGGAAGGCCTCCCGCACCTGCCTGGAAGGCAGGGAGTTCACCGGCCCCATGCCCAGAACCAGAAGCTCACAGGTCCCCGGAGGAGCCTCAAGAACGACGGAGAGGTCAGAGAGAGAGAGCCCTGAAGGGGTGGCGACCTCCCAGGTCCGCGCCACGTCCTCGAATATGAGAACGGAACCTCCATGCCATTCCCCCGACAGCCGGAACCCGCCGCCGCCGTAAGCATCGACCTGCGGTGCGGATCGGCTCATCTTTGGGGAAGGTTGGCCGACCTGAGGGGGGCCGGTTCATCATCATCCCGTCGCACACCCCACAGAAGGATAATCGGGAGCGCCACGTAGATGGACGAATAGGTCCCTACGATCACCCCGAAAACCATGGTGAAGACGAGGGGAAAGAGGACTGGACCGCCAAAGAAGAGAGCTCCCGACAGAGCGATGATGGCTGTCGTCCCGGTAATCAGGTTTCTGGAAAGACGCTCGTTCTCGGACCGGTTGATGATGTCTCGGAGAGGGGTCGTCTTGTATTTGCGGAGATTCTCACGCAGGCGGTCGAAGGTGATCACCTTCTCGTTCATCGAATAGCCGATCACCGTCAGCAAGGCCGCGATGGAGGTCATCGAGACCTCGAGTTGGGTCAGGGACAGGATGCCCATGGTCAGAATGACGTCGTGCAGGATCGCTGCGACGGCCCCCAGCCCGAACTGCAGCTGGAAGCGAAACCAGATGTAGAAGAGCATCAGAAGCATGGCGATCGCCAGCGCGATGGCGCCGGATCTCGCAAGCTCGCCGGAGACCTTGCCGCCCACCGTCTCTGCCCGCCGGATCTCGATACCCGGGAAAGCCTTCTGAAGGGCGTCCTTGACCTGCTGCGTACTCGCATTGAGGTCGGCGTTCTCGGGAACGCGAAACCTCAGGATGGCGCCGTTGCCCTGGCCCAGGCCCTGGACCTGGGCGTCCTCGCCTCCGGCTTCGGTCAGCACCCTGCGCAGGCCGCCGACATCGATGGGCTTGGCGGTCTCGACCTCGATCAGGGCGCCGCCGACGAAATCGATCCCGAAGTTGAGGCCACGGATGGCAAGGGACCCGAAGGATATCGCGATCAGAATCGATGAAATCACCGCCGCCACCGGCGCGTACCGCACGAAGTCCAGGTTGAAGACGCGGGGAAGGTTGGTGATCAGGGGCCAGCGCATGAGAGCCTCTAGACGATGGGCAGGGTCTTGGGCTTCCTCGTCCGGTACCACCAGCCGATCAGGAGCTGGGTCACGACCACCGCCGTGAAGACCGAGGTGAGCACGCCGATCAGAAGGGTCCATGCAAAGCCTCGGACAGCGCCGGCGCCGAACATGAACATGATGATTGCAGCGATGGCGCTGGTCACGTTGGCGTCGAAGATCGACACCAGGGCGCGCTCATAGCCATGCTCCAGGGCCTGGAGCGGCGACCGCCCCAGATGCGCCTCGTCCCGAACCCGTTCATAGATCAGGACGTTGGCGTCAACCGCCACCGCCATGGTCAGGATGATCCCCGCAATGCCCGGAAAGGTCAGGGTGGCCTGGGTCATCGACATGATGCCGATCAACAGGAGGACGTTCAGCACCAAGGCGAGGGCGGCGAAGACACCGAAAAGGCCGTAGGCAAGGAGGATGAAGGCGAACATCAAGACAGCGCCGATCGCCATGGAGATCGCGCCCGCCCTCACGGCGTCGGCGCCCAACTCGGCCCCGACAGTATTCTGCTGCTCGACCGTCAGGGGCGCCGGCAGGGCTCCCGCCCGAAGGAGCACCGCAAGATCGTTGGCGGTCTCAGCAGTGAAGTTCCCTGAAATCTGGCCGGACCCACCCATGATGGCGCTCTGGATGACCGGCGCCGAGATGATCTTGCCATCGAGCACGATGGCGAAGCGCTTCCCGATATTGTTGGCCGTGACCTCTCCAAAGCGCGTGGCTCCCTGACCGTTGAAGCGGAAGTTGACGACTGGCTGACCAGTCTGTCCATCGAAGCCCTGGGAGGCTTCCGTCAGCATCTCGCCGGTCACCACCGCCCGCTTCTTCAGGAGCATCGGCCCCTCGTCCTGGCTCGGGAGGATGACTGAACCCGGAGGAGCCCGGCCCTGCAGGGCTTCAGCCACGGGAACCGAGTCATCCACCATCTGGAACGTCAGCTTCGCTGTCTGTCCGATGATCGATTTCAGACGCTCCGGATCGCTCTCACCCGGCGCCTGCACCACGATCTGGTCGAAACCCTGTCGCTGGATGGCGGGTTCCCGGGTGCCAAGGGCGTCAATCCGCCGCCGGATGATCTCGATGGACTGGTCCACCGCCCGGCTTGCCTCGGCATTGAGGGCCTGCTCGGAGAAGCGAAGTCGGATCCTCTGGTCGGGCTGAGCACTGAGCTCAAGCCCGGCGCCGCCCGTGGCGACGTCGCCGCCGAGGCGCGAACGCAGCAGGTTCAGAGCTTCATTCGCACGAGCAGGATCGGAAACCCGCACGGTGACATCCTGCCCGACCTGCCCAAGGTCAGAGAACTCGATGTCCTCCGCCCGGAGAATGGTTCGGATGTCTTCGATGAGGTTCGTGGTCTTCTCGACCCGGAGCGCACGGGTATCGACAGACAGCTTGAGGTAAGAGCCGCCCTGAAGGTCGAGGCCCAGGTTCAGCGTCTGACGCGGAAAGAATGGGGGCAGTGAGTCCCTTACGCTTGCCGGCAGCAGATTGGGCAGCGTGAACAGCACGCCGAAGACCAGGGCGGCGAGAACCGAAATCAGCCGCCAGCGCGAAGGAGCCAGCATGAGGCCAGGCCTAGGCCTTGGCGTCGTTGGCGGCGGTCTCGCCCTTTGATCGTACGGACGAGACCATGGACTTGACCACCTTCACGGTCACACCCTGAGCGATCTCGACGCCGACCTCTGCATCCTCGACACGGACGACCTTGCCCACGACGCCCGATGCAAGGACAACCACATCGTTGCGCTTCAGCGCGGCCAGCATCTGCTGGTGCTGCTTCATGCGCTTCTGCTGGGGCCGGATCAGAAGGAAATAGAAAAGAACGAACAGACCAACCAGGGGGAGGATCTGCAGCAGCATGGCCTCCATGCCCCCGGCGGAGGCGCCGGCGGCGGTCTGGGCATAGGCGGGTGTGGCGAACATGGCCTCTCCGAATGGGGGGCGGGCGCTCACCGCGCCCGGTCTCTGGGTGGCGGGAAGCTATGCGCTCGACCAAGCTTTTGCAATGGAGGGTCTGGGTGTCTAATCACGCGATATGACCGATGACCTTTCACCCCTTCTGGCGAGGATCGCCGAGGCGCTTGAGCGAATGGCCCCGCCCGCGCCTCCAGCGGCGGACTTCACCGCAGCTCGCATGTTCAGACATGACGCCTCTCGGCAGGCCTTCGTGGCCGCCGCGGATTACCCGCTGCCCCTGGAGGCCCTGCTTGGAGTGGACCGCCAGAAGGCGACGCTCAGCGCCAATCTCGCCCGCTTCGCAGCAGGACTGCCGTTCAATCACGTGCTTCTTTGGGGGGTTCGGGGCGCAGGAAAGAGTTCCATGGCCAAGGCCGCCTTCATGGCGGCGGCGCGAGACAGAGACGACCTGAAGCTTGTCGAGGTCGACCGCGAGGAGCTGACCTCCCTGCCCCGCCTGTTTGATCTTCTCAGGAACCGTCCCGAGCGGTTTGTGGTCCTTTGCGACGACCTTTCCTTCGAGGACGGCGCCGATGCGGCCAAGGCGCTGAAATCCGCACTGGAAGGTGGTGTATCTGGCCCCCCCTCCAATGTCCTCTTCCTGGCGACATCGAACCGCCGCCACCTGATGCCGCGAGCTCACCTTGAAGATCGCGGCCGGATCGCAGCCGCAGAGGATGCCGAAGAAGAGGTCAGCGTCTCTGACCGGTTCGGGCTCTGGATCGGGTTTCCGCCCATGGACCAGCCAACCTATCTGGCGGCTGTGCGCGGGTATGCCCGGCTATATGGCCTGCCCGTGCGAGGGATCGACCGGCGGGCGCTCCAGTGGGCTCAGGCGCGGGGCGGCAGGTCAGGCCGGGTGGCCTGGCAGTTCATCCTGGACCTCGCAGGCTCCCGTGGAGTTGTCCTGCCGGCTTAGGAGCCGCCCTGCATACGCCCGCATTCGACGGCAGACGCAACAGGCCTCAGCGCGGCAGGAGCAAGGTCGGTGAGACCGGCCGGGCGCGCTCGGTCGGAGTTGGGGCGTATCTGATCTCGAAGTGCAACTGGGGCTCCGGAACGCCGCCCGTGTCGCCGGCCTCGCCGATCTGCTGCCCCTGCAGAACCCTCTGCTGGATACGAACGTCCACGTTCGACAGGTGCGCATAGGCTGTCACCCATCCGTCGGGATGCTTGATCAGGACAAGGTTGCCGAAGCCGGGCACCTGATCTCCCGCGTAGACGACCTCGCCGGCCGCCGACGCCCTGACGGGCGCCCCGCGCGGGGCGCGGATGTTGATGCCGTCGTTGCGCTGGCCAGTTCCCTTCGGACCGAAGTCAGACAGGATCTCACCCCGAAGCGGCCAAAGGAATCGCCCCTTTCCGAGCGCAGTGATCTGGGTGTCCGTAAGGGGCGTCGTGCTCGCCGTCGGCGGGGGTGTGAAGCCTCCGGATTGCGGGCGGGGCTGGGGCGCCGGGGGCTGGACGGGCCTTGCGGGCGAGATCGGAAGAG
>NZ_JADCBG010000121.1 GCF_020253645.1 Phenylobacterium sp.
TCTTCTGCTCGAAGATCAAGAACGCGCTGAAGTACGACGACAGCCTGGACGCCTTCGGCATCCACGCCATCGGCGGCATCGTCGGCGCCATCGCCACCGGCCTCCTGGTCAATCCGGCCTGGGGTGGCGCGGGCGTGGTGGACTACACCACCTGCGCGGCCGACGGCGACATCTCCACCTGCGACACCGCGGCCTATGTGCTCTCCACCCAGGTCATGGCCCAGATCAAGGCCGTGCTGGTGGCGATCGCCTGGTCGGCCGTCGCAAGCGCCATCGTCTTCTACGTGATCAAGTTCACCGTGGGCCTGCGCTCGACCGTGGACAGCGAGGAAGAAGGCCTGGACATCTCCGAGTTCGGAGAGCGGGCCTACCACAACTGATCCTCCCCTCAGTCGTGGCGGAGCGGGGACCCCTCGGGGTCCCCGTTTTCGTTTCAGGGCCGGTCTTCGAGCGGGGCGCCGAGGCGGCAGGGGCGCACCCACCAGTCCGGGTGTTCGCGGGCAAGGGTCGCAGCCAGGCGCCTGGCCGCGGCGGCGTCGGGGCAGAGGGCGAAGGCCGTGGCTCCGGATCCGGACAGGCGGGCGAGGAGCGTCTCGGGAGCGTTGCGAAGGCGTCCCAGCAGCGTCGTCACGAGGGGCGCCACGGCGGCGGCGGGGCGCTCGAGGTCATTCCGCAGGGTCGCCAGCCACCGGGCTGCAGCGACGACGTCCGAAAGCTCGCCAGGGTCCGGGACGGGGTCGGCCCGGTCCCTCGGACCCGCCTCATCGTAGGCGCGATAGACCGCCCCGGTGGGACAGGCGACGCCTGGATTGACCAGCACGGCCGGCATGTCCGGCAGCCAGGGCGCAGGGCCAAGAATCTGCCCCCGGCCCGAAGCTGTGACCGGCTGGCTGCGGATGCAGGCCGGGACATCGGAACCAAGGTCCCCCGCAAGGACCTCCAGCTCATCCAGCGTCAAGGCCTCGCCCCAATGGCGGTTGAGGAGACGCAGGGTCACGGCGGCGTCGGCCGAGCCCCCGCCCAGACCTGAGGCCAGGGGCAGGTGCTTGTCGAGCCGGAGGGCCGGCGCAGGTCCGGGCCGGTCGAGCCGATCCGAGAGAAGACGGACCGCCCGCAGCACCAGGTTGTCCTCGACCCCCAATCCAGCCGCAAACGGGCCGGTCATCTGCAGAGGAGGCGAAGTTTCTTCTGAGATCGCCACCCAATCGCCGACATCCGCGAAGACCATGAGGCTCTCAAGGGGGTGGAAGCCGTCCTGACCAGGCGGGCCCACGTGCAGGTAGAGGTTCACCTTGGCGGGTGCAAAGGCGCGTGCGCTCATGGCCGGGTCACGGCTTGCGGGGGGACGGCGGCGGCGCGGAGTCCAGCCCTTCCGACAACTTGCGCTCGGCGTCAGCGCGAATCCTGGGATCGGGATCGAGCGTCAGGACGCGTCTCCACTGGAAGCCGGCCTCCTCCCGCCGGCCGACCCTCCAATAGGCGTCGCCCAGGTGGTTGTTGATCTCCGGATCCCCTGGCTCAAGCTCCACCGCCTGTTCCAGGGTCTGGACAGCGCGGGGGAAGTCTCCGAGTCGGTAATGCGCCCATCCCAGACTGTCGACCATGGCCCCGGAGCGGGGATTCTGGCTGACCGCCCGCCGGACCATTTCGAGCGCCTCGCCGAGATTCTCATTCCGGTCGATCCAGGAATAGCCGAGGTAGTTCAGAAGCTCCGGCTCATCGGGGTTAAGCCGCAAGGCCTCCTTGAGGTCCCGCTCGGCCTCCTTCCAGCGCCCCGCACGCTCAAGGGACACGCCCCGGGCAAAGAACAACCTCCAGTCGGGCGCAGAAGACGCAAGCACCGGCGCCATGACATCGGCGGACTCCGAGAACCTCTCATTGGCCCTGAGAAGGTCGGCCAGGTTGATCACGGCCTCAATGTCACCCGATGCGGCGGCGCTTCGGGCAAGGCGTAGAGCCGTTTCACCATCCCCAGCCCGCTGGTGGCTCCACGCCAGCTTGGCCTGAGCGGCGGGGAACTCCGGGGCGCCCGCGGGGGTCCGCGCATAGGCGGCTCGCGCCTCCTCGAGTTGACCTTCATCCTCCAGAAGATCACCGACCAGCAACCATGCGCTGTGGTTGTCGGGATCGAGGCGCAGGGCCAGCCGAAGATAGGCGAGGCCCATCTGGCCCTGCCCAGCCGCAATCAGCGTCGCCGCCACCGGGATCAGGCTCTGGGCGGCGCCCTGGCGAAGGGTGGGCAGTGGCTCGGAGCGCCCCTCGGAGGCTCTCGTCCGGGCCGCCCGCGCGAGGGCGTTGCGAGGGTCGGCCGAAAGAAGCCTGTCATAGAGGGCGATGGCTTCGGCATGCCGCTTCCGTCGCTCCAGGAATCCGCCATAGGCGAGAAGAGCCGCGGAGCCTGGGGATTCACCGCCAGCCAGCACCTTGAAGTTGGTCTCCGCCTCATCGTAGCGCCGCGCCCACTCGAAGAGCCGGGCCTGGGAAAGAAGCCCGAACACATCGACCACCCGATCACCCGGCGACTGGGGCCGCACCAGAAGGCCCTCGCGGTCGCCGGCCATAGCCGCCGCCCAAGGCGACAGAAGGGCGGTTGCAGAGCGATGCGGAAAGGTTGCGGTCTCGGGGGCCAGCAGGGCGCGGACCGAGCGGGGACGACCTGTCGACATTCCTTCCACGGCGCGGACAAGGCGACCCAGCGACAGGCTGGAGGGAGATGCGGAGCCGTCCACAGGAGCGAGGCGCGCCGCAGTCGTGACATCTCCCGCCAGGAGGGCGGCCACGAACTCGCGCTCCCCGACGATCGACGCCGCTTCAGGATCCAGGCGCCGGACAGCCTCGTAATAGCTCGCAGCTTCGGCGTGACGCCCCGCATTCAACGCCGCCCTGCCCGCCAGGAACTGCCCATAGGGCGAGACGCCAGAGGTCGGTGGCAAGGGTGGCCAGGAAGGCTCCGGCGTCGTCGTGCAAGCCGCAAGAAGCGCCGCCGCCCCAAGCGACCCGAGGCGGAGCGCCATTCGTCTCAAGACCCGTTCGCTCAGGAAGGCCATATCGGGGGTGTTCACCTGTTCGCTCCCCCCGGCAAGCCTGTCTACATGTTCGGGTAGTTGGGCCCGTCGCCGCCCTGGGGCGTCGTCCAGTTGATGTTCTGTGACGGGTCCTTGATGTCGCA
>NZ_JADCBG010000122.1 GCF_020253645.1 Phenylobacterium sp.
CGGCGGCGTCGCCGCCCAGGATGCAGTCCGCCCCCGTGCCTGTAAGGACGGTGTCCGCGCCGCCGCCCGCATCGATCCGGTTCGCCCCGTCGTCGGCGCTGACCGTGTCATTCCCGTCGCCGCCGAAGATGGAATCGGCGCCTCCGGTCGCCACCAGGGAATCTGCGCCCGTCTCGCCCGCCCGGGTGTTGTCGCCGGACCCTGCGCTCAGGGTGTCGGCGGCGTCGCCGCCCAGGATGCAGTCCGCCCCTGTCCCTGTAAGGACGGTGTCCGCGCCGCCGCCCGCGTCGATCCGGTTCGCCCCGTCGCCGGCGCTGACCGTGTCATTCCCGTCGCCGCCAAGGATGAAATCGTCGCCCGCTCCGGCGAAAACACAGTCCGCCCCGGTCTCGCCGAGCAGGGTGTTGTTCCCGGCCAGTCCGTTCAGTGTGTCAGCGCCGTCGTCGCCGAGGACCGAGTCGTCCCCGGAGCCGCCGGTGATGTTCTCGTTCCCGCCCGCGCCGAGGATGGCCACGACCAGCCCGGAATAACCCAGGCTGGGCAGGGTGAAGGTCCCGCCCAGGCTGACATTCATGTTGAGGGTGGCGCCGGAGCCTCCCCCTGACGCCGCTGTAAAGCCGGAAAGCTGGCTCTGGTTGATGTTCACGACAGCGCCGGCCGCCACGAACAGGCTCTCGACACTGATCAGGGTGAGGCCGGTGGGGAAGTTGGTTGACACCGCCAGGATGAGGCTGTCAGTCCCCGCCCCGCCATTGAAGGACTCGGCGGGGTCCAGTTCTGAAGTGCCCTCGACGAGATAGCCGTCATCCCCGTCCCCGCCGATCAGGCTGTCGGCGCCAAGGCCGCCGTTGAGGGTGTCGGCGCCATCGCCGCCGATGAGGGTGTCGGCGCCGTCCTCGCCCCGTAGGCTGTCGGCGCCGGCCTCTCCCAGCAGGGAGTCTCCGGCGGCATCCCCAACCACGGTATCGTTTTCACCGCCGCCCAGGACGGTGTCCGCGCCGGCGCCGCTGAAGAAGAGGTCAGCTCCGCCTTCGCCGAGAAGGCTGTCCGCTCCACCGTTGGACTCCAGCCGGTCATTATCGCCTCCACCCAGGAAGGTGTCGTTCTCCTCCCCTCCGATCAGGGTATCTGCGCCCGCATCTCCGCTCAGGGAGTTATCGGCGGAAACATCCTCCAGGCGGTCATTGCCCGAGCCGCCGGACAGGGTATCGGCGCCCTGCCCCCCCCAAAGGGTGTCCGCGCCACCGGAGCCGACAAGCATGTCGCCGTCGGCCCCGCCATCCAGGCTGTCGTCGCCGGTCCCGCCTACAAGGCTGTCGGCGCCCTCGGCGCCGATCAGCCAGTCATTGGCCGGTCCGCCGTCCAGGGTGTCATTGCCGGTCCCGCCGTCCAGGGTGTCCGCCCCGCCCAAGACCGGATCGTTGTCGCCGATGATGAGGTCGCCGGAGCCGAAGCCGCGGAAGGAATCCGCAGTCTCGTTGCCCGTCAGGGTGTCCGGCCCCTCCGTCCCGGTGATGGGCGAGCCGCTTAAGTCCTGAATGCGGATGAACACGTCGATCCGGTTGTCATCGTCCGTATCTGCGAAGGCGAATGTATCGGCGCTTCCCACGACGGTGAAGACGAGGTCATGGAGTCCCGCCCCGATCAGGGCCTCGGCCTGTATCAGGGCCGACTCAAAGGTCGACGCAGGCTGAGCGGTGAACCCGCTGACCCCCGGCCGGCCCAGTTCCAGCTGATCGCCCTCCGCCGTGCTGAAGTCGGTAATCACCTCGATGGCGCCGGGCGAATGGCCCGCGGCCTCGCCGGCGCCGATGATGAACAGGTCCGCGCCGGCGCCGCCGCTCAGGGTATCGGCCCCGGCGCCACCCCTCAGGGTGTCCGCCCCCGCGCCGGCCGCGAGCGAGTCCGAGCCGGCGCCGCCGGACAGGCTGCCGTTCCCTGTGGATCCGGTGAGGGTGTCGCCGCCGTCCTCGCCGGTCAGCGTACCCTCGCCCAACAGAATGTCGGCGCCCACGCCGCCTGCAACGGAGTTGGCGCCCAGGTCGGCGTTCAGGCTGTCGTTTCCTCCGCCCCCCAGGAGGGTGTCGGCCTGTCCGAGGGCAGTGACGGAATCCGCCCCGGCGCCGCCCTCCACCAGGTTGTTTCCGGCGTCCGCCTCGATGAGGTCGTCGCCATCGCCGCCCAGGAGGGTTTCCGCCACCGCCGTCCCGAACAGGCTGTCGGCCCCGCCGTCGCCCGAGACACAGTCCGCGCCGCCGCCGGTGGTGATCCGGTCGTCGCCCTCTCCCCCGGAGTGGGTCTCGGCGCCGGCGCCGCCAGTCAGGGTGTCCGCGCCGGCCTCGCCGGCCAGGCTGGAGGGCCCAGCCCCGCCCTTCAGCAGGTCATTGTCATCCCCGCCAAGAAGGCTGTCTGAACCGCCGCCGCTGTCCAGCGTGTCCGCGCCCGAGCCGCCGGAGAGAAAGTCCAGGCCGGTTCCACCCCTCAGGTCATCCGCGCCCTCGCCGCCGTAACCCGCCGTCGATCCTCCGGAGTTGGCGGACAGGTCCAGAAGGTCGTCGCCGTCGCCGCCTTGGAAGGTGGCCGCGCCGCTGGGGCCCCCGGCGATGACGGAGTCATTGCCCGCACCGCCGTCGACGGAGTCGGCGCCCGCACCCGTCGTCAGGGAGTCGGCGCCCTCCCCACCCAGCAGGGTATCTGCGCCAGCCCCGGTGATCACGGTGTCCGCGCCAGACCCGGCGGTGATGCTGTTGTCGCCTGCGCCCGCCTCGATCCGGTCCGCGCCGTCATCACCCGCGACGATGTCAGCGCCGGCGCCGGCCAACAAGGTATCCGCCCCCTGGCCACCGAGGAGGGTGTTGGCGCCCTCTCCCGCCAGCACGCTGTCGGCGCCGTCGCCACCCTCGACGAGATCGTTCCCGGCGCCCGCAAGGACGGTGTCGTCGCCGGCTCCCAGGTCGATACGGTCCGCGCCGCCATTTCCGGTAACGCTGTCGGCGCCGGTTCCGCCGGAGATCGTTTCCGACGCGGCTCCCCCGATGATGCGGTCATCGCCCCCGTCTCCCGAGAGGGACTGGGCGCCGGCGTCCCCTGTCAGGGTGTCGGCGCCATCGCCACCTGCGACAGTCGAGGCTCCCGCGTTGGCGATGAGGCTGTCGGCGCCTGCGCCGCCGAGGATCACCGCCGCGCCGGTCGCCCCGTCGCCGATCACCGTATCATCGCCGTCGCCGCCCTCGAGGCTGTCGGCCCCGGAACCATCGCCGGTCATGAGGATGCGATCGTTCCCCGCGCCCCCCACAACGGTGTCCGATCCGGAGCCGATGGTCACAGTGTCGTCGCCGAGGTCCCCGAAGACCAGGTTGGCGCCATCGCCGACCGAGAGCTCGTCCTGCCCCTGGCCGCCCAGGACGGTGTCGGCGCCGGAGCCGGTGAGAACGCTGTCGTTCCCCAGGTTTCCGTGGACGTAGTTCGCCCCGGCGCCTGCAACCACGGTGTCATTGCCCTGCCCGCCAAGGAGGCTGTCGTTTTCGGCGCCGCCGGTGACGCTGTCCTCCCCGGCGTTCGCGTTGACGCTGTCGTTTCCCCCGCCGCCAAGGATGCGGTCATCGCCAGCGCCGCCAGTGATCGTGTCCGATCCGGTCCCTGCCGAAAGGGTGTCGTCGCCCGCCTCGCCCGCCAGGCTGTTGTCGCCGGCGCCGGCGTCGACCGTATCTGAGCTGTCGCCGCCGAGGAGGGTGTCCGCCCCGCTCCCGGCAGTGAGGATATCGGCTCCAGCGCCGCCCTCCAGGCGGTTGGCGCCTGCACCCGCAGCGAGGCTGTCGGCGCCGTCCCCGCCCAGCAGGGTGTCCGCCCCGCTCCCGGCGGTCGCCGTGTCGCTTCCCAGGTCGCCGGAGACGTAGTTGTCGCCTTCGCCGGCGCGCAGGTCATCCCCGTCCTGACCGCCCAGCAGGGTGTCGGCGCCCGAGCCGCCGATCACGGTGTCCGCGCCTATGTTCCCGTTCGCCCAGTTGGCGCCGGGCCCGAGGTCGATCTGGTCGCTGTCCCGGCCGCCGTAGATGCTGTCGTCGCCGAGGCCGCCCGTGAGGGAGTCCGCACCCATATTGCCCTGGATGATGTCCGAGCCCTCGCCGCCGGCGAAGGTATCGGATCCCTCGTCGCCATAGAGGCCGTCATCCCAGGCCGACCCCAGGATGCAGTCCGCCCCGGTCGTCCCGGGATAGAGCATGGAGCCGCTGGCGAAGTTGATCTGGCCGGTAAACCCGCCGCGTCCCGCCAGGGCCGCGGCGTTGAACTCCCGGGTGACGCCATTGAAGGTCAGGCCGATGCGCGCGGTGGGCGGGAGAAAGCCGGTTCCGTCCGCTGCGGGAATGAAGGTCACCCGCACCATGGACGCGGTGGCCCCGGGCGTGGCGAAGGTCAGGGTGTCCCCGGCAGTGAAGGCCAGGGCTTCTGAGGCCGTTAGGGTTTCGAAGGTGTACGCCGTCACGCTCCGCCCCATGAAGGCTGCATCGATGGATGCCAGCCCGAATCGCACCGCAAACTAGACACGACTATCCCCACACAATAACGTTCAGGAACGGGCGCACAAGCTCAACGCGAGCGATCCCGGACGGTCCATTTCCCTGGAAGCACACCTCTCCCCGCACGGAAACCGCGCGCCTCAGACGACGATGTCGGAGGCTGCGATTCCGGTGCTGGCGACACCCGTCAGGATGATCACCTGGTCGGCGAGGCCGTCGGAGTCCAGGTCCGCGAACAGGTAGCCTTTCGTCCCGTCGAATTCGAAGGCGTAGAGCTGGCTTGCGGCGGACGTCCCGTTCAGGGTCGCCAGCGCCGTGTTGGCGGCGGCCAGGGCGGCGGCGAAGTCGGCCACCGCGGCCCCCGCCTCCACATAGTTGCCGGTCCCCGCCGTCGAATCGCCCGCCAGCCCCAGGCTCAGGGAGTCACCGGCGCCGAAGTCGCCGATGACGTCCGCCGTCGCCTCGGTAATCCCCGACTGCGCGCCGACATAGACGAAGACATCCGCCCCGCCGCCGCCGGTCAGGCTGTCCGCCCCCAGGCCCCCGGTGATCCGGTCCGCCGCCGAGGAGCCCGTCAGCGTCTCGTCCCCGCCCGCGCCCGTCAGGGTGATGGCGAGGTGGGTCAGGCCGGTCAGGGACGCAAGGCTCACGCTCGTCCCCGAAGCCGCCGTCACCGCCAGGGTCTCGGTCCCGCCGCCGGAGACGCCGCTCACCGCCCAGGCCTGGCCGGAGATCTGCGCCCCGGTGAAGGTCGCCGTCACCCCGTCCGACAGGGTCACCGCGTCGAGGTTGGCGAAGGTCACCCCCGTCAGGTCGGTGGTCGCCGTCACGAGGACGGTGTCGGTCCCGCTCACCCCGTCCACTGCGTCGCCCGCAGAGACGTCGGCCGTCCCGGCGAAGATGAAGACATCGTCGCCCCCATCGCCCGCCAGGCTGTCGGCGCCGCCGCCGCCCCTCAGGGTGTCGGCCCCGCCGCCCCC
>NZ_JADCBG010000123.1 GCF_020253645.1 Phenylobacterium sp.
CATGTTGCGCGCGGCGGCTTGCGGATGCGCGATGGCGGCGTCGAAGGTCAGCACGGGCTCGGCCGGGATGCCGGCCTTGCCGAGCTCCGCCAGCCAATGCGCGCTGTCCTGCCGTTCGAGCGCCGCCTGCAGCAGCGGCACGAGCGAGGCGTTGTTCGCGACTCGGTCGGCATTGGTCCTGAAGCGCGCATCCTCCGGCAGGTCGGGCCGGCCCAGCATCTCGCAGAGCCTGCGCCAGAAGGCGTCCTTGTTGGCGCCGATGGTGATCCACCCGTCGCGCGTCCTGAAGACGCGGTAGGGCGAGTTGCCGCGATGCAGCTGGCCCATCCGCTCGGGCTCCGTGCCGAAGGTGAAGACATGCGCGGCCTCGTAGACGCCGAGCGAGAGGCCCGCCTCGAACAGCGACTGGTCGATGCGCTGTCCCACCCCTGTCTTCGTGCGCGCCATCAGCGCTGCGAGGATCGCGCTGGTGGTGAACATCCCCGCGGCGAGGTCGGTGATGGCGATCGGCAGGCGGTAGGGTTCGCCATCCGGCGGACCGTTGCCGGCCATCAGCCCGGACATGCCCTGCGCCATCATGTCGAAGCCGCCATGCTGCGCCCAGGGTCCGCTCTGGCCGAAGCCGGAGATAGAGGCGACGACGAGCCGCGGATTGGCCCTGTGCAGCGCGTCCCACCCGAAGCCGGCGCGCTCCAGCGCGCCGGGGCGGAAATTCTCGACGAGCACATCGGCCTTCGCCACCAGCTTCCACAGCAGCGCGGTGTCGTTCGCGGCCTTAAGGTCCAGCGCGATGCTGCGCTTGTTGCGGTTCCACAGGGCGAAGGGCTGGCTGCGGCCTTCGACGAAGGGCGGCATGCGCCGCGCCTCGTCGCCGTCCGGGCGCTCCACCTTGATGACCTCGGCGCCCATGTCGCCGAGCATCATCGTGCAGTAGGGACCGGACAGGAACGTCGTCAGGTCGAGGACGAGAAGGCCATCCAGCGCCGTGGCCGTTCTCATTCCGGCTGGATTCCCGCGTCGGTCGCAATGCGCGTCATCAGCGTGCGCTGGGCCGGCACGAAGCGGGCGAAATCGGACCGCGGCAGATAGGCGGGCTGCATGCCGAGGGCGGCAAGACGCTCGCGTACATCCGGCCGTTCCAGCGCCTGCCTGGACACCGAGGCGAGGCGATCCAGGATCGCGTCCGGCGTGCCGTTCGGCGACCACAGCCCGATCCACTCCACCAGCTCGAAGCCCGGCAGCGCGGCTTCCGCGACCGTAGGCACGTTGGGAAGCGTGGGCATGCGCTGCGCGCTGGAGACGGCGAGCGCGCGCAGCCGTCCGCCCTGCACCAGGCCGACCGCGGAGGGCGCGGTGGCGAAGTTGAAGGCGGTGTCGCCGGCGACGACGGCCTGCGCGCCCTGACTGCCGCCGCGATAAGGCGCGTGGGGCCCTTCGATCCCCGCGCGCTGCACGAAGAGGAAGCCCGAGAGGTGGGAGGCGGTGCCGATCCCGGCGCTCGCCCAGGCGAGCCGCTCGGCGCGCGCGCGGGCGATGAAGGCCTGCAGGTCCTGCGCCGGCTCGGTCGGCGCGACGATGAGCACGAGCGGCATGACCGAGAGCCGCGCGATCGGCGCGAAGTCGCGTTCGTAGTTGAAGGAGATGTTGCGCACGAGCACGTGGTTCACGACATGCGCCGAGGGATCGGCGAGCAGCGTGTAGCCATCCGGGCGCGCCTGCGCGACGATGGCGGCGCCGATCGTGCCGGCGCCGCCGGTGCGGTTCTCGATGACGATGCTCTGGCCGAGCATCTCGCCCATCGGCCCCGCCAGCACGCGGATGGTGGCATCCGTGCCGCCACCGGGCGCGTAGGGAATGACCAGGCGGATCGGCCGGTCCGGATAGGCTGTCTGGGCCTGGGCGCCCATCGCCCAGAACCCAAGGATGGCGGCGGCGCAGCGCAGCAATGTTCTTGTCATTGTTCGTTTCCCCTTTGTCGTTGGTTCTTGGTCAGGGCAGTCCGTTGCGCCCATGCTTCAGGTAGGCCGGGCGTTGGGAGAGAAGCTCGAAATAGGCGCTGACGGCGGGCAGGTCGGGCTTGTCGAAGCCCTTCACCGCGAACCAGCGGTTCACCACGAGCCCCATCGGAATATCGGCAAGCGTGAAATCCGCGCCGCAGACATAGGGCCAGCCCTGCGCGAGTTCCGCGTCCAGCAGGCGCATGCAATGGGTGAAGTCCTTGCGGCCCTGCTCGACGAACCATTCGTTGTTCCAGGGCGGCTCCTGCAGCTGGCCGCCCAGGAAGGCGCCGCGCATGGCGTGCGTCAGGTCGTAGGCGACCCAGTCCATCCATTGCTCGACCCGCACGCGCTTCTCGGGCGCCGAGGGATAGAGGGTCTCCGCACCATGCTTCGTCGCGAGATACCGCAGGATGGCGTGGGATTCCCGAAGCACCAGGTCGCCGTCGAGCACGACGGGAATCTGCGCGACGGGATTGAGCTTCAGGAATTCTGGCGTGGCGGTCGGCTTGTAGCCGCGGCCCCAATCCTCCCTCACGAAGGGAATGCCGAGCTCGTCGCAGAGCCAGAGCACCTTGCGGACATTGAAGGAATTTGGCCGGCCCAGGATGCGCAGCGTCTGGCTGGTCATGGTGAGTGGCTTCCTTGTGTTGTTACGCGCGTTCGACGAAATGGATCAGCACGCCGCCCATCGCGTCCGGAGGCACGAAGCCGATGCGTGCGCGGCGCGAACCGGGCCGGCCCTTGCGGTCGATCAGCGCCACCCCGGCCTCGCCAAGCTTCGCGAGCGTCGCGTCGATGTCGGGTGTCTTGAAGGCGATGTGGTGCAGGCCGGGACCGCGGGAGGCGACATAGCGCGCGATCGCGCCTTGGTCCTGGCGCGTATTGCCGGCGCTGCCGTGCTGCACCTGGCCATCCTGGTTCGGGTCGAAATTCTGCAGGAACTCCAGCTCGCAGTCGCCGGCGGTGATGAAGGCGACGCGCAGCCCGCCGAGGATCGCGGGCGGGCGCGTGTGATAGACGACGCCGTATTTGTCGGAGGTGAAGCTCTCGACGGCGATCTGCGTCTCCATGTCCGTCTGCTGGCTTTCGAGCGGGCAGCCGAGTTGCCTGCAGAAGACCCCGATGGCCGCCTGGTTGTCCGCGCTCG
>NZ_JADCBG010000124.1 GCF_020253645.1 Phenylobacterium sp.
AGCCGCCGCCAACTCCCCAAACCCAAGCTGACCCGTCGACTTCACTGACATCGCAATCCCTCCGCCGTCATCGACAGGGAATCACGATCCGAGGATTTCGCAATAGTCCCCCTCGGGAGGGGGAGGAATTGGAGGGAGTCGAGGGTTCGCCCTCAGGCTGAACGGGTCCGCGGGCTCTATCCGCTCCGGTCGAGTCCGGGGTTCCGTCTTCTGCAGGGGCGCTGAGGGCGATGCGGTTGCCCTCGCTGCCTTCGATTTCGGCGACATCGCCTTCCTCGCCGACGTGGGTCCTGGGGTAGAGGACGGGGGGCGGTTACCTCAAGGCCGCCGCATTCTCGTGGACGAAGTCGGCGAGTTTGCGCGGCGGGCGCCCGGTGATCGTTTCCACCACGGGCGAGACCCCGGCCGCCCAGCCCTGCTTGATGACGTGGTTGAGGCTCATCAGCCACTCGATCACCTGGGGCGGGGAGCCCATCCGGGTCAGCGAGTCCACCGCCGCCGTTTCCGGAACGTCGACATAGCGGACGTCGCGGCCGATCTGGCGGGCGATCGCGGAGACCATCTGGGCGTCAGTAAGGTTCTCGGGGCCGGTGAGCGTATAGCTCTGACCGGCGTGCGCCGCCGGGTGGGTCAGGATTTCGACGGCCACGTCGGCGATGTCTCGCACATCGATGACGGCCGTCGCGCCGTCGCATCCGGCAGGTCGTCGCCGCAGGGGACGGCCCCCTGAGATGGCGTCTTGCCAAGGCGGCTTCCCCGAGGGCACAGATAGGCGCGACACTTCCGGATCGGAGGACGCGCGATGGGGTCGTTCAGGGTTCTGGTGCTGGCCGGCGTGATCGCCGCGATCACAGGCGGAGCGGCCCTGGCCGCCGGCTCGGGCGGAGGCGGCGGATTGGACCTGCCGTCAGACAGCGGGCCCAGCTATGACCCCGCCGAGGAGTACGCCAAGGCCCTGGCGGCGCTCAATGCGCGCGACTACAGGGCCGCCGCCCGGTCGGCCCAGCGCGTGACCCAGGCGGTTCCCCAGAACCTGGAGGCCTGGAAGCTGCTGGGCGCGGCCCACGCCGGCGCGGAGAACTGGAGGGGTGCAAGGCGCGCCTACGAGCGGGCCTTGAGGCTGGCGCCGGAAGACCTTTCGGTGCGTGGCGGACTTGGACTGGCGCTGGCCAGGCTTCAGGATCCCAAGGCGCAGGAGCAGCTGGACTGGCTGAGGGCCAAGGCGGCGGCCTGTGGTCCGGGCTGCGACGCTGCGCAGCTTCGCAGCCTGACCGCCGAGCTTGAGCAGGCCCTGGCCGCACCGGCCTCGCCCGGCGCCCGGCTGGACCAGCCGCTGATCCTGGCCGACGCCGGCGACGCCGCCTATCTCGACGCCGTGGGTCTGATCAACGAGGGGCGCTATGAAGCCGCCCTGGTCAGCCTGGACGCGGCCCGGGCGGCGTTCGGACCCCATCCGGATGTCCTGACCTACCAGGGCTTTGCGCACCGCCGGCTTGGCCGGTTCGACACGGCGGAGGGCTTCTACCGCCAGGCGCTGGCGGTGGCGCCGGATCATCGGGGTGCGCTGGAATACTATGGCGAGCTCAAGGTCGAGCGGGGCGACAGGGCCGGGGCGCGCCGGATGCTAGCCCGCCTCGAACAGGCCTGCGCCTATGGATGCGCCGAGGCCGAGACCCTGAGGTCATGGATCGAAACCGGCGGCGATCCGGGACGCTGAGCCGGGTCCGCGCCGGGGTCGGACTTGCTCTGGCGCTGGCGGCCTCCGGCGCGCTGGCGTCCGACACGCCGGAGGCGCTGAGGGCCATGGCCTGGCTGGCGCCGGACGCAGACCCTGCTGTGGCGCTTGGCCGGGCGCCGACAGAGTGCCTGCGCTTGCCCGACGATCCGGCGCGGGTCCGCTCGATCGAGATCGGACGGGCGGCGTTCCGCGATCCGCTTCTGCTGGGCGGCCAGGCGGCGCGCGCCGGCCTGTCCTGCGAGAGCTGCCATGCCGGCGGCCGCGACAATCCGGACTTTCGCTTTCCGGGCTTGTCGGGGGCGCCCGGCACGGCGGACGTGAGCACCTCCCTGTTCTCCCGGGTACGCGGCAATGCGGTGTTCGATCCGCTGCCGATCCCGGATCTGGCCGGACCCCGCGCGGCGCTGAAGACGCCGCCGGAGGCGCTTCCCGCCTTCATCCGCGGCCTGGTGGTGGAGGAGTTCGACGGCGCCGAGCCGCCCGAGGCCGTGCTCCGGGGGCTGGCCGACTACACCGCCGCCCTCACCCCCGACGCCTGCCCGGCGGCGCAGGATGGGCCGGTGACCCTGGCCGGCCATCTCTCCGACGCCCGCCGCGCCCTGGCCGCCGCCGCGACCGCGCCCGACCCGCAGACCGCCGCCCGAATGATCAGCTCGGCCCGGTCGACCCTGTTCCTGATCGACGAGCGCTACCGGGCCCTGCCCACCGAAACCCGCGCCCTGCGGGCCGCTGCAGCGCGCCTCGCCCGCCTGCAGGCCGCCGCCCGGGCGAGCGCCCCGAACCTGGCCCGCGACATCGACGTCTGGATCCTGGACTCCCGGCGCCTCGAGCGCCGCCTCGCCGCCCGGGAGGCCCAGAGCCTCTACGCCCCGTCCCGCCTGGCCGGACTGTCGCGGAACGGCGGCGTGGAAGGAAAAAGGGCGGGACCTTGATGGCCCCGCCCTCCCCGTCTTCGGCGCCCCTGGCGGGGCGTCCTGATCCGTCGGATCAGAAGGCCTTGCGGACGCTGACGCCGTAGGTGCGCGGCGTGTTGACCGCAAAGCCGAGGCGGGCGCGGCCGCCGCGTTCGCGGTCGAAGGAAAGCTGGGCGTTCTCGTCGGTCAGGTTGTTGACGAAGGCCGTGATGGTCAGTCCGTCGGCGCTCTCCACGCCGGCGCTGATGTTGGCCAGCTCGTAGGACGGAAGCTTGAGATTGACCGTCGTGGCGGCCGAGGCCGGGGCGCCCAGGAAGGGCAGGTTGTGCACGAAGGTGCGCGGGTTGTTCTCCTGGTCCGCCGGCTGGGTGTAGCGGTCGCCCACGTGCTGGACCGAGGCGTTGACGAAGCCCGTCAGGCTGTCGGTCACCGGGAACTCATAGCTGCCCGAAGCGGTCACCTGGAACCGCGGCACGCTGGGCAGGCGGTTGCCGTCACGGATGCCGGTGGCGGTGGTCAGGGCGCCCGGCAGGGTGGTCTCGAACTTGGAGTCCGTGACGCTGCCCGACAGGTTGAGGCTGAGGCCCTCGAGCGGGTTCAGGCCGACCTCGAATTCGACCCCGCTGGAGCGGGCCTTGTCGACGTTGAACACGATGCGCGACGAGCAGCTGCCCGCGTCCAGGGTGACCTGGAGGTTGTCGATCTGGTTGAAGAACCCGGCGACGTTGAAGGTCGCGCCGCCGGTCCGGGCCTTCATGCCGAGCTCGTAGTTCCAGAGGGACTCGTCCTTGTAGGACTGGAAGCCGCCGAAGAGGGCCCGGTCCGCCGGCGTGCAGAGTCCGACGTTCAGCGGATCGTTCACCCCGCCGAGCCGGAAGCCCTTGGAGACGCCGCCATTGATGGTGACGTTCTCGGTGGCCTCGTAGCTGAGGATGATCCGGGGCGAGACGCCGTCGGACTTGGTCTTGTCCTTGCGGTTGTCGCCGTTCGAGAACAGGCCGCCCGACTTGAAGGACCGCTCTTCCTCGAAGTTGTAGTAGCGGGCGCCCGCCGTCGCCCTGAAGCGCTCGGTCAACTGGTAGGTGGCCTCGCCGAACACCGCGTACTGGGTGATGGTGTAGGGCAGGCTGGAGTTGAAGGGCGAGTTCAGGGGGAAGCCGTTGGCCGCGCCCGCCGACGTGCCGGCGCCGAACCGGGCGTCGGTGAAGGCGTCGTATCCCGGCGTGGGGAGCCGCTGGTTGTAGGTGCGGTCGATGGTCGAATAGAAGGCGCCGGCCACCCACTGCAGGGGGCCGTCTCCGGTCGAGGCCAGCCGCAGTTCCTGGCTGAAGGTGTCCACCTTGGTCGTATCGCGCAGGTTGGAGGCCAGCTGCACGCCCGCCGCAGGGAAGCCAAGGTCGACGGAAACCGAGCCCGTGAGGGCGCTGGCGTCGCGGCTGACCAGGATGTCGCGGGTCAGGTAGCTGGTGACCGAGGTCAGGTCGATGGCGTCGGTGAGGGAGGCCTCTACCTTGAAGTCGGCAAGCACCAGTTCGTCGGTGAACTTCTCGCGCAACCTGAGGAACTGCTGGTTCCGCTTGAAGGTCGTGGCCGGAACGGCCGTGGTCTGGGGATTGGCGTAGAGGTTCCAGATCTCCGAACGGTTGAAGCCGTTGCTCTCCACCCGCTGATAGACGATCCGGGGCGTCAGCCGCACGCGATCGTTGGGCTCGATCAGGACGGAGACCCGGGCGCCCGTGCGGTCGCCATCGTTGATGTCCTTGCCCGCCGCGGGGCCGATGGCGTCGATGAAACCGCCATAGTTGGTGCGGTAGCCGACGAGCCGCAGGGCGGCGCTGTCGCCCAGCGGGAGGTTCACGGCGCCCTTCAGGTCACCGCCGACGCCGCCGCCGTCGATCTGGTTGAGACCGGCCTCGAGGGACCCGCCGTACTCGCCGAGCCGGGGCTGGTTGGTGATGTAGCGGATGGTGCCGCCCACCGAACCCGAACCGAAGAGCGTGCCCTGGGGACCGCGGAGCGTCTCGACCCGGTTGAGGTCGAAGAGATCAAGATCGGGCGTGAAGAGGGACAGCGAGATCGCGGACTCGTCGAGATAGACCCCGACCTGCTCCTTCACCCCGGGCTGGTCGCGGACGACCTGGCCGGCGGAGACGCCGCGCACGGAGACCTGGCTCTGGCCGGGCCCGAGGTTCTGGACCGCCAGGCCGGCGACGTTGCGCGACAGGTCTTCGAGCGACCCGGCGCCCGAGCGCTGGATCGCCTCGGCGGTCTGGGCGTTGATCGAGAACGGCACCTTCTGCAGGCTGAGTTCGCGCTTGGTGGCGGTGACGACGATCTCGTCGACCTGGGCGGGAGCCGCCTGCTGGGCGAGGGCCGGGCTGGCCCCGATCAGGAGGCTGACTCCGGCGAGAAGAATTTGCCTGTTGGTCCGACGACCATGGGTTGCGATGCGCATGTCTTGCCTTCCCCTGTTACCAAGCCGGGCGCGTGTCCCGCGCCGGCGGATGCGCGGGACCTGAATCCAGAGGCGTCGGCGTCCGCAAGGTCAGGCGGCTCGCAGGCAGGACATTTGCCGGGGACTGTCACGGAAATGTCGCAGTCCGTCCGGTGTCCGCATGGCCTTCTCCGTGGGGGGCGCCCTCCCCTCAGAGGTCTGCGAAGGCGGCGCGGTAGAAGGCCCATTGCCGGTCGCCGAGGGCGGTCAGGACCTGGAAGGGGTCGTGGCCGACGCCCGGCAGGACGATCCAGTCGTGGGGGATGCCAAGGCCATTGAGGTAGGCGTGGAAGTCCCGGTTGTTCCCGAAGGTCTCATCGCGATCGCCGATGACGAGGCGCAGGCGGGAGCGGCCAGCGAGGCGGGCGGCGTTCTCCCGGGCGTAGCGGCGGGGGCTGACCGCCTGGAAACCCGCCTGGGAGCCGCCGTAGACTTCACGCAGGAGCTCCTCGGCCTGCGCCTTGCTCGCGCGGGGGGCGGTGGTCAGGAACTCCTGCATCGGCCCGGCGCCCATCATGGAGACGGTGCGGAAAAGCTCCGGATAGCGGAAACCGAACCGGGCCGCGCCGTATCCGCCCATGCTGAACCCGTCGAGGAGCCGGCCCTCCCGCGTCGCCAGGGTGCGCCAGTTGGCGTCGATATAGGACCGCAGCTCGTGGACGATGATCGTCTCCATCGGCGCCTTGCCGTTCGACCAGTCGACATACATGCCCATGGACAGGCCATTGACGAAGACCACCAGGAAGGGCGGGGCCAGGCGGTTCCGGATGGCCTGGTCGAATTCGGCGGCGAGCCCGGGGATGCCGGAAACCCCGCCCCCGGAGCCGTGCAGCCAGTAGACCACGGGAAACCGGCGTTCCGGGCCGGCCGCATAGTCGGGCGGGACGTAGATGTGGAAGCTGACCGGGCCGCCCCGCGCCTCGCTTCCGAAGGTGTGGAAGGAGACGCCTGGCCCCTTTGCGGCGGCGGTCACCCACTCGAGACCGGGTGCAGTCCGAAGAGATGGCGACCGCGCGATGGCGCCTGAGGCGGCGGCCAGGCCTGACAGGCCGGCGCCCAGGGCGAGCAGGTGTTGTCGTCGGTTCATGGGTAAGGTCCTCCAGGATGACGCCCCCGGAAGCATCAACTGGCCGGAACGGGAATTCCGTCGCCCGGGCGATAGCTGGCGGCGCGCGAGACCGAGCGACGCACGTCCTGCAGCCTGTCGCCGCGACGGGCCGGCGATCGCCCGCCAAACACGGCGGCTGTGTCCCCTTGTCTCGCTACTGAAAAGCGACAATGGTCACGATCCTTATTCAGACACTGAAATCTGGGTCCTCGAAAGATCGACCATGACTGAGACAATCGCACGGACAGGGCGCTGCTGGCGCGGGGGGCTCCTGAGGGGCGTTGGCAGGCAGGCGCTTTGCAACTTCGCCGGGGCATTGGCGGTTGCTGGCTTCGCGGCCCCCGTTCTGGCGGCGTCTGTGCCGGAAAGGACCGTACTGCCGATTCCCGCAGCCGCCTTCCAGGGGGTCCAGGGCCTGCAACCGAAGGATTCGACCCCGTCGTTCCCTCGGGCCGTTGAGGCGCCCGCCGAGGCTCCAAATGTCCTGCTGATCCTGATGGATGACATCGGCTTCGGCGAGACCAGCACTTTTGGCGGGCCGGTCCCGACACCCAACCTGCAAAGGCTTGCAGACCAGGGCCTACGCTTCAACCGGTTCCACACCACAGCAGTCTGCAGCCCGACCCGCGCCGCCCTCATCACCGGCCGCAACCACCACAGCGCCCACACCGGCGCCGTTACGGAGATGGCGACGGGCTACCCCGGGTACGACACGATGATCGGGCCAGACACGGCGACCATCGGCCAAACCCCAAAGCTCAACGGCTACAACACGGCCTGGTTCGGCAAGAACCACAACGTCGGCGACTGGGAATCCAGCCAGGCGGGTCCCTTTGACAGGTGGCCGACGGGCCTAGGGTTCGAGAAATTCTACGGCTTCATCGGCGGCGTCGCCAACAACTGGCGACCGGCGCTCTTCGACGGAACAACCCCGATCGAACCTTATCTCGGCAACCCGAACTACAACCTCGACTTCGATCTTGCGGATCAGGCAATCGCCTGGGTGCAGACGCAGAAGACCATGGCGCCCGACAAGCCCTTCTTCATGTACTACGCCACCGCCGCAGGCCATGCACCGCAGCAGGCCACGCCCGAATGGATCGCCAGGTTCAAGGGCCAGTTCGACCAGGGCTGGGACAAGGTCCGAGAGGAAACCTTCGCTCGACAGAAGGCGATGGGGATCATTCCTTCGGACGCCCGTCTGACCCCAAGACCGGCGGCCATGCCCAGCTGGGACTCGGCCAGTCCGCGGGAGAAGAAGGTCTATGCGGCGATGATGGAGCTTGCAGCCGCACACGTTGCGCAAGCTGACTACAACATCGGCCGGGTCCTCTCAGCCATCGACGACATGGGCCAGACCGACAATACGTTGGTCATCTTCGTGGTGGGTGACAATGGCGCCAGCGGTGAGGGTTCGCTGCGGGGCGCATTCAATGACATGAACATTGTCGCGCAGAGCCAGGAAAGTCTCGACTATGTCGAGAGCCGCCTGCCCGATTTCGGGACCTGGAAATCCTCCAACCTTTATCCGGTCCCCTGGGGGTGGGCGATGAACACCCCGTTCCAGTGGACCAAGCAGGTGGCCAGTCATTTCGGCGGCACGCGGAACGGAATGGTCGTGTCCTGGCCCAAAGGCATCAAGGCCAGGGGCGAGATCCGTACTCAGTTCCACCATGTCATCGACGTTGTGCCTACGGTGCTGGAGGCGGCGAATCTGCCGCAGCCGGTGCGCGTCAACGGCGTCGACCAGCGTCCAATCGAAGGCACGAGCATGCTGTATGCCTTTGCAGACCCGAAGGCGCCGGGACGCCGCACGACCCAGTACTTCGAGATCTTCGGTAACTCCGGAATCTACCACGATGGCTGGTTCGCCTCGACAACGCCCACGCGGTTGCCCTGGAGCGGGGTCGGCAACGACATGAACGTGCTGACGACGAAGTGGGAACTCTACAACATCGACAAGGACTTCTCGCAGGCCAATGACCTTGCCGCGAAGAACCCCGAGAAGCTCCGGGAAATGCAGACCCGCTTCTATGTGGAAGCCGCAAGGTACAATGTTCTGCCTATCCAGACCTCTGCCGCAGAGCGGTTCGGCGAGGGCATCCGACCCAGCCTGACCGGGGATCGCAAGAGATTCACCTACATGGCGGGCATGACCCGTATCCCTGAAGGCGCCGCACCCAACATCAAGAACCGAAGCTGGGGACTCAGCACCGAGGTCGAGGTCATCGGCAATGACAATGGTGTGATCGCCACCCAGGGCGGACTGTTCGGGGGATGGGGCTTGTACTTCGAGAACGGCCGCCCTGTCTTCAGCTATACCTTCGCTGATGGGTCTAACTTCCGCGTCGTCGCCAAGGACCCGCTGACGACCGGGAAGCACAAGCTCTCCGTGGACGTTGTGCCGGAAGGGGCGGGCATGGGAAAGCCCGCTACAGCTACCCTCAAGGTGGATGGAGCGCCGGTCGGGACGGTCCGGGTCGAGAAGACGATCCCGTTCCGATTCTCGACCGAGGAGACGCTGGATTTTGGCCAAGATACGGGAACCCCGGTCGATCTGAGCTATGACGTACCGGCTAGATTCACGGGAAAGCTCGGAAAGATCGTGATGGAACTCAAATGAGATACAGCCGGTACTCGGGCGACCTCCGGGGTCGGCGCGTTGCGGTGAACAAGGTCCAAAGGGCCGCCGCTTGACTTCCCCCGGGGCGGTCCCCTCCTCTGCTCGCCAGATTTCAGACGCCGGGAGGAACCGCATGCTGCTCGTGGACATCAAGGACCAGGTCGCCCTGGTCACCCTCAACAGACCCGATGCGATGAATGCCCTGAGCCGGGCGCTGAGGGCCGAGCTGCACGCGACGCTGCAGAGGCTGGACGCCGACCCGGCGGTGAAGGTGATCGTGCTGACCGGCGCGGGCGAGCGAGCCTTCACGGCGGGCCTGGACCTGAAGGAGCTGGGCGGCGACCCGAACGGGCTGCGGGCGGCGAACGCCACCGAGCCCTCGGAGAACCCGGCCTGGGCGGTGATCGCCTGCCGCAAGCCGGTGATCGGCGCCATCAACGGGGTGGCCATCACCGGCGGCTTCGAGGTGGCCCTGGCCTGCGACGTGCTGATCGCCTCCACCAAGGCCCGGTTCGCCGACACCCACGCCCGGGTGGGCATCACGCCGGGATGGGGGCTCTCGCAGAAGCTGTCGCGCCTGATCGGACCCTACCGGGCCAAGGAGCTCTCCCTGTCCGGCAACTTCCTGGACGCCCGGACGGCGGAGGCCTGGGGGCTGGTCAACCGGGTGGTGGCGCCGGAGGAACTGGTGCCTGTAGCCCTGCAGCTGGCCGCCGACATGGCGAGCATCGATCTCGACATGCTCATCACCTACAAGGCCATGATCGACGACGGCTACGAGACGACGCTTCGCCAGGGCCTGGAGCTGGAGCAGGCGCGCTCGACGGCCCACAACCGGCATGTGACCCCGGAGTCCGTGGAAGCCCGCCGCGCCGGCATCCAGGCGCGGGGGCGGACGCAGTAGGAAGGGCGGGGTCGGCTGAGAGGCCGTTGACCCCCTCCGGCCCGCTGCGCGGTCCACCTCCCCCTCAAGAGGTGGAGGAATTGGGGAGCCATTGCTCCCCTGCGGGGACTATTGCGAAATCCTCGGATCGTGATTCCCTGTCGATGACGGCGGAGGGATTGCGATGTCAGTGAAGTCGACGGGTCAGCTTGGGTTTGGGGAGTTG
>NZ_JADCBG010000125.1 GCF_020253645.1 Phenylobacterium sp.
CGCCTGAAACTTGCTTATCTCGCGCCCGAACTGCTTCCGGGTCGAGGCGTGGTCAAGGGTCATGGACTGGAGGGCGTCGATGGCCCCGGCCATCATCGCCGCATCGGCCGCCGCGCAGAGGGCGCGGGCGGCGTCCGGGGCCGCGCCACCGGAAACCAGGACCGGGGCCGCATCCGCGCAGGCGCAGGCCGCCGGATCGACGATCCGGGCCAGCAGGGTCTGCAGAAGGGCCGACGGCGCAGCCCGGCGACCGCACTCGAAGGCCAGCGGGTAAAGGCCCGACAGGTCGAGCCCGGCCCCGCCCTCCGCCTCGGGACGCAGGACATCGAGGAAGCCGGAGGCCTCGAGTTCGGGCCAGGGGTCGGCGCCGAGGCCGTCGAGCAGCTTGCGGAAGGAATCGAGGAACAGGTCGTCGCTCATGGCCTCACCTCAGTCCGAGCCCGCGGGCGATGATGCCCCGCAGGATCTCGCGCGTGCCGCCGCGCAGGGAGAAGGTCGGGCTCATACCCGCCAGGTAGTCCAGGGTCGCCAGCAGGGTGGATGGGACAGGCCCGTCCACCGAGGCCAGGTGGTCGGTCACCAGGGCCGGGATGGACTGCTCGAAGCTGGCGCCCAGGTCCTTGACCATGGAGGCCTCGACCACCGGGCTCTCGCCCCGCGCCAGTTGCCCCGTCACCGCAAGGGACATGTTCCGCAGGGTAGCCAGGCGGGCGATCATCCGTCCCGCCAGTTCGGCCTCGGACTCTGTCGGCCCGCCCCGGCTGCGGATGAAGTCCAACCACTCGTCGATGAGGACGGTTGAGGAATAGAGCCGCTCGGGCCCGCTGCGCTCGAAGGCCAACTCCGCATTGACCTGCGACCAGCCCTGGCCCTCCTGGCCGATCAGGGCGTCCTCGGGCAGGTCGACATCCTCGAAGAAGACCTCCGAGAAGTGCGCGTCCCCGGCCAGGTCACGGATGGGACGGGCGGTGACGCCGGGGGTCTTCAGGTCGATCAGCAGCTGGGACAGTCCCGCCTGCCGGTCATCTGGCCCGCCGCTGGTGCGCACCAGGGCCACCATGTAGTGCGCCCTGTGGCCATAGGTGGTCCAGATCTTGGAGCCATTGAGCCGCCAGCCGGAGGCCGTCCGCTCGGCGCGGGTGCGGACGCTGGCGAGGTCGGATCCGGAATTGGGCTCGCTCATGCCGATGCAGAAGAAGGCCTCGCCCCGGCAGATGCGCGGCACGATGTCCCGGCGCTGGGCTTCCGTACCGTAGCGCAGCAGGAGGGGCGCACTCTGGCGCTCGGCGATCCAATGGGCCGCCACCGGGGCCCCGGCGGCGAGCAGCTCCTCGATCAGGACGAACCGGGCGAAGGGACTGCGCCCGCCGCCGCCGAACTCCACCGGAAGGGTCAGACCGACCCAGCCGCGGGCGGCGAGGTCCCTGGAGAAGTCGGCGTCGTAGCCCATCCAGGTCCGCGCCCTTTTCGCTCCTGGCACGCCGGCGAGGCGTTCTGAGAGAAAGGCGCGGACTTCCGCCCGGAGAGCTTCGTCCTCTGGGCCGATGGCGGCGGGAACGAGGGGCGCGAGCACGGTTGGTCTCCTGGTCAGGCCGAGGGAGGATTGGTCTCGAAGCCGGGCGCCGCGAGCAGGGACTTCGACCAGGGCCGGGCGCTGCGGGTCCAGACCTGCAGGGCCGGGGTCACGTCCTCGTCGCTCTCCAGGGCGCCGACCTTGACGGCGACCATGCCGTTGCCGAGGCGCGAGGCCAGAGGCGAGCCGCACTTCGGGCAGAAGCAACGCTCGACAGAGCCGCCGCTCTCGCCCTGGTCGGCATAGACCGCGTAGCCGCCGCTGAGGCGGAAGGCCGCCCCGGGAACGATGGCGTTCACCGAGAAGGCCGATCCGCTGGTCTTCTGGCAGTGGGTGCAGTGGCAGGCGACGGTCACGAAGGGGGCGGCGTCGCACTCGAAGGCGACCTCTCCGCAAAGGCACTTTCCACGCATGGACGGAGCTCCATTCCAGCGGCGCCCAGGAGGCGTCAGGGATGGTATTTGACAGACCCCCGCCGGCCCCGCCAGTGGGTGACCAAGGGGCAGGCTGCAGGTTTCTTCAGCCCCGGACAGGGACGGAGGCGGACATGGGCGGGCACATCCGGGACCGGGTGGTGATGGTGACCGGGGCGGGAGGCGGCTTCGGCCGTCGGATCTGTGAGAAGGCGGCGGCCCTGGGGGCCTGCATCGTCGCCACTGACGTCGAGACGGAGGGCCTGACCGGCACGGCCGCCGCCGTACTTGCCGCCGGAGGACGCATCCTGCACCGCCGGGCGGACGTGACCTCGCTCGCCGACCTCCAGGAGGCCGTCGTGGCCGGGGTGTCCGAGTTCGGTCGCATCGATGTCATGGTCAACAACGCAGGGATCATGCCCCTCGCCTACTGGCGAGACCACGCAGAGGCCGCCCTGGCCTGGAACAGATGCATCGACGTCAATCTCAAGGGCGTGCTGAACGGGATCATGGCCGTACACGACCAGATGATCGCCCAGGGCCAGGGGCAGGTGATCAATATCTCGTCCATCTACGGCAACTTCCCGGTGGCCGGGGCCGGGGTCTATGGGGCGACGAAGGCGGCGGTGAACTTCCTCTCGGAGTCCCTGCGCGTGGAGTCACAAGGATCCATCAAGGTGACCACCATCCGCCCGACGGGCGTCCCCGGAACCGGTCTCGGCGCGGGCATCATCAATCCCGAGGCCATTGTCGGCATCCTTGGCCAGAACGCCCCCGCCTATCTCGCCGCCCTCCAGGGGCGGTCGAACGCCCCGGCCTGCGAGGGACAGGATTCCCCAGACTCGGTCCGCTACCTGGCCCTCTCCCCGGATTTCATCGCTGACGCGGTGATCCACGCCATCGACCAGCCCTGGGGCGTCTCCGTTTCCGACATCACGGTGCGGGCGAGCGGCGACCAATACATCCTGTAGGGCCATCCCCGGCCCACGCCGCCTCCGACATCATACTGTCACGAAACCGCAGCCTAGCCGTCACACCCCCTCCCTAGAAGACGCCGGGAGGGGTGCTGGCGCGGCTGAGTCCGCGCGCGGTCTCCCCTGCCTGCACGCCAGATGTCGATACGGTGGAGACCGCCCCATGACCGCCCTCGGAAAGCTGAAATTCCTTGCCATCACCGCCGCCGCGGGCGCCCTGCTGGCCGCCTGCGGAGGCGGCGGAAGCGTCTCCTCGCCCGGCGAAGGCCAGTTCGCGACCGGCGGAGTCACCGGCGGATCCGGCGGATCCGGCGGCTCCGGATCCGCCTCGGCGGATTGCCCGACAGGATTCATCAATCTCGGAACCATCGCCAACGGGACTCTCCGATCCTGCGGTATTCCGAGGCTGGTCACTGGCAACCTGACCCTGCCCTTCCGGCCCGGCACCGCCTACCGGATCGACGGCAGGGTCGAGGTCGGCCAGGACCTTGGACCTGATGCGCAGAATCCCCGCGCCGGCGTCCAGTCAGGGGTTCTGACCATCGAACCCGGCGTCACCGTCTTCGGGGGGATCGCAGAGTACCTGGTGGTCAACAGGGGCTCCCGGATGATCGCCGACGGCACCGCCTCGCGACCGATCATCTTCACCAGCCTGAACGATCTCAACGGCGGCCCGGATCTCAAAGGCCAGTGGGGTGGTCTGGTGTTTGCGGGCCGGGCCCCGATCAACCGGTGCCCGCCGGCCACCACAAGCTTCCCGGCCAACCCGGTCGCCTGCGAGTTCCGGTTCGAGGCCATCCAGACGATCAACTGGGGCGGTAACGCCGCGAATGACAGCAGCGGGGTGCTTCGTTACGTCCAGGTCAAGGAAGCCGGTTACGAGGTCGCGCCCAACGAGGAGCTGAACGGGATCACCTTCGGGGGCGTGGGCAACGGCACTGTAGTGGACTTCGTGCAGGTGCACGGCGGCGCGGACGACGCCGTCGAGTTCTTTGGCGGCACGGTCAACGTCCGCCGCCTGGTCCTGACCGAGTGGGACGACGATGGTTTCGACACGGACGAGGGCTACACCGGCTCCGCCCAGTACATTATCAACACCTCCGATCGCCCGACTGAGGAAGCCCGGTGCTTCGAAATCTCGGGCGCAGGTTCGACCTCCGGGGGCGCGCCGCTGCTGCGGGCTCATCCCAAGGTCTCCAACTTCGTCTGCCGGCTCGGCCAAGCTTCATCAACCTTCGACTCCCGCCAGCATCAGGGCCTCGTCCTGAACGGGGGCACCCGGGCCGACTTCCTGAACGGCGTCATCTACTCCGCACACCCTTCAATCCCGTGCATTGACGTGGATGGATCATCGACCATGGCCGAGCCGCGGCCGACCTTCGCGTCGGTGGCGCTCTCCTGCGCCGGCGGACCGTTCCGGACCACGGACAACGACCAGCCCACCGGGCCGGAAACCCTGTTCAACGCGGGTCCGAACAACATCGCGACAGGGTACACCCCCACATTCTCGCAGGGGTTCATCAACGGATCGAACGAGAGCGGCCGCGTGGCCACCAACCCCACTCCCGTCTCGGCCTTCTTCCTGGCGACCAACTACATCGGCGCCGTCTCGGGCCTGACCGACAACTGGTACGTCGGATGGACGTGCGGCCTCGCCGGCGCGGCGTCCTGCTGACCGGCGATGCGTCGGGCGGCGGACCCCTCCGCCGCCCCCCTTCCCGTCCCTTCCTGAAGGCCCGACCCTGATGACCCGCACCCTCCGCACAGTCCTGCTCGCCGGCGCCGCCTTGACCACGGCGCACGCCGCCTTCGCCCAGACCCCGCCTCCCCCCGGGGGGACGGAAGTCGAGGAGATCATTGTCAGCGGCCGCTTCATCCCGGACGTCGTGCGCGACACCGCGGAAGTGGCCAACTTCCTGAGCGTTGAAGACGTCCAGCGCGCGGGTGACGACAACGCCGCCCAGGCCCTGACCCGGATCACGGGCATCTCCCTCGTCTCAGGCCGGTTCGTCTATGTCCGGGGACTGGGCGAAAGATACTCCCAGGCTCTCCTGAACGGGTCTCCCCTGCCAAGCCCGGAGCCTCTGCAGAGGGTCATTCCCCTGGATCTGTTTCCAGCCTCGATCCTGGCTGGGACAGTCATCCAGAAAACCTTCTCGGCCAATTATCCCGGCGAGTTCGGCGGGGGCGTCATTGACCTCCAGACGGTAGGCGCCCCAAACGAGACCTTTGTCAGGATCGGGGTTGGCGCAGGCGGGGACACCGAGACCACCGGAAAGCGCGGACTGACCTACTTCGGTTCGGATACGGACTGGCTGGGCTTTGACGACGGGGCTCGGAAGCTCCCCGTGGGCATCAGAGCCTTCGCACTCGACAAGCCCCTCGTGGCCGGAACACCCGGCCTGTCCAATGACCAGTACAAGGCCGCTGCGCGAAGCTTCAACAATGCGCCGCTGAATCTTCAGCAACGGGCCCGGACGCCCGCGAACGGGAACTTCGACGTCTCCGCAGGCCACGCCATTGACACCCCCAACGGTACGGTCGGCGGGATCGGGGTGGTGAGCTACCGGAACAGCTGGCTGACGCGGAAGGGCGTCCGGCAGACGACCGCGCCCGACCTGGGCGGACTTGCTCTCGCGACGGACGCCGTCTTCGAGGCGAACCAGAACGATGTCGGCTGGAGCGGCCTCGGGGGCCTGACCTGGGAGGACGGCGACAATGAGGTCCGCTATACCGGCCTCTGGATCCGCACCACCTCCAAGCGCGCCCGCATCACGCAGAACAGCGCCCAGTCCCAGGGCAACGCTAATGTGAACGCCTACGGGACGGAGTGGTACGAGAGGGAACTGCAGCTCAACCAGCTTTCCGGCAAGCACCTGCTCGCCGACTGGGAGCTGGAATGGCGGGGCACCTACGGGCGGACGGCGCGCCAGGCGCCTTACGAGCGGCTCTACCGCTACGGCCTGGGGGCCGACGGCAAGCGGACGGCGCTATTGTCAGGCGCCAACCAGCTCCTGTCCTTCTCGGACCTCGACGAGAACATCGGCTCGGCGAACCTTGACCTGAGCTACGACCTCCCCGTCGAGTTCGTCCGGCAGGCCCAACTCAAGGTCGGCGCGGCCTGGCAGAGGAACTCGCGGACATCCTGGCGGCGGGACTTTACCTATGACCAGGGACGCAACTGGGATCCGGCGCGCTATGCCGGCCAGCGGATCGACTATCTGGTGGCGGACCGGAACCTGAACGACGATATCGTCGCCCTGCGCGAACTGACCGGCAGCGCCCTGACGGGCGACTCGGCCCTCTTCGATGCAGAACTGGAAGTCGCCGGGGCCTATGTCCAGGTCGACAGCGAGATTCGGCCCCTCCTGCGGGGCAGCCTCGGGCTCCGCTACGAGACCGCCGACCAGATCGTCCGGACCCTGGACATCTTCAAGCCGACCGCGCCGCCCCTCTTCAGCCGGTCTGTTTCCAAGGACTACGTCCTTCCGGCAGCCACCCTGACATGGAACTTCGCAGAGGATCAGCAACTCAGGTTCGGGGTCTCCAAGACCATTGGCCGGCCCCAGTTCCGGGAACTGGCGCCGCAACGCTACCGGGACACGGATACGGACCGGATCCTCACGGGGAACCCGTATCTCGAGGACACCACATTCCTGAATCTCGACGCCCGGTATGAGCGCTACTTCGCGAACGGCCAGTATTTCACGCTGGGGGCGTTCCTGAAGGACATGGAGAAGCCCGTGGAGGCCCTCGCCATACTGGGTTCCGACGGCGCCTTCCGGCAGACCTTCTACAATGCGCCCGCCGCCCAGATCATCGGCGCAGAAGTCGAGTTCAAGAGGGTCTTCGACTTCCAGACCGGGTCATCATGGATCGATGATCGCCGCTGGCTCGTCGCCCTCAACTACACCTACACGAAATCGGAGCTGAGGGTCAGCGACGGCGACACCATTGTCCTGGACACGACGGGCGTACGGACCACGCCACCCGCCAAGGACTATCTCCGCGGCGGCGAGAAACTCCAGGGTCAGTCGGACCACCTCGCCAACCTGCAGCTTGGTTTCGAGAATGAGGAGGCCGGGTCGCAAGCGACCCTTCTGGTCACCTATACCAGCGAACGCGTGGCGGCCCGCTCCAGCAGCATCGACCTGCCTGACCTCATCCAGAATCCGGGCCTCCGCCGCGACTTCGTGTTCCGCAAGACCTTCGAGGCCAATGGCCAGGAGTTCACGGGCTCCTTCGAGGCGCGCAACCTGACCGGGACCGACGCGGAAGAGTACCAGGAAGCGGGCGGCAAGCGTTTCGAGACCAACAGCTTCACGGTCGGCCAGTCGTTCTCTGTCGGGCTTTCCACCCGCTTCTGATCCCGTGCAGGGGCCCTGAAGGCCCCGCCGGTCCTCAATCGGTGGATGAGCGCGCAGGGTGCGTTGAGGCGGAGGTCAGCGCTCTCGGGCGAGGTGCTGGATATCCACGATGCGCCGGGAAGAACCTGCGCGCTCGATCTGGACCACCAGGTCGATGACCCGGGTGACATAGGCCTGGATCCGGTCCCATCCGAGGTCGAGGCCAGAGGTCAGGGCGAGGAGTCCGATCTGGTCCAGGGCGCCGGCGGGGCTATCCGCATGGATGGTCGTGATGGAGCCCGGATGCCCGCTGTTCACAGCACGAAGGAAGGCGAAGGCCTCAGAGCCGCGAAGCTCGCCGAGAAGAATGCGGTCCGGGCGCAGTCTCAGGGCCGCTGTGAGGAGGGCGTCGGCGTCCACCCTGGCCTCTCCCATTTCGCCTCGCACCGCGATCAGGCCGACGCTGTTGGGATGATCGAGGCGAATTTCAGCGGCGTCCTCGATTGCGACAAGGCGCTCGGAAGGGTCGATCTCCTTGACCAGGGCGTTGAGAAGCGTGGTCTTTCCACTGCCGGTGCCACCTGAAATCACGATGGTCTTACGACGACGAACGGCCTCGCGGAGCGCCCCGAGGGAGTCCCCGCTATCCAGAAGCGCGGACAGACGGGCTTCGGCCTTCTCTTCCAGGTCTGTCGGCGCCTGGCGATCAAAGAGACCGCCACCGGCGAGATCCTCGAGGCTCAGGTCCGAGATCAGGTGCTTGCGCACCGCCAGGACCGTACCCCCTCGGGTCGCTGGCGGGGCGACCACCTGAACGCGCGAACCCTCAGGCAGGGTGGCGGACAGAAGGGGGTGTTCGCGATTGACCCCCTGACTGCTGACGGCGGCGATCTGGCGAACCAGGCGCTGCAGCGTAGTCTCATCAAGGCCCGGAGCGGGCTCCCGCCGCATTCCCTCGGACGCCGTCTCGACCCAGACCTCCCCCGGCGCGTTGACCAGCAGGTCCGTCACCTCAGGGCGGCTGAGCCAGGGCGAAAGCGGCGTCAGGAAGGCGCTGAGATAGACATTGGCGTTCATCAGGGGCTGACCCCGGAGAAATCGAGGTCCCGCGCGACGTAAACCTGGATGGCCGCCCCCTGGGCCACCCTGAGGGTGGGCGCCACATCCGCGGGCCGGATCGCCGACGCCGCCGCCTGCCCCGCCTGTCCGGGCCAGCCGAGGACCAGGGTGGTGTTGCTGTTGTTCGAGCCGCTGTTGGCGGCGGCGGTGACTCCCGCGTTGATGAGGGTCAACAGAATGGAGGCGCCGAAACGTTCGAAGAAATGGGTGTCCACCTGACCCTCGACCCCGCCCTGGCCCAGGCGGTCGACCGCCGGGGACGCAATGTCGATGGTGACGCCCGTCGGGCTGATGATCCGGCTCCAGACGACGAAGGCGCGCGTCTGGCCAGGGCTTGCCGAGGACTTGTATTGCCCGACAAGCCGGGATCCCCGGGGAATGAGAACCCGGCTCCCATCAAAGCTGCGAACATCCCGGCTGACCACGCCGCGAACGGCGCCGGGCAGATCGGAGTTGATCGCGGACTCAAGGACGGCGGAAATCAGGGCGCCCTGGGGGACGATACGGCTGAGATCCCGCATCTGGAGCGCCTGGGCGCTGTTACCAGCGGGCCCCATGGTCCGGGCGGCGAAGCGTTCAGCATCGGATCCGACAGGTTCGGCGGGGGCCGGGGCCGACGCCAGGGCGGCGGGTGCGGCGGCGCCCGCCGAAGGGGCCTCAGTCGGCGCCAGATCCACCACGAGCGTCGGCGCGCGGAGGAAGGCGTCCTCGTTCACGCCCGGAACGGCCGCGATGGCGGGCGCCGCTTCGGCCGGGGGTGGCGGTGGCGCCGGCGGAGACTGGGCCTGCGCCGGTGCAATCCCGGCTGCTGGCGGCGGGGGCGGCGGCGCGCTCTGGGCCTGGGCGCCGCGTGAGGCGTTCAGCCCGTTGAAGACGAGGAGCCCGGCGAGGACCGCTCCGCCAATGCCGCCCCAGAAGACCACCGGAGAGTCGGGTGCGCGCACGCGGGGCATGGTCGCCGCGGCCCGTTCCAGAACGGCGCTGGCGGGCTCGGGCGAAGGCTTCGGCTGTCTGTCGAGCATCTTCATCTCCGCCAGAATGAACGGGGCTTCTCGGGAATCCGGCTCTCCTCGGATCGCCGGAACCCCTCGTTGATCAGTCGGGTCGTCTCCCCGCCCCGCCTCAGGACAAAGGCTTGAGCGATCCGGTCGGCGACGAAAAGGCCATCCCGGAGCCTCAGGTTGACCAGGGCTTCCTGGCCATCGGACTCCACCGCGAAGATGGCGGGAAGGTCCTCATCGACCGGAAAGTTGAAATAGGTGTCGCGCCCATCATCGAAGACCCGAACGGGAAGAAGGGCGCGGGACCCCTGGAAAACGTAGGCCGAGTTGCGGACCTCGGGCGGAGGATCCGGGGGCGGAGGCGCGGCGGCGACGACGACAGGCGGAGCGTAAAGGAACCTCACCGTAAAGGGCATGCTCCGGGTCGGCTGCCCCATCGTTGTCAGGTTGAAGGTGTAGCGTCGCAGGTTGGTCACCACCGTCATGTTGGTGGAAGGCCGGCGCGCCATGGGCTTCAGGAACAAGAGGTTTGCCCGCCGATTGGGCGTGACCTGCCATCCCAGACTGTCGCCGATCGCCACGTTCTCGATCCGCTCCGCGGGGTCGAACTCCACGGTCAGCTGGTGTCGGAGCGCACCCCTCAATTCCACGACGGCGAGGGGGTCATAGTCCACGAAGTGAACGCGCGGGTCGCCTCCGCCCGGGCGAGGCGTGACCGCATGGGCCGCTGACGCCGTCAGCAGCAGGCACAGGGCGAAGAGGATCGAACGGGACATCATGAGCCTCCCCGTCGCCGCGTGACGACGGATCTTCTGTAGCCACCGCCCAGGGTCTCCGGAGAACGCGGGACGGGAGTCACGACCGAGGTTCGCCGCAGGCCAGGGCCCACCGGGGCGAGATCCCTGCCGGGATCCGCTGTCCTTTGTCCGTCCTGGGCGAGCGCCTGCGCCAGACGGTCCGCCCGGGACAGGAAGACCTGCGAAGGAGGCGAGGTCTCTCGCCCGGGCGTGGGACCCGCCGCTGTCGCAGCCGCCGCAGCCGGGGGACCGAGCCTCAGACCCAGGGCCGCCACCCAGGCGGCGAGGATCAGGACCCCCTGCCCGACGGCGAAGACCAGGATCAGGGCTGCAAGGCTCGTGGCCATTCGAGGCTCCAGGGCCTGCGCCTCTCGCTGCTCGGCCAGGGTCGCGAGCCATGGCGAGAGGACGACAAGGAGCATCACAAGCAGGGCCCATCCAACCATCAGGCTCAGGGCCGACCCCGCAAGGGCGCGGACCCAGCCTGCGAAGACGCCTCTCGTCACGTTCAACAGGGCCAGGGCGATGAAGACAGGGCCGACCGCAGTCAGGACGCCGATCGCCAGCTTGGCGCCGCCGATCACGCCAACGCTCATGACCATCAGGGCGTCGGCAGCCAGCGAAAGGGCCTCGGCAGAGGACGCTTCCGCGCTGGCGTAGGCCTTGGCGTTGGGCGGCGCCCGCACACCGAAGTCGGCCGCGGCCAGGCGAAGCTCGGAGTGGACCCGGTCTAGACCCGCCACGGGGCTCGAAACCAGCGATCCGGCGCCCCCCGTCGCAGTCCAGGGCGTGGACGCCGCCGCAGCGATCTGGACCGGCGCCCGATCGGCGAGGTCGAAGACCAGGGTCTGGAATAGCGACCAGTTGGTCACAAGGGCGAGAATGACCCCGATGCGAAGGGCCGCCAGGGGCGCCTCTGAGAGCCGAGCGCCCTCAGGCGCCACGAGGAGCCGCCATCCGATCAAGGCGACATAGATCGTCAGCAGCAGGGTCAGCGCGGCTCCGAAGAGGCCCGAGTCCTGGGTGAGCGCCCTGTAACCACCTTGCGCGTAGACGCGGGTCTGGCAGTCGATGGTCGCAAGGACGCCCTCGACGACACCCGCGTCCATAAAGGAGGGACAGGCCTCGATCATGCCTTGGACCTTCCAGCCATGAAGGGCTCGAGCCATGCCGAAGGCGAATCCCCGACCTCGGCCCGCAGCTGGTCGAGCCGACGAACGGACCGCTCTGTCCCAGCCAGCACTCGCAGCGGGCCGGGCAGTCCGGAGAGGTCCAGGCGGGCCACGACGCTGTGCTCTCCCCGCTTGACGAGGAAGCATCGGGACGTGTCGGGCAGGGTTCTGACCAGGGAGAATTCATGCTCGGACAGTCCGAAGCCGTCGATGTACTCCTCCGGCTTCGCCCGGGCGTTGGGAAAGAAGATCTGGGTGGCGGCCTGTTCGATGATCGCCGCGGCGATCCGGCTGTCGAGGGCGTCGGATGCGCTCTGCGTGCAGAAACCCACGAGACCGTTGCGCTTCCGGATGGTCTTCTCCCAGTCCTTGATGCGTCGGACAAAGACCGGGTCGTCGAGCACCTTCCAGCCCTCATCCACCACGAAGATCGCCGGCGACCCGTCCAGTCGCTGCTCCAGCCGGTGGAAGAGATACATCATCGCAGGCGTTCGGACTTCGGGTGAGTCCAGCAGCCGGGTCATGTCGAACCCAAGGACCCGGGTCTCAAGGCTGAGTTCATCCTCGGCGTTGTCGAACAGCCAGGCGTGTTCACCGGCCTCGCACCAGGGACCAAGCCGAAAGGCCAGGTCTCCGGGGACAGGCCGGCGTCCACCGCGGAACAGTTCCCGCAGGAAGCGGAGCCGGCGGTGGCTCGGGGGCTGGGTGAAGTTGGCGTCAATGGCGTCGGCGATCACCGCCCGGTCGTCAGCGCCCAGAGCGGCCCCATCCGGGGACAGGAGCTGGGCCAGCCACTCCGCCAGGAAGGCGCGATTGCCCGGCTCGTCGGGAAGCATAAGGGGGTTGAACCCGGTCGGTTCGCCCGGCCTGAGCACATCATAGCGCCCGCCGACGGCGCGGATGAAGGGCTCGGCGCCCCGGTCCTTGTCGAAGTAGGCGATGCGTGGCCGGATCCGTTCCGCCTGAGCCAGAAGGAAGGTCAGCAGGACGGTCTTGCCAGATCCGGAAGGGCCGATGCAGGTGAAGTTGCCCAGGTCGCCTTGATGGAAGTTGAAGTGGTAGGGCCCCGAGGCTGTGGTTTCGAGCACCGAGATGGCCGGTCCCCAGTGATTGCCCGAGGCCTCGCCCGTAGGATGGTTGTGAAAGCTCGCCAGGCTCGCAAAGTTGCCGGCCGAGATCAGGCCCCGGCGGGCGATGAAGCGGAACCCCCCTGGGAACTGCGCCCAGAAGCTGGGTTCAAGGTTGGCGTCCTCCCGGACCGCCAGGGCGCCGGCTTCGGCGAGGGCGGACTGGATGTCGGCGACAGCATAGTCGAGCTCCTCGAGCGAACCGGAACGGACCAGGATCGAGAGGTGATGCTCGCCATACGCCGCTCTGCCGGCGCCGACGTCGTCGCGGGCCTGGGCCAGCTCGCTGCGGAGGCTGAAGGCGTCGTCATCCGCGGCCTTGAGGCGCCGGAGGGCCACCCCCATCCGGTCAAGGGAGGCCTGGCGATCCTGGAAGGCGAAGCTCTCGGTCAGCACCAGCTCATGCGGCAGACGAAGGACCCCGTCGAGCAAGCCGGGCGCCGTCCTCGCGGGGTAATCCTTCAGCCCGACGATTGCAGCAAAGCTTCGCGACCCGCCATGGCCGGAACCCAGCTCTATGGCGTCCAGGCCGAAGGTGAGGCGACGCAGGGCGATGGCCTCGCCGATCTGTCCCGACGGCTCGAGAATGGGACGCCCCTCGCCATTGAGGATGAGCGCCAGGAACTCGCAGGGTTCGGAGTAACGGGCGCCTCCGGGGCCGTCCTGGAGACCGAGCGTGCGGGCGCCGTAGGGTGCAAGGGCCGCAGAAAGCGACTCCCGGGCGGCGTGAAGTTCGCGAAGGTCTCGGACAGCCTCTGACTGTCCCTGCCGGGGCCCCTTGAGGAGCCTCTCGACAATACCCGCCCGGCCTTGGGTGGGCCGGAGCACGAGGGTCAGGAAGATGTCGTTGACGAAGAGCTTTCGCGCTTCCAGCTGCCGCCGCCAACCGGCGTCGAGGTCGGCGCAGAAGGGGTCCTCGGGCGGCGGGGGGAATTCGGGGCTGACCTCGCGACGCACGACATGGTGCCAAAGGGCGAGGCGAGAGGTCGCGATCGATCGCATCACCGTCTCCCGGACGGACTTGCGATAGCTGAGCTCCTCGTCCGACGCGGTCTCGAAGGGAAAGCCCTCGATACGGAGCACCTGGATGAGAAGACCGTCGCGCGTGGCGATCGTCTGGGCGTCCACGTGCTGCGCATAGGGCAGACGTTCGCCGATGCGGGCCTCCCGGGGCGCGAGGAGACGGGCGGCCTGGGTGGTGATGAACGTCTTCACGGGGCGTACGAGTTCCCGCCCCAGAAACCGAAGTTCCGCACCCGGGGGCAGGATCGCAGGCGCGTGACCCAGATGTCGAAGAATCGGGGCTCGCGGATCGAACCGGCATAGCCGATGGCATGGATCACCAGGGCGACGCCAAGGACCCAGAAGGACTTGGTGATCAGGAACAGCTCCCCGGTCACGATCAGGTTCAGGATCGCATAGGTATAGGTCACGCCGCCGATCATCTGCGGCCGCGTCAGGGCGGCGAAGACTGGCTCCGAGGTCAGCCGGGTCACTCTATATGGCTCCGGCGAGGCTTCGGATTCCGGCCACGATGGAGACCGCGCCGAAGATGATGAAGGCGCCCAGGATCACGATCACGCCCCGTCGCCACTCCATCCGGCCGGACAGCATGAGGAAGCCCACAATAGCGATGGCGATCACCGCCGCGCTGGTGGCGACCGTTCCGAGCAGCGTCCCCTGAACCCAGCTCAGGGCCGCAATCAATGGCGAGGATCCAGCGGGGTCCGCCTGGGCCTGGGCAAGGGCCGGGGACCCGATGAGGGCTGTTGCGGCAGCGAGGAACACTGACTTGCGGGGCATGATCCTACTGGGCTCCATAGGTCTGGACGACGGGCGCGCCGAGACGCGTGACGATGGCCTGGACATAGGCGCGGGTCTCCCCGAACGGAGGCACTCCTCCATAACGCACAACGGCCTCAGGTCCGGCGTTATAGGCCGCCAGCGCAAGCCGGACGTCCCCAAACCGCCGAATCTGTCGAGCGAGGTAGCTCACCCCGCCCTCGATGTTTCCATGAAGATCGTCCGGGTTCACGCCAAGCTCCCGCGCCGTGGTCGGCATCAACTGCATGACCCCTCGGGCGCCCTTTGGCGAAACGGCCGACTGGCGGAAACGGGATTCCTGCCAGGCGACGGCTGTCGCCAGACGCGGATCGACCCCGTGGCGCACGGCGGCGTCGGCGACGAGACGGGCCGTCCCGACAGCGTCATGCATGGGCGGTGCAGGGACGGCGGCGCGTAGGGTCTGCGAGCCTGCTGAGGTAAAGATCATGGGACCGGAATAGGTGGTGACGACGCCATCGTCCCCGATCTCGAGGACCTGGCCTCTTGCATCATCCGAGGCGGCGAACAGCGCGATCAACAGCGCGCTGACGCCAATGACGATGGTCTTCACGGGCGATCCTGTCTGCTTGGACCCTGGGCGGGAGATCGCGCCCCCGAGGCAGGATATCCCGGAAAGGTCGATGGGACGATTACAAAGGATCGATGACGGTTGGATGACAGTCCAGGCCGACGACGCCGCACCGGATGAGAGGTTCGGGAGGCGCGGAGCCGCCGGGTCCGGGGCGGTGAGCCGAAGTGATGGCTCTGCGGGAGCTTGATTGGACCCCGAAGGGACCATCCATCGCCCGCTGAACCGCCACAAAGGGCTCACCGCGTTCAAGTGCGACTGCTTACGGAGCGGCCAGCGGCAACTGCAGCCTTGCGCTGCCCAGGAGCACACTGCCCGACAGCGGAGGCGCGAATGACCGGTAGGCGGGGAGCGACGCCCCGGCCACCACGAGCCCCGGCGAACTTCCGGCGTCGAAGGCATAGGCCAATGGCCCGAAGGTCACGCGCTGCGTTCCTGCACCCCTCAGTGCGACCACCGACTCGCGCAACAGCCGGACTTCACCATCGGGCCGTCGATCGACCAGCTTGACCACAATGTCGCCCGCACCCGCCTGCAGCACGGTCAGCTCCACTTCAGCTGAGCCCCGCAGTAACCTGCCCGCAGGCAGAGAAGCGCCCTTGAGTTCCACAACGTCGGCGCGGTCCAGCAGGGGCCTTTGGTCCAACATGCCGGCCGGAGCCTGCAGGTGGTTGCCGCCCAGGGTGGGGGCGGGTGAGGCAGGATTGACGCTCATCGCCCGCTCTGGAGCCGCG
>NZ_JADCBG010000126.1 GCF_020253645.1 Phenylobacterium sp.
CTCTTGAGGGGGAGGTGGACCGCGAAGCGGGCCGGAGGGCGGTCAGCGGTCTCACGGGCGCACACGCCCGCGGCTCAGTCCTGCAGCCGACGGACCCGGTAGAGGCCGAGGGCGCCGACGAGGCCCGCCGCCGCCATGCCGGTCATGGCCAGGTAGCCATGGGCCCCGACCGCATCGAACAGCGGCCCGGAGGCCAGGGTGGCCAGGCCGCTCAGGATTCCGCCCTGCAGGGCGGCGTTGACCAGCTGGGCGGCTGAGGCCGTCTGCGGGCCCGACAGCCGGGCCGCCAGCTGGATCGAGGCCAGGAAGACGGCGCTGTAGGTCAGGGCGTGCAGGGCCTGGAGCGGGACCAGCACCCACAGCGGCGGCGACAGCGCCAGAAGGCTCCATCGCAGGACGCCCGCAACGCCGCCGATGATCAGCAGGTTCCGGGGGCCGAGCCGCCTCTGAAGTCTGGCCCCGAACCACAGGAAGGCGACCTCCACCGCCACCCCGACGCCCCAGAGCAGGCCGGTCAGGTTCTCGGGCAGGCCCTGCGCCTTCCAGGCGAGGGCCGAGAAGGCGTAGTAGAAGGCGTGGGCGGACTGGATCAGGCCTGCCGAGCCGACGGCGAGAAGGAAGACCGGGTCCCGCACCAGGGTCTTCAGTCCCTCCAGGCCGCCGCCGCCTCCACGGCCCGCCGCGGCGGGGCCGGGCGCCGTGTCCGCCGGCAGCAGGAAACGGGCGCAGACCGCCGTCAGGCCGGCGGCGAAGATCATCCAAGCCAGGGCGACATCCACGGAAACCGCTGTGACAAGGGCGCCGGTCGCAATGGCCGCACCGATGTAGGCCGCCGACCCCAGGCCCCTGGGCAGGCCATAGTTGAAGCCCTCCGCCTGGGCGCGCGACAGGGCGATGACGTCGATCAGGGGCGGCAGGGCGAGATAGAGGCTGGCGGCCAGAAGCCAGGCTAGGGCGAGGGCCGGCAGGCCGTCCAGTCCGGCCAGGGCGAGATAGGTCACGCAGGTCCCGACCGCCAGCCAGGCGATGGGCGTTCGGCGCAGACGGAACCGGTCGGCCCACAGGGCCAGGGCCGGAGAGGTCAGGATCTGGAACAGCATGGGCAGGGACAGGACGAGCCCCACCTGGGCGCCCGTCAGTCCCTTCTCGCTCAGCCAGACCGGCATGAAGGGCGTGCTGGCGGCGCTGCCCACGTAGAGAGCGGCGTAGACCAGGCCGAGGCGAAGGGTGGTGGGCATGACCTCCGCTAGCGCGAGTCGGCGGCAGGCGCCCCGGGGCTAGGCTTGCGGCGGACGCCGGCGGACGCCAGATAGGCCAGACCCTTCAGGAGCCCCCCCATGACCCGGTCCCGTCCCTTCCGGCCATTCCCAACGGCCGCGGCCGTCGCCCTGGTCCTCGCCGTCCCGGGCCTCGCCCTGGCCGACCCCTCCCTGCCGGCGCCGGCCTCCATGCCTGTACCCGACACCGATTTCGTGCTCGACATCGGCCTCGCCGCCCGGCTCGTCCCGACCTATCCGGGGGCCGGCGAGATGACGGTCCGCGCCCGTCCCCTGTTCGGTGTGGAGCGGCTGACCCTGCCCCTGGCGGGTGTGGTGGGCGGCGGCGCCGCCGAGGGCGTCTTCTTCTATCCGGCCTTCCGGTACCAGGGCGAGCGCCGGGCTTCCGACGACGCCGACCTGGCGGGAATGCGCGATGTCGACGGCTCGCTGGGCCTCGGCCTGGGCGCCGGGGTGAACCGCAAGACCTGGCGGGCCTTCGCCGAGGTCCGCGCGGGGGTGATGGGGTATAGCGGCCTGACCGCCCGGGCCGGGGCGGACCTCATCTGGTCGCCCTCTCCTGCGACCTTGATGGCGATCGGGCCCCGGATCGACCTGGCGGGCCGGGACTATGCCCGGACCTGGTTGGGCGTGACCCCCGCCGAGGCCGCCGCCTCCGGCGGGAAGCTGACCGCCTACGCCCCGGACGGAGGCCTGGCCAGCGCGGGCCTCGCCGCCAGCTGGGGGCGGGCGATCAGCGACCGGGCCATGCTTCAGGTCGAGGCCGGATGGGACCGGCGGCTGGGCGATATCGAAAAGAGCCCCCTGGTCCGGCGCGGCGAGCGGGACGCGGTCTTCGTCTCCACAGGCGTGACCTGGCGCTTCGGCTTCGGCGGGTCCTGATCCGGTCCGAAACGGACTTGGCCCCGGCGCCGGGGTCTGGTGAGGATGGGGCTCCGCTTCCGGGGATCCCACATGACCGACCTCAACACCCGCATCCACGACGCTGAAAGCCGCCTGCTCGAGGAACTGCGTCGCCAGCGCCGCCTCCTCAGGGAGGCGACCGAGGACGGCGCGGGCGTCTCTATCGGTCAGAAGGTGGCTGACGCCGTAGCCGCCACCATCGGCTCCTGGCCCTTCATCATCATCCAGTCCGTCCTGCTGGCGGGCTGGGTGACCCTCAACGTGATCGCCTGGATCCAGCATTGGGATCCCTACCCCTTCATCCTCCTGAACCTCGCCCTGTCCTTCCAGGCCGCCTATGCCGGGCCCTTCATCCTGATGAGCCAGAACCGGCAGCAGGACATTGACCGCCGCAAGGCCGAGACCGACTACCAGGTCAATGTGAAGGCCGAGCTGGAGATCGAGCTCCTGCACACCAAGATCGACGCTCTCAAGGAACAGGAACTGGCCGACATCGCCCGCGCGGTCCGGAGCCTCACCGAAGCCCTGGAGACCCGGCGCACTTGAACCCGGGCGGCGGCGCGGCGGCGCGGAGTTCGGGCCCTGGACCGTGTTTCGGCGCTGTTGGACAGGTCAGGGATTGAGGGTCAGCTGGCGGGACTTCGCGAGGAGGGGCCTGGTGCGGGCGGTGATCACCGCGCCGCCGCAGTAACGATCTGAAACGCCCGGAGTTCGTCCGCACACCTCAAGATCACCCCCAAGACCCAGCCACAGGCCGCCAGAACACGCCTTCAGCGCCTCTCCGGGGCCATGGACGGAGACCTGCAGGGGTCCCCCTCGGAAGGTGGACCGCGCAGCGGGCTGGAGGGGGTCTGCTGAGGGGCCGTCGACCCCCCCCAGTGCGGCCTCGCCCCGGCGCGTCTCAGTCGCCGCTGAACTTTCCCGGCCGCTTCTCGAAGAAGGCCGCCACTCCCTCGCGGAAGTCGTCGCTCAGGCGCGTCAGCAGGTACTGGTCGCGGTCCATGAAGGTGGCGGCGTGGTGGTTGGCCTTGTCGAGGGCGTCCACCGCCTCCTTGGTCATGCGCACCGGCAGGGGCGGCAGGGCGGCGACCTTGGCGGCCCAGGCCCGCGCCGCCTCGAGCGCGCCGCCGGGGGGAACGACCTCCTCGCAGAAGCCCCAGGCCAGGCCCTCGGCGGCGTGGACGGCTTCGCCGAATATGACGAACTGCTTGGCCCGGGCCGGGCCGACCAGGGCGTGGATGCGCGGGATGGACCGCCAGCTCATGTTGATGCCCAGGGGCACCTCCGGCAGGCGCAGGTAGGCGCCCTCGCCCAGGATGCGGAAGTCACAGGCCAGGACCAGGGCGCAGCCGCCGCCGATGCAGTAGCCCTCGATGGCGGCGATGGTCACCGCCTCCACCTGCTCCCAGGCCTCGCACATGTCCGGGCCGGCCATCACCGCCTCCCGGGTCTCCAGGAGGGTCGGCCGCCGCCGCTCGCCCTGGGCGGCCAGGTCCGCGCCGGCGCTGAAATAGCGATCCGAGCCGGTCAGGATGACCGTGGAGATGTCGGTCCGCCGCCGGATGGCGCGGGCGAACTCGGTCAGCTCCACCATCAGGCCGGTGTTCAGGGCGTTGCGGGCGTCGGGCCGGTGCAGGCGCACCACCACGGTGGGGCCCTCCGGCTCCACCTTCAGGAAGCGCCAGTCGCGGGTGACGGGATCGTCCATTCTACTTCACCAGTTCGAAGACGCCGCTGACCGTGATGCTGAGGTTCAGCTCGCCGGGGGCGACGGGGGTGGGCGCGGCCTCGGCCATGGGGGCGGCCATGGCGTAGGCCTTCATCATCGGCCGGGGCTGGGGGACAAAGCCGCCCTCGGACAAAGCGGTCAGGCGTATGCCGGTGTGGCCGGTGGCCCGGGCATAGAGGTCGGCCTTGGCCTTCAGGGCCTTCACCGCCGCCTCCCGGGCGGCGTTCTCGGCGGCCAGCGGGTCGGCCAGGCCGAAGCTGACCTGGCCGGCGGAGTTGGCCCCGGCGCCGACCGAGGCGTCCAGCACCGGGCCGAGGCGGGCCAGGTCGCGCACCGTGGCCGTCACCTGGTTGGCGGCCTGGTAGCCCCGCAGCGCCGGCGGCTGGCCATTGGGATAGTCGTACTGGGGCGAGATCGACAGGCCGCTGGTCTGGAGGTCGCGGTCAGCCAGGCCCGCCCTCTTCAGGGCGGCCATCACCCGGGTCATCCGCTCGGCGTTGAGCCGCAGGGCCTCCCCGGCGGTGGGCGCCTCGGTGATCACGCCGAGGGAGAGAGAGGCCATGTCCGGCGCCCTGCGGCTCACGCCCTCGGCGGACACTGTCAGGGTGGCGGGGCCGGGCGCCTCCTGGGCCCGGGCGGGGGGCGCCGCCGCGAAAGGCAGGGCCAGAGCCAGGGCAAGGGCCAGGACGGGGGCGGATGCGGTCTTCATGCGGGCGCTCCTCAATGCAGGTTGAGCCTAGGACGCCCCCGTCCCCGCGCCAACCCTCCGCGCCCCGCCCTGAACCGGCGCTGAACGCCCTGGAGCCTTCCGACAGGCCGGCCGCCATGCTAACCGGGCGCGGGGGCCTGTAGCTCAATGGTTAGAGCCGACCGCTCATAACGGTCTGGTTGCAGGTTCGAGTCCTGCCGGGCCCACCAGCCTTCACTCGCTTCGCGAGCTTCGGCTCGGCAAGCCAGCCCAGGGGGGTGGGGGCGAAGCTAGGGGAGGCTGCCGCGACGAAGCCCGGAGGGCGGAGTCGGGCTGGCGCAGGCATTATCGGAGGCTCAGGAATGACCTACGTTTACATCCTTCGAAGCCTGCAAACGCCCGAGCGCTTTTACGTCGGCGTGACGGGCGATCTGCGGTCACGGCTTAAACGTCACAACGCCGGCGAGGTCTCCCATACGTCGAAGTTCGCGCCTTGGGAGATCAAGACCTACGTGGCCTTCTCCGAAGAAGGGCAGGCCCATGCCTTCGAAAGATATCTCAAATCGGGGTCCGGGCGCGCCTTCGCGATGAAGCGTCTGTAGCGCGCTTACCCCGCCCGCCAGATCGGCGGCGCGCGTGGGCAACTCTCGATATCTGGATCGATGCTGCGCTCCCAGCCCGCCGGGCATCCCTCCGCTATCGCCTGGTCGTGCCGCCCCAGCAGCAGCAGGAAGTGACCCAGGGAAGAGCCGGCGGCCCAGCGCGGCCGCTCGAAAAGGTCCTCGTGATCAAAGAAGTAGACCGCCGGGCTCGCCGCGCCGGAGGACAGGTCCAGGCCGTAGAGGCTCCCGGCGCCATCCGAGAAGATCGGGACCGCCTGAACCGGCAGCAGGGCCCGAAGCATACCCTCCCGTCGCCGCTCAGGGCGTTCATTCCACTTCGGGAGGATGGCCCTGAAGTCGCCGACAGCCTCGACGCCTTCCCGGTAGAAGGCCTCGAGGTCGGCGGGCATCTGGTCGCCGAGGAGCGCCCGGACGTAGGCCACGAGGCCGTCCGGACTTCCACCCCGCCGCCGGTGAAGCGCGCCCTGGGCTTCAAGTGAGTGGCAGGCTTCGTGAACCGAGATGTTCATTTTTCGCTCCATCGTCGGGGCCGGGAGGCGCGATCGCAGTCCGCCGGGGCGCCGGGTCGATCCCGTGACATTGCGACTTGAAGGAGTGCATCGCGTTCTTAAGATGACGCCATGCCAGCGCCTCTTATCCACCTGAACGGGCCACCGGGCGTGGGCAAGCTTACAATTGGGCGCCATCTGGCGCCCATGATCGGTGCGCGACTTCTCGACAATCATTCCGTCTATGATGTTGCTTTCGCGCTCACGGAGTTCAGGTCGCCAGAATTCTACGAGACCGTTCGGGCAGTTCGAAACCTCGCCTACGCACGGATTCTGAGTCTACCGCCGTCAGTAAGCGTCATCATCACCGGGGCCGATTTTGAGGATTCAGACTGGGGACAAGAGAGCTGGAACGAAGTGCTGGCTCTGGCGACGCGCCGGGGCGGCATACTCCTTGCCGTCCACCTTTCCTGCGATCCTGCGGAACATCGCCGCCGGATTGTGACGGAGGGCAGGATCGCAAGAGGCAAGTTGAGCGACCCCACAGGCGTGGAGGACCTATCCCGCCGTCGCCTGGCCGGTCAGGGCGCCGCCCAAACGCTCAATCTGGACATCACTCAAGAGTCTGCGGATCGTGTTGCCGGACGGATTGTCGATTGGCTGTCTTCAAACCACCTCCGGCCGGTCTGATCCGTGCTCGTCATCTACGCCAAACTCGAGATCTCCGCTCGTGATCGGGTGGAAATTGAGGACATCCGCCAACGTTTCGACCGCCTGCAGGGAAGGGTAGAACCCCACTTCACCCTCGTCTTCCCGTTCGCGGGCGTTCCGCTGGACGATGTGCTGGATCATGCCAGGTCCATCGCCGCGGGTGTCGCCCCGATCCCGTTCCGGCTTGCCGGGGTTGCGGCTGTTCCCGATCCGCTGAGCCCGGCGGCTCATCTGTTCCTTCTGCCCGACGAAGGCGATCAGACCATTTCCGACCTTCATGACAGGCTTTACAGCGGGGTGCTGGCGAGAAACCTTCACCCCACGGCCGTCTATCTCCCTCACGTCACCGTCGGTCGTTTCGAAAGATACGAGGATGCAAAGACGGCGGCGGCGTCTCTCCCGGCCGTAGACATCCCAGGGAGGCTTTCCGTCATGACGATCGGGGACTTCGACGGGGAAGGGGTAGAAGACCTCCACAATGTGAGGCTAGGCGCGCCCTAGGCTCATCCCACTTGTCACCCGACCCCCCATCCCCATTGCCTCCGCCCTCCAAACCCCCTTCTATGCCGCCCGCCCCGTCCGCGACGGACGGCCACACATAAGGGGAAACACCGATGTTCTCGCACATCATGATCGGCACCAATAACCTGGAGAAGGCCAAGACCTTCTATGACGCCGTGCTCGGCACGCTGGGCGTGCCGCCGGCGCGGGTGGACGGGCACCGGATCTTCTACATCACGCCCACGGGCATCTTCTCGGTAAGCCTGCCGATCAATGGCGAGCCGGCCACCGCCGGCAACGGCGGCACCATCGGCTTCGCCTGCACCACGCCGGCCCAGGCCGACGCCTGGCATGCGGCGGGCGTCGCCTCGGGCGGGACCACCTGCGAGGACCCGCCCGGCGTGCGCGAGGGCGGCCAGGGCAAGCTCTACCTGGCCTACCTCCGCGATCCGGACGGCAACAAGCTGTGCGCCCTGCACCGCATGTGATCCGGGCCTGAGACGGCCCTGTACGAAATCGGGCGGCGTCCTTCACGGGGCGCCGCCTTTTTCGTATGCAGAGCCCTTAACCCTGCGGCGGGAAACGCTCCAGCAGGGCGGCGGCCCGGGGCGGGCGGGGGAGGAGGACGCAAGCGCAGGCCTCGCAGAATGCGCACTCGAAGGAACAAATGAAGGCAGCGGCCTGGTCAGTTGGCATTGCGGCTTCGCGCACTTCTCCACAGCCCTAGGCCGTTAAGGGCATCCAGCTTTAAAATTGCTATCCATTATCTCTGTGAGGATGGTTAAATAGACCATCACGGAAACCTATAGAAAAATCCATAATATAGTTCATAGAATTAGACATGAGAAACAAAAACATTAGAAAAATGAAACAATATCGGACCCATCTCGGCAGTGATTTGAACTTATCCCGGAGATTATTGAATTCTGAAGTCACTTTCATTTCCGATCTCCAATTTGGAAAGACGCGCACATGAAATCTATTTTTCCTTCAGATTGCGAATTAGAGACCTCATGGCTTCTCTTGACGCACGGGAAAAGAAAACTGCAAGGTAGAGTGAATACCATTTTCCGGGCTTGCCAAGCGCTATTTGAACGCTCTGCGAATTGTAGGCTGGCCGCTGACAGGTCGGTCGGTCTGCGTGTTACTCACCCATGAGAGGCGCTGCCGCCGCGCTGGTCTCGAGACTAGCCCGAGGACGGCCACTCATTACCAAGCGCCGCCTTGTAAGACTCTGGTGTGAAGGGCGGCCGGGTAGTCGTGTAATTCGGCATTCCCGAACACGGGGCGTCACCCCTGCGGCGGGAAGCGCTCCAGCAGGGCGGCGGCCCGGGGCGGGCGGGGCAGGAGGACGCCGGAACAGTTCGGGCAGGCGCCGGCCAGCTCGCCCCCGGCGCAAGCCTCGCAGAAGGTGCACTCGAAGGAGCAGATGAAGGCGCCGGTCCGGTCGGCGGGGAGGGCGGCGGCGCACCGCTCGCAGGCGGGTTTCATCTTCAGCATTCAGAGCTCGATCATGTCGAAGTCCGACTTGGGCGTCCCGCAGAGGGGGCAGATCCAGTCGGCGGGGATGTCGGCCCAGCGGGTGCCGGGGGCCAGGCCCTCCGGCGGGTCGCCGAACTCTTCCTCGTAGATGTAGCCGCAGGTGCGGCACTGCCAGGTCTTGAAGGCCTCGGCCATGGGGGGCCTCCGGCTCAGCTCATCCTGAAGCGGATGGGCACCGACTTGGGGCCGCAGACGAAGTTGGCGACCATGTTGCGGGGCGCGCCGTCCAGCTCCACGGCCTCGAGGCGGGGCAGGAGTTCCTCCCAGAGGATGCGCATCTCCATCCGCGCCAGGTGCTGGCCCAGGCAGACATGGGCGCCGTAGCCAAAGGCCACGTGCTTGTTGGGGCTGCGGGTGACGTCGAACCGGAAGGGGTCGGCGAACTGGGCCTCGTCCCGGTTGCCCGAGGGGTAGCAGAGCATCATCCAGTCGCCCTGGGCGATCTTCTTCCCCGCCAGCTCGGCGTCGGCGGTGGCGGTGCGCATGAAGTGCTTCACCGGCGTGACCCAGCGGATGGACTCCTCCACCAGGCCCGGGATCAGGGAAGGGTCGGCCTTGACCTTCCGGAACTGGTCCGGGTTCTCGGCCAGGGCCCACAGGGCGCCGGCGGTGGTGGACGAGGTGGTGTCGTGCCCGGCGGTGGCGGCGATGATGTAGTAGCTCATGGCCTCCAGGTGGCCGAGGGGCGCGCCGTTCACCTGGCCGTTGGCGATCACGCTGGCCAGGTCGTCGCGGGGGCTCTTCCGGCGATCCTCGGTGATGGCGTTGAAATACATCATGAAGTCCATGACGACGGCCTGGATGGTGTCGACGCCGTTGGCGCTGATGGTCATCTCCTCGCCGGTCCGGTTGAGGTCCGGGTCGGCGCTGCCGAACAGCTCCTGGGTCAGCTTGAGCATGCGCGGCTCGTCCGCTTCCGGCACGCCGATCACCTCCATGATGACATGCAGGGGGTAGAGGAAGGCCACGTCCCGGGCGAAGTCGCAGCGGTCGCCCTGCGCCGCCATCCGGTCGACAAAGCCCCGGGCGATCTCGCGGATGCGGTCCTCGAGCTTGCGCAGGTTCTGCGGCATGAACCAGCCCTGGGTCAGGCGCCGGTAGGCCATGTGGTCGGGGTTGTCCATCTGGAC
>NZ_JADCBG010000127.1 GCF_020253645.1 Phenylobacterium sp.
CCCAGCAGCGTCACCCTGCCAGAGGGTTAATTTAAGAATGGTTAACTCGGTAACCTTGATGGCGAGTTCGTTAACCCGGTTTGCGAATCACCTGCAAGCCCCGCCATCCCTGCGGCCGATCGCGGCCGTTGAATCTTTTGTGATTGGACGTTTCGGGCGAATACCTATGGCGCAAACGGACTGGCGAAGCGTCAGCCGAAACCCATATCCTCTGGTGCTGGCGATCCCGCCAGCTGGCACAAGGGTGTAGTGATGTCCCTGGATCTGGATGCTGATCCCGGTCCCGCAGGCCTTGCGGAAGCGGGCGCCGGGCTGTCCCCCGCAGACGGAGCGGAGGAGATCGACCTCTCCGCGCCTCTGGAGGCGCTTCCCGCCCAGGCCTTCAGCCTCTCCGACGAGGTTCGCTTTCATCCTGCACGGAGCCTTGGCGCAGCGCTTCTCGCCGGCATCGCCCTCGGGCTGCTGATCGGTCGCTCGCTGCAGACCCTCCGTTCATTGAGAAGCTCGAGCTGAAGCAGTCTCTTCAACCTCCGTCTTCACCGCCGATTAAGGCTGTAGGACCCACTCTCTGAAATCCGAGTCGCTGGGGGAGTCTGCGTCTTGCAGAACCTTGTCGAAGCCATCGAGAAGGTCGAACCCCTGGTGGTCACAGGTCGGGTCGCTGCTGTCTCCGGCCTCCTTATCGAAGCCCGGGGTGGAATGACGCGGCTCGCCGTCGGGGCCCGTGCGGAGATTTCCCGGCGGGGCGCCGCGCCTCTTCCCGCTGAGGTTGTGGGGTTTCGGGAGTCCAGGGCGCTTCTCATGCCCTTCGGTCCCGTCGAGGGGGTGGCGCCGGGCGCCGCGATCCAAATCCGGTCCGAAGGCGCCAGCGTTTATCCCACCACTGCCTGGCTGGGGCGTATCGTGGATGCGTTCGGCGACCCTATCGACGGCAAGGGGCCCTTGCCCAAGGGGCTCGCCGCCTATCCGCTGCGCGCCTCGCCGCCACCCGCCCACGCTCGCGATCGCGTAGGTCGACGTCTGGATCTTGGCGTGCGGTCAATGAACGTCTTCACCACGTGCTGCCGGGGCCAGCGTCTGGGCGTTTTCGCCGGCTCCGGCGTGGGCAAGTCGGTGCTGCTCTCCATGCTTGCCCGGCAGGCGGAATGTGACGCCGTGGTGGTGGGTCTGATCGGCGAGCGAGGCCGTGAAGTTCGTGAGTTCATCGAGGAGACCCTGGGCGAGGAAGGACTGCGGCGGGCGGTCGTCGTCGTTGCAACCTCCGACGAGCCCGCTCTCAAGCGAAGGCAGGCCGCCTACATGACCTTGGCCATCGCAGAGTACATGCGGGACCAGGATCTGGAGGTTCTGTGCCTCATGGACTCGGTCACTCGCTTCGCCATGGCCCAGCGTGAAATCGGTCTGGCTGCCGGAGAGCCGCCAACTACAAAGGGTTACACGCCGACGGTCTTCACCGAGCTGCCGAAGCTGCTGGAGCGAGCCGGTCCTGGTCCCATTCGGCCGGACGGCGCTCCGGCGGGGCCCATCACCGGCCTCTTCACGGTCCTGGTGGACGGCGACGACCACAACGAGCCCATCGCGGACGCCGTCCGCGGCATTCTGGACGGCCACATCGTCATGGAAAGGGCCATCGCCGAACGCGGGCGCTTCCCGGCCATCAATGTTCTGAAGTCGATCAGCCGCACCATGCCCGGTTGCCAGGACACGCGGGAGCAGGCCATCGTCCGCGACGCCCGACAGGTCATGTCGGCCTACTCCAACATGGAGGAGCTGATCCGCATCGGAGCCTACCGAACCGGAGCGGACCCCCTCGTCGACCGGGCGATCACTCTCAACCCGGCGGTCGAGGCCTTCCTGGGGCAGGACAAGGACGAGGTGTCGAGCCTCGCGGACTCGTTCACGCGTCTTGAACAGATCCTTGCGGGTGCACCGGCGTGAGCTGGGACCAGAGCCTGATCCGGATCGCCGGATATGAAGTGGAGATCCGGCAGAAGCGTCTCGCCGAGGTGGTGGCCCGGCGGGAAGCGGCCGAGATGCGGCTCGTGATGCTTGATTCAGAGATCGAGGGGGAGGCCGCCTTCGTCCGGAGCGAGCCTTCCGCGAGCTTTCACCACCCGGGCTACCTGGTGGGGAGCAAGGTCCGCCGGATACGCATCCTGGGTGACATCGATCTCCTCATTGCCGAGGAAAGGGGGGCGCGGGACGCCCTCGCGGAAGCCTTCGAATCCCAGAAAAAGTATGAGCATGTGGCCGACGCCATGGCGCGTCGGAGGGCGCTGGAGGCCAACAGGCGGGAAACCGCCGAGCTGGACGAACTCGGAGCCCGGCAAGCTGCGCGTGGCTCCGCACCTGGCTCCTGAGGCCTACTTTTCCGCCGATGTGGGACTGAGGTCTGGATCATTTGCGCGGCGCAGGGCATGAATGTCGTCACTGAGGCGGAAGAGGGCGACATAAAGTTCGCAGAACGCCCGCCAAAGCAGGGCCAGCACGCCGATCACGAGGACCCCGCCCACTAGAACCCCAAATCCGAGCAGGAAACCGAAGGGTGACTGTTCGCGGATCGCCACTCCAACCGCGGTTCCAATGAAGCCGAAGCCGACCAAAGCCGTGACGCCGAGCCCGGACCAATAGATCAGGTGGATGACCTGCCGGGTCATCAGCGTCTCGAAGGACATCAGATCCCAAAGCATGTTGGTCGTGAACCTGGCCGGCCGGCTGTTCGGTTTCGGATCAAACATCAGCTTTCCACTTGAATAAGGGGCGCCGCCAGCGACGGGAACCTCGCTAGCAGGCCCTTCCCGCGCCTGCAACTCGCCCGGGGATCTCGAATCAGGCGCATCAGATCACGCCTACGGTCTTGAGCCGGGCTCTCGGATGGACCTCATTCTGGCTCATGACGGGGGTTTGGCCCCTGAAGCGTTCAATCAGTGACCGGACATAGGGACGGATGCCGGGGCTCGTGAGCAGGACCGGGGATTCCCCGACCTGCGCCGCGCGCTCAAATCCGTCGCTAACGCTGCGGATGAACTCCTGAAGGCGGGACGGCGCCATGGAGAGCTGGCGATCCTCGCCCGCCCCCACCAGCGACTCCGTAAAGGCGTTCTCCCATTCGGGGGACAGGGTGATGATGGGAAGAGCGCCGTCGTCCCCGCGGTGAGCGAAGCAAAGCTGCCTGGACAAGCGGGCCCGGACCTGTTCGACCAGATTGGTCAGGGATCCGCTGTGCGGCGCCGCCTCGCTCAGGCCCTCCAGGATCGAGGGCAGGTCGCGGATGGAAACGCGTTCACGGAGCAAGGCCTGCAGAACCCGCTGGATTGTCGTGACCGAAACGACGGAAGGCACGATGTCATCCACCAGCTTCTTGTGCTCGGCGGGCAGGTCCCGAAGCAGCTTCTGGACCTCCGCGTAGGAGAGCAGGTCGGGCATGTTCTCCTTGAGGATTTCGGTCAGGTGGGTTGTCAGGACTGTCGAGGGATCGCCGACCGTGTAGCCTCGGAAGGCGGCTTCCTCACGGAGGCTTTCCTCTATCCATGTGGCCGGAAGCCCGAACGCCGGCTCGCGCATGTGTTCACCCGGCAGCTCGACCTGGCCTCCCCTTGGGTCCATGGCCATGAGCGACCCCAGTCGGACCTCGCCGGCGCCCGACTCGAGTTCCTTGATGCGGATCAGGTAGGCTTGGGAGGCGAGCCGCATGTTGTCCAGGATCCGGACCGGCGGCATCACGAAGCCATACTCCGAGGCGAGTGTCTTTCTCAGGGCCTTGATCTGGTCCGTCAGCCGGCGGCCCTCGAGGTCGTTGATCAAGGGCAGAAGGCCGTACCCGAGTTCGATCTTGATCTCGTCCATGGCCAGCGTCTGGGCGATGGGCTCCTCGACCTCCTCGCTCGGCGATACGGGTTCTGTCGCGCCAAGGACCTCGGCCAGCCGTGTGTCCGAGGATCTTCGCCAGGCCAGCAATGCAGCTCCGATCGAGAGAACTGCGAAGGGAAGCACCGGCATTCCCGGAATGAGGGCGAGCACTCCTGACGAAGCGGAGACCATGCCCAGGCTGATGGGATTCATGGCCAGCTGCGCGACCAGCGCCTTGTCCGTGGTTCCATCCACCCCCGCGCTCGAGACGAGGAAGCCCGCTGCAATCGAGACGATCAGCGCCGGGATCTGGGTCACCAGCCCGTCGCCGATGGTCATCAGAGTGTAGGTGGTGGCCGCCTCACCGAGCTGCATTCCATGCTGGAGGGTCCCGATCAGGATGCCGCCGATGATGTTGATCGCAACAATGATCAGCCCGGCGATGGCGTCGCCCCGGACGAACTTGGAGGCGCCGTCCATCGAGCCGAAGAAGGTGGACTCCTGCTCCAGCTCCTTTCGCCGGCGACGGGACTCTTCCTGGTCGATAAGCCCTGCGGAGAGGTCGGCGTCGATCGCCATCTGCTTGCCGGGCAGGGAGTCCAGGCTGAACCGCGCCGCGACTTCGGCGATGCGACCGGAACCCTTGGTGATCACCACGAAGTTCACGATCACGAGGATCGCAAAGACGATGAGGCCGATGGTGAAGCTGCCACCGGTCATCAGTCGACCGAAGGACTCGATGACCTGCCCCGCGCCGTGGACGCCCTCGTGGCCGTGGGAAAGGATCAGCCGGGTCGAGGCAATGTTCAGCGCAAGGCGGAACAGGGTCGTGACCAGCAGAACGGTAGGGAAGGCGGTGAAGTCCAGCGGCTTCTTGATGAACAGAGAGGTCATCAGGATCAGGACCGAGGAGGCCAGGGAAATGGCCAGCAGCGCGTCCAGCAGGAAGGGCGGGACCGGAATGATCAGAAGGATCAGGATCGCCACAACGCCCAGGGCGAGCGCCACCTCGCCTCGGCGCAGCCATTGGATGACCAGGGCGGAAGTCACTCTCTGCCGGGAGGATGCGCCTAGGGGCGTGTCGGTCACGGGTCAGGTCCTCAGGCGGCGCTCGCGCCCATCTGCGGAGCCGGAACGCTCACCCCCGCCTCGGAGTACTCCTTCAGCTTGTTCCTGAGGGTGCGTATCGAGATGCCGAGGATATTGGCGGCATGGGTCCGGTTGCCGAGACAGTGCTCGAGCGTCTCGAGAATGAGCTGCTGTTCCATGGCGGCGACAGTCTGGCCGACAAACCCCCGGGAGACCGCTTCAGCGGCGCTGACCGCCGCCTGGGCCGTCCGGGCCGCCGGGTCGGCGGGTCCGAGGGGCTGGCCGTCCGGAAGACGGATGGCCGTTTCGTCGATCTCCGGGCCTGCGGCGAGGAGGACCGCCCGGTGCATGGCGTTCTCAAGCTCCCGGACGTTCCCCGGCCACCTGTGGGCGAGCAGCCTGCGGCGCGCCTCGGCCGAGAGAGCCCTCGGGGGAACTCCGTTCGCCGCTGCATACTTCCGGATGAAGAACTCCGCCATGGGAAGGATGTCTCCGGTCCGCTCGCGAAGGGGCGGCAGCCGAAGATTGACCACGTTCAGTCGGTAGAGCAGGTCCTCGCGGAAGGTGTTCTCCGCCACCGCCCGGGTCAGGTCTCGGTTCGAGGTCGCGAGGATCCGGATATCGACCTTCACCGGCTGAGCTCCGCCGACACGATCGATCTCCCGCTCCTGGATCGCCCTCAACAGCTTGGCCTGAAGCCTGGCGTCCATCTCCGAGATCTCGTCGAGGAGCAGGGTGCCGCCATTGGCTTCCTCGAACTTACCGATCCGGCGCGCCAAGGCGCCGGTGAAGGCGCCCTTCTCATGACCGAAGAGCTCGCTCTCGAGGAGGTTCTCGGGGATCGCCGCGCAATTCACGGAGATGAAGGGCTTGCTGCTGCGCCGAGACTTCAGGTGAACGTGACGCGCGACGATCTCCTTTCCGGAGCCGCTTTCCCCGGTGATGAGTATCGAAGCCTCTGAGGGGGCGACCTGCTCGGCCATGGCGATGACGGCGCGCATGGCCGGGTCCTCGGCGATCATCGGCCTGTTGTCGTCCGAGACCGCCGCCAGAACCGCTGCGATCATTTCCGCCTCTGGGGGGAGTGGAATGAACTCCTTTGCGCCCGCTCGGATGGCGTCCGCAGCCATTCGGGCGTCGGCATCCACGCCACACGCCACCACTGGCGCGCGTATCCTTTCGGCTTCGTTGGCTGCGATCAGGGCGGCGATGTCGAGGGTGTAGTCCACCAGGAGCAGATCTGCTCCCTGCCCGGCCCGAAGAGCGTGGGTGGCCGCCGAAATGGTTTCCACATGGCTGACCTTGGCGCCCTGCGCCATCGCCATCTTCACGGCGGAGGCCAGCTGTCCGTTCAATCTTCCGACGACCAGAAGTCGCATGTTTCCGTCTCCGTTGCGTCGCTCGGTCCTCAGACTTGGGCGTCGCCGTCCTTGATGATTTCCGTCATGGTGACGCCCAGCCGCTCGTCGACGATGACGACCTCCCCGCGGGCCACCAGGCGATTGTTCACATAGATGTCGATGGCCTCGCCGACCCTGCGATCAAGCTCCAGAATGCTTCCGGAATTGAGCTGCAAAAGCTGCGAGACGCTGACGGTGGCGCGCCCCAGGACCGCAGAAATGGCCACAGGCACGTCGAAGATCGGGGCGAGATCCGTCGCCGTTTTCTCGCCACCGTCGATGTCCGCGCCGGCCGACGGGACTTCTGGACCCAGTTCATCCAGTTCAAGTTCGTTCTCGCTCATGACGTCCTAGCCTTCTCCACCGGGTTCCAGGGGTTCAGCATGCAATCCTTCCGTCGCCAGGGCGGTTCGGAGCGCGTCCCGGACACGGCCCTCAGCCTCCTCCGGATCGAACGAGGCGGACCCGTCTCCGAAGTCCAGGGTGAAGGCGGCTCCGGTATGGCCATTGTCCTCCCGGACCCAGATTTGCCCGGCGAAGCCGGCCGCCGCGGCTGTCGCCGACAGAGCTTCCTGGAGGCCCGCCCCCATGCCCGGGGCGACGGAGACCAGAAGTCGGGGCTCGGACTCGATCTCCCGGGCCAGGCTCTCCAGGGCCTTCTGAATGGCGGCCTGGGGAAAGAGGTCGAGGACCTCCCCCGCAATGGCTTTTCCGCAGGCCAGTGCGAGGGCGGCGGACCCCTCTCTATGGGCGTGGGCGACGTGGGCCAGAACGCCGAGGCCTTCTTCGACGCTACGAGCGATCCCGGCGAGGGCCCGTGCCTGGAGCCCGGCCATGTCGGCCAGCGCCTTCTGCTCGCCCTCGGCGTAGGCCTGGGCGCGGACCTCCGCGACCTCTTCGGCGGTATAGAAGCGTTTCGGGCGCGGACGCGACTGGGAGACGTTCCCAGTCCCGTCAAACACGGTGTCGAAGCCAAATTTCTCGAGGATGGGTTCGCTCATCAGTAGATCAGCTCATCATCGCCGCTGGCGCCCGCCAGCATGATTTCGCCCTTTTGCGCCAGGTCTTTCGCCGTCTGCACCATGGCCATCTGCGCTTGATCCACATCGCGCAGTCGGACGGGGCCCATGTTCTCCATGTCCTCCCGCAGGATTCGGGCCGCGCGCTCGGACATGTTCGAGAAGAACATGGTTCTGAGATCCTCCGAGGCGCCCTTCAGGGCGAGGCCGAGCTGGGCCTTGTCTACGGCCCGCAGGAGGGTCTGGACGCCGCCCGGATCCAGCTTGGAAAGGTCCTCGAACACGAACATCAAGGCGCGGATCCGTTCGGCGCTGTCGCGGTTGCGCTCCTCAAGGGCCGAAATGAATCGCGTCTCGGTCGCCCGGTCGAAGGTGTTGAAGATCTCGGCCATCATCTCGTGGCTGTCGCGCTTGGAGGTGCGCGCCAGGTTCGACATGAACTCGGTGCGAAGCGTTTGCTCGATCTTGTCCAGGATTTCGCGCTGGACAGGCTCCATCCGCAGCATGCGGGTGACGCACTCCATCGCGAAATCCTCCGGAAGGGCGCCCAGCACCCTCGAGGCGTGGTCCGGCTTGATCTTGGAGAGAACGACGGCAACGGTCTGCGGGTATTCGTTCTTCAGGTAGTTGGCGAGGACGCCCTCGCTCACATTCCCGAGCTTGTCCCACATGGTCCGGCCGGCCGGACCACGGATTTCCTCCATCAGGTTATCGACCTTGTCGGGGTCGAGGAAGGAGGCGAGGAGCCGCTGGGTCTGTTCAAATGAGCCCATGACCGTGCCGCCGCCGGACACATTGGAGATGAACTCGACCAGAAGCGCCTCGACCACCGCGGAGGTGACGTTGCCGAGGGTCGCCATGGCCTGGGAGATCTCGCGAATCTCCTCATCATCCAGCATCTGCCAGATCGCCGTATGGTCTTCACCAAGGGTCAGAAGAACGATGGCGGCCTTCTCGGGACCCGTCAGCTGGGAAGGGTCCATGATCGGAGCTGATCTCTGAACCGCCCGGCTCATGTGGGTTGGTGCAGCCAGGTGCGAAGCATCGCCACCGACTCCTCAGGATTGGCTTCGACGAACGCGGCCACACGCTTGATCGAGCTGGCCTTCACCTGACCCTCGATCCTCGCGATCTCGATACGCTGCTCCATCTCGGTCTGGTTCGGTCCCGGGAGGGCGAGGGGCTCGCCTGTGGACGGATCAGTCGGAAGCATCATGGTTTGTCCGTCGGCCGTGGTGACAAGTCGCGTCACGCCCTTCCTCGGGCCTGCACCGCCGCCGAACAGTGGCCGGACCACGAAGAAGATGGTCAGAAGGGCGACGATCAAGAGGATCACCCACTGGATGATCTGCATGATGTCATTCTTGTCGAAACCCATCAGCGGGTTGGCGGCGACAACCCCGCCCCCGAGCCCGTCGGCGCCCGGGAACTGGACGTTGATCACCGTCACCTGGTCGCCGCGCTGCTGGTCGAAGCCAACTGCGGTCCGAACCAGCTGCTCAATCCTCTGCATCTCCGCCGCCGGTCGGGGGGTGTAGGCGCCCGGCCTGCCGTCCTGTCCGGCCGGAGCGGTCGTCCCGTCCACCGCGACCGCCACCGAGAGCCGCTTGATCTGGCCAGGCTCCTTCACCTCGGTCCGGACGGTCTTGGAGATGTCATAGTTGGTTGTCGTGCCGGTTCGACCCGATGTCGACGCTATCAGGCCGTCAGGATTGGGCGGCGCGCCCGGGATATTGGCCGCTGCGGTGACCTGCCCGGTCTGGTTGGGCTGGTTCTCGTTGGCCGTCTCTTCACTCGTCGTCTCCGAACGGACCACCTGACCGTCCGGATCAAAGGTCTCCTCCTGGATCGTCACCTGCGAAAGGTCGAGTTCTGCTGTGACGTTGACTCTCGCCTTGCCAGGTCCGACCACGCCCTCGACCAGGTTCTTGACCGTCTTGGCGATCCGGGCCTCGACCGCCGACTTGCGTCCGTCGGCGGCCATCGCGTCGCCCTCCGACCCCCCCGAGAGGGTCTTGGCGTTCTGGTCCACGACGGTCACCCGATCGGGCTTCATGTTCGGCACGGCGCCGGCCACCAGGTTCTGGATGGCGCGCACCTGTTCCGGGGTGGGTTCCCGGGCGCCAACGGAGATGCTGACCGAGGCGGAAGGCTGCTGAATCTCGTCCTCAAAGAGCTCCCGCTTGGGGAGGACCAGATGCACCCGTGCCGAAGCGACCCCGTCCAGGCTCTGGATCGTGCGAGCCAGCTCGCCCTCTAGCGCCCTTTGTCGGTTGAGTTGCTGGACGAAATCAGTCTGGCCGACGACGCTGGACTGGTCGAAGATTTCGTAGCCGACCGAACCCGCCGTGGGCAGCCCCTGGCCTGACAGCAGGAGTCGCGTCGAGGCGACCTCATCCCGCGATACCATGATGGTCGAGCCGTCGCCCTTGACCTCGTAGCGGATGTTCGCCTGATCCAGGGCCTGGGTGATCCGACCCGCCTCCTTGAGGTCGAGGTTCGAATAGAGCAGGGAGTTCGGCGTTCCCAGGTTCATGAGTACAGCGGCGACGGCTGCGACGACGCCGATGCCGATGCCGACAAAGGCTGCGAGGCGCCCCAGTCCGAACCTCTGTATCGCAGCCAGGAACCCGTTCACGGTCCGAAGTCTCCCCGCGACGGCAACAGGGTGAGCAATTCCTGCCGACGCATAGGCAGGAATTACCCAGTAGTTGGTAAACGAGGCGTTTACAGGGCCCGCGCAGCCAGCGGAGGCGACCTAGCCTGCCCAGGGCGCAAGACCGCCCCAGAGCCCAAGCAGAACTGCGAAGATCAAAGACGCCAGCGAGGTTGCAACAAAGCCGGCCCGCCTCACAGGCGTCCAGCTGTCCAGCCTCCGCCCGCTGCGTAGCACCAGGGGCGCCATGCCGAGCGTGAGAAGGGAGAGAAGGCTTGCGACAAGGGCGCACGCCGAGGCGGCGAGGGGCAGAAGTCCGGGCCAGTCGAAGATCACCTTCCCCTCTGTGGCGGTGAGCCCCCAGGCCAGGGCGAGTCCCATGGACAGAAGCCAGAGAATGGACTGGAGACCCTGGAACAGACCCGCCCGGGCCTGAATGTGGGTCTGTCTGAAGTCCCGCCTGTTTCTGAACAGGGCGACCCCAAGGGTGGCGAGGGCTGCGAAACCCGCGGCCGCCGCCGCCGAAGCCAGGACCCCCGGCCGGCTCCAGAAAGGAATGCGCTCGAACACCTGGCCATTGACCGAGGTCAGGATCTGACGGGCCTTGCCCCGCTCCGGGAGAAAGACAAGCCGTTGCCATCCGGCGTCGGAAATGAATCTGCCGCCGGCGGCGGCGCCTTCCGGGACCCAGGTCTGGACGCGGCCCCCGGTCATGGTGACAAGCCGACCCTCCGGCGTCACGTGCACCTGCATCTGTCCCTGGAGCCTCAGGAGCATGCCTTCAAGCCCTGAATAAGCGCGCCGTGACCCGAGGTATCGCCCCTCGTAAGGACTCCTCACGGCCCAGAGTTCCGGCGAGGCGGGCCGTGGCCAGGCCGCAGGACGCCCTGAGAGCCTCTCGACAATCCGGCTGGCGAGCCGCTCGGTCAGCGCATGGCCCGTATTCGTATTCGTGCTGACGAAGACGCCGAGGCGCAGCTCGGGCGCCAGGGTCATGTTGCTCATGAATGTCAGTGTGGCGCCGTCATGGCCCAGCCCCGACAGGTTCCAGGGAAGCGGGTAGGAGATAAACCCGTGCGGCCATCCGTTGACGCCGGGGGGTGTCCGCCGGAGGGGTTGCTGCAGCGCGCGGGCGGTAGAATCCCCATAGATGCGGGCTTCTCCCACCTGACCCGCATTCAGGAGGGTGATCATATAGCGCGCCATGTCACCGGCGGTCGATGAGGCCGAGCCGGCGGGTGCGATCTGGCCGATGTACTCGAACGGCTCGCGCGCATAACCCGACCCCGTCCAGGAGAAACCCTCCGACAGGTCGGCTGAGAGATGGGGCGGCATGGGGGCGGGCAGCCCCGGTCTTGCGGGCCTGGGCTCCCGGAAGGTGGTCCGGCTCATGCCCATGGGCTCGAAGAGGCTCTCCTCCGCAAGACGTTCGAAGGTCTTGCCGGAGACCCAGGCGGCGGCCTCGCCGGCCAGGGCGACGCCGTAGTTCGAGTAGCTTGAAATCGAGCCGACCGGACGAACCCGGCGCGGCCGCTCCTGGCGCAGATAGTCCTCAAGGCTGCGGACCCGTTCTGGATTGCGCTCGAAGAGGTGCCCCAGGGCGCGGTCCTCGAAGCCGCCCGAGTGGGACATCAGGCTGCGAAGGGTCACCGGCGAGGCGTAACCCTGGTCGCGAACCTGCACGCCTTCCGGCAGGAAGAGATTGATCGGCGCATCAAGTCTCAGGCGGCCCGCCTCCGCCTCCTTCATGACAGTGAGCCAGGTGAAGGTCTTGGACACCGACCCCAGACGGAAAAGGGTCCGGTCAGGGTCGACAGGCCGCCAGGGGGACAGGCTCGCGGCGCCGTAGCCCTTCTTCAGCAGAATCTCGCCATCCTGGACAATGGCCACAGTAGCGCCGACGATGTGGTCCCGGACCAGGGAGTCTCTCACGATGCCGTCGACATAGGCTTCGAGGTCCGCAGGGGGTTGGGCGGGCCCTTGGGGGCTTGTGACGGCGGGCGCGGGCCTGGGGGCGGGGCTTGCGGCCTCGATGGATTGACCTGTCGATACCGAAGGGGCGAGGACAAGGCCGAGCACCCCAAGGACCAGTCCGACCGTCCGATTCAGGCCGCTGCGCCCGCTCACGGCGTCCTCGCCGGAAAGACGTAGAGCGGCAGGATCGGGCGCAGCTGCGGGCCGATGTAGACCTGTGGCTCTGATGGCGGCCTGACGCCCTCGCGGACTTCCCTCTCCGCCACACAGGTCCGGACCAGGCCCGCGAGGGAGGGGAAATCCCGCGCCGATCCCGTGCTCTGAAGAAAGCACTCGTCGAAGAAGGGATACCGGTTCGACTCGCCGCACCCGAAGGACGTCCGGTCCGGCCGGGCTGCAGTAAGGACCATCCGGTTCGCCGCGCCCAGGCCGGGGACGAACACACCGGAATAGCAGGCCGAGATCACGGCGATCGTCGGCCGCGCCCCGCAGGTCCGGTCGAGGATCGCCGAGAGCAGGCCCGGGGCCAGAATCGCCTCGTCGACAATCACCCCCTGAGGCAGGCCGTGTGAGGTGAGGTAGACAAGGCAACCGTCAGGCGCCCGGGCCGTGAGACGGGTCATCGAGTCGAAGATCGCCCGGATGTCGGACTTCTCCGGACGTTCAGGCTTGTAGCGCTCGGGCCGGACCGAGAACTGCAGGATGTTTCCGGGATCGAACCCCAGGCGCACCAGTTCCCCGGCCACGTCCCGCCGCGCATTGTCGAACGCCTCGGTAGGACCGCCGCCAGACCCCTTCCAGTCGCCTGCGACGACCAGCGCCGCCCAGGACCTGAAAGGGGATTCGGCCGCCGCGCCCGCCGCCCACCCTTGCAGGAGGGCCACGACCAGAAGGACCTGCAGGGCGCGGGCGAGCATCTAGCTCTTGTAGGACTTGAAAGGGGTTGGAACCGCCGTTCCCGTCGCCTTGGCCAGAAGCCGACCCTCGGGGTCGAAGAGTTCGCCCTCGGTGAAGGCCAGGGTCCGGCCCCACTTGACCACCCGGCCGACGCCCCGGATCGCGCCCGGCGCAGCGGGCCGAAAGAAGGAGGTCTTCATTTCCGCCGTCGGGGCCACGTGGGTCATCCCCGAAGCGACCATGCAGGCCACCGACATGCACTCATCCAGCATGGCGCAGAGGTAACCGCCCTGAACCTGCTTCATCGGATTCAGGAGCAGTTCGGGGCGAGCCTCGAAGGCGACTTCCACGGACTTCTCGGCCTGGTTGACGGCCGTGATCCTGAATCCGAGGGTCTGCGAGCCGGTCGGCCGGTTCTTGCTCCGGTGAAAACGGGCGAGGATGGCCTCGTCGGTCAGAGGAGCCTCAGGCGGCCTTGCATCATTCTCAGTTGCGTTCTCGGACACGGCGCAGCCTCACTTTTTCCTGAAGTGATCGAGGGTGACAACGTTCGGCGCGTCGGCCTCGGGGAGAGGCGGCGGCTCCACGGCCGGGGGCGGGGCGGGCCCGCGGCTCGCAGGGGCCTCTTCAGCCTCGAACTGCAGCAGGAACTGAACGGTGGGGTCATAAAACCGCGTCAGGGCCGCATAAGGGACCGCAAGGGATTGGGGGCGGCCGCCGAACTTCAGCGTCACGCCAAAGCCCTGCTCGCCCACGTCGAGATCCCAGAACTGGTGCTGGAGAACGATGGTCATCTCATCCGGATACCGGGCCAATAGCTCCTCGGGCCCCTCAACCCCGGCGGCCCCTGTCTTGAACGTCAGATAGAAGTGGTGCGCGCCGGGAAGCCCGCCGGGCGCATCGGCGCGCTTCAGCGCGGCCTTCACCACGCCTCGCAGGGCTTCCTGAGCCATCGCCTCGTAGTTCATGAGGTCTTTAGCGGGGGGGTCCTGGGCCATTCGGGTCCTGTCCGGAGGGGATAGGGGGCCAAACTAGCGCGCCCGGGCTGTCGCGCAAGTTTCCATGCCGGCGCCGGCATGTATCCGTCGCCGGAGGCGCCCGAACTTTCGAAGGCAAGGTGGAGGGGTTCTGTTGCCAGGCCCCCTCCCGGCCCCGCCTGACGCTGCTAAGACGCCAGGGCTTCAGGTCGAAACCCGTCGGGTCGCTTACGCGGCCAGACGAACTTCTTCAGCGAAGTTATCGTTCGCATTTAGTTTAAAGCCCGAAACGGTGGGCCAGGCCGGGAGAAAGCAACACCTTTACACGTCTGTCGATGCTGATCGGCCCCGCACCGCTCCGCCGGGGCGGAGGAAAGGTTCTGGTGGAGCCGCCGGGAATCGCACCCGGGTCCAGTTCGCTTATTTCGTGCGCGTTTATCCCCATAGTCCGGCGAACCGGACGCCTCAGATATAGGCCATTCTCGGCGTTTCTCAACATCGAGCGTGCGATCTCCGCCATCGCGCGTCCGCAGGACGTGATTTCGCTATTCACCCTTTGCCGGATTCGGGTCAGCTTGGATTCAAGACGGGAGGGTGAAATGTCAAAACTTTTCGCTGAGTTCGTAGGAACCCTGGTTCTTGTGCTGTTCGGGTGCGGCGCCGCCGTCCTGGGCGGCGTGGAGAATGTCGGCCAGCTGGGAATCTCGCTGGCCTTCGGAGGCGCCATCATTGCGATGGCCTACGCCATAGGCCCGATCTCGGGTTGCCATGTGAATCCCGCCGTCAGCCTCGCGGCCTTCATTGCCGGCCGCATGCCCTTCCGGGACATGATCATCTACTGGATCGCCCAGTTCGCCGGCGCCCTGGCGGGCGCAGCTCTCCTGGCCTTGATCGCAGGGTCGACGGCCAATCTGGGCCAGAACGGGTGGGGCCCCGGATACCTCGGCGAGTTCGGCCTGGCGTCGGCTCTGGCCTTCGAGGGGATCATGACGGCCCTCTTCGTCATCGTGGTGCTCGGAGCGACGACCGACCGGGCCCCCGCCGGCTTCGCGGGTCTCGCCATCGGGGTCACATTGGCCGTGATCCACATCGTGGGCATCCAGGTCACCGGCGTGTCCGTCAATCCGGCGCGCAGCTTCGGCCCTGCCGTCATGGCGGGGGGCCAGGCGCTGGCCCAGCTCTGGCTCTTCTTCCTGGCGCCGGCAGTCGGCGCGGCTCTCGCCGCTCTGGTCTACCGCTTCCGCATCCTGTCCTGAAGGGGACTGGCCCGCAGCAAACAGGGGGGGCGGGAGGCGGCGCGGGCCGCTAGACGGCCTCGCCCCCTCTGGTGATTGACAGGACGCCGGTCCGGGCCAGCTCCACCAGGCCCAGCGGCCGCATCAGGTCAATGAACTTGTCGATCTTCGAGGAGGCGCCCG
>NZ_JADCBG010000128.1 GCF_020253645.1 Phenylobacterium sp.
AGTCGCCCGGAAGAGAGATCTCGTCCTCGAGGAAGGCCCCGAAGGTCGTCGTCTTCCCCCAGGTGGAGGCTGAGAAGACGGGGTTGGAGGCGTTCTTCCAGGCGGTGGTGGTGAAGGTCTCGGACCTCGTCTCATAAAGGTTGGCGTCAGCCCCGAAGGCGACGGCGTGATCGCCGAACGTCCTCTCCAGGGTCACGGCGCCCGTCCACCATCCGGGTTCCCTGGCCCGGGTCTGAGTTCCCGCGCCGTTGACCAGCCCGGTCGCCATGTCCCGGGAGGTCCGCCCATCCTGGCTGGCGATCCAGTATCGCGAGACATTGGCCGACACCGTCCAGCCGTAGGCGTCGCCGCCTGACCGCAGGCCGGCGAGATACTCGGTTCGACGGGTCAGGGACTGGGTGAGGCCCGTCGCGTTCCAGGTTCGTCCGCCGAAGGCCACGCGGCCCTGCCAGACCGGCGATCCACTGGCGTCCTTCAGGAAGGTCCGCGTGTCGGTGAGGTCCTGATCGGTCAGCCAGGCGAAGCCCATGGCCTCCAGCGTCCACCCGTTGTCCATCTCCCAGCCGGCGCGAAGCCGGAACTGGTCCTGGATGACACGGACCGGTGAGGCGGCGCCGAAGACCGGGGTCGCCAGCCTCGGGTCCACAAAGGCTCCGGTCACCGCCGTTCCCGTCCCGGTCGCGGGGGTCAGGAGGTTGTAGGTCATGGACTGGCCGGTATTCTCGAAATGCCGGAAGCCGGCCCGCAGGCTGAACGGCGAGTCTTCAGGCTTCCAGGCCAGGCCCGCCTCGGCGCTGTAGCCCCGGAAGGTCTCGTCGAAGCCGTACTCCGTGAAGGGCATGAGCATGACCTGGGCCTGGCCGTAGACCTCGTTCCGCTCGGGCGCCCGGGTGGTGACCGAGATCACCCCGCCCATGGAGTTGCCGCCGTAGCGCGCCGAGTAGGGGCCGTAGACGATGTCGAACTGCCGGACTTCCGCCGGGCCGACGACGTTCCACTTCGGCGGGAAGTCGAACCGGTTGCCGAGGAAGTTGGACACGACGAACCCGTCGACGAGGACCAGGGTCCGGGCGCTCTGGACGGTGTTGGCGCCCCGCAGGGCGACCACCGCGTTGTCGTCGCCGGCGAAGCGCTTCCGGACGAAGAAGTTGGGCGCGTACTTCATCAGGTCTTCGACATTGATGGCGTTCACGGCCCGGAACTCGGTCTCGCCGAGGGAAACGGACAGGCCGCGTGGCTGGACGGTGATGGGCTGGTCGCCCTGGCCGATCACGATGACCGCGTCGACTTCAAGGATTTCGGAGGCTTCAGCCGAACTTGCGGCGTAGGCGCTCTGCGGGGTGGCGGCGAGGCAGAGGGCCGCCGCGAGGGCGCGGCGCGAGGCGCCGCCGCGAAGAGGGGATTGCATGCAGAATCTCTCGTCTGAACGTCAGGCGGGGCCGGACGAGGCCGGCCGTGGCGACAGGTTCAGGCGAGGCGAGGGGGGCCGGTCTTGGGCGGCGGCGGGGCGGGGAGCCCCAGTCCGGGACGCAGGTCGTTGGCCTGGGCACCCCGGGGGGCCGAAGGGGTGGGCCATGGGGCGGGAACCGGCAGCAGTGCGGAGTCTGCAGGGGAGAAGACGGCGAGGCCCGCGAAGGCGCAGGGAGAGTCCGGCGAGGCCTCGGCGGGTTCCGGCCCTGAGTCCGGATCACCAGGCTGGAGAGCCATCGCGCCCTGGCCGGTGCAAAGAGTCATCTGCAGGCCGCCGTCCGGCGCGACCTCGAACATGACGCCGGCAGGGACGAGAACACGGAGCGTCACCGCCAGCGCCGCCAGCAGAGGGGCGGTCCGTCGCAACATCCCGAGGAGGCTTGTCCCGCGCATTGCGCCGGTGCTTAGGCCAAGGCTCGGGGTCTGTCCAGCGGACGCCGGGTCGCGTTGTCAGCCAGGGTCATCCGCGCAACACTGGCCCGATGCCGAAACCTTTTCCCGGGCAATCCCTCAGGCGCCGTGCGGACTCTGTGCTCGTCGAGCGTGGGTTCGCCGAGAGCCGCGCCCGCGCCCGAGCGGCGATCGAGGCGGGAGGGGTGAGTGCGGATGGCCAGCCCGTGGTGCGGGCGTCCGACCTGATTTTTCCCGAAGCGGAGATCGCCTATGCGCCCGCCTTCGCAGAGGTCAGTCGGGCCGCCGCCAAGCTTAAGGCTGCGCCTGGCTTCGCCGAGGCCCGACTTGACGGTCTGGTGGTTCTGGATGTGGGCGCCTCAACCGGGGGATTTACGGAGGTCTGCCTCTCCAGGGGCGCCGCCAGGGTCTACGCCGTCGATGTGGGCCGTGGCCAGCTTCACCCGCGGCTAGCCTTCGATCCGCGGGTCGTCAGCATGGAGGGCGTCGACGCCCGCCGCCTCGACCCTGTTCTTGTGCCTGAGCCGCCGCAAGTGGTGGTGTGCGACGCCAGCTTCATCAGCCTCGCCAAGGTTCTGCCTGCAGCCCTCAAGCTGGCCGCCCCCGGCGCGCTTCTGTTCGCTTTGGTCAAGCCTCAGTTCGAGGTGGGTCCGGACAGGGTGGGGAAGGGGGGCGTGGTGAGGGATCCCGAGGCGCAGGATAAGGCCCTCAGGGCCGCATGCGCCTTTCTTGAGGCCTCGGGATGGCGCGTCGTCGCGAGCGCAAGGAGCCCCCTCACCGGCGCCGACGGAAACATCGAGTTTCTGGTCTCCGCCAGGAAATCCTGACTATTCGCGGCCGCTGGCCCGCCAGACTCCATCGGCGTTCTGGCAGACCTCGAACTGTCGCGGGTTACCATCCTGGGGCGACTGCTGAACCCAGCGGCAGTTCTGACGGCTGTAGTCGGTCTGGGTGATTTCCGGCGGATAGTCGATGCAGGTGACCGATCCCCGCCCCACCGCATAACCCAGGCCCGCCCCGGCCGCGGCGCCAACGATGGTTCCCGTCGTCTTGTTTCCCTTCCCGGCGATCGCCCGGCCCAGAAGGGCCCCTCCGATGCCGCCAACCACGGCTCCGGTGGTCCCGGCCTCCTTCTTCTTCTGGTCGCAGACGTCGCCGCGGCCAAAGTCCCCGCTCGGCGGCTCGGCGAGCAGTGGGCCCGGGACGCCGGCAAGAACAGCGATGGCGGCGACGAGGGTGACGACCTTGCGCATGTAACGACTCCGGATCCGACCGACCTGCAGCCTATGGCAGCCGGCCTCGAATGCAAGATCGCCGGGGGCTCCCTTGCGGGAGACGAAACAGTCTAGACTGGACGTCATGCCGCCCCGAAGACCTGGTCCGAGCCGCCCTGCGCCGCCCCCTCCGTCGGAAGCGCTCGAAGTCGAGTCCATGGGCGGGGAGGGAGACGGTCTGCTCCGTGACGCCGCGGGAAGGGCCTGGTACGCGCCTGGCGTTCTTCCCGGCGAGCGGGTCCTCCTCGAGGCTGGACCCCATGGGCCGGTCGTTATGGCCGTCGAGACGGCCAGTCCGGATCGAAGAGCGCCGGCCTGCCGGCACTTCGGCGCCTGTGGCGGATGCGCTTTCCAGCATTGGGAAGATGGGGCCGCCCTCGCCTGGAAGGTCGAGCGCCTCCGGGCCACCCTGGCCTTGGAGCGGCTAGAGACGGAGATCCTGCCGGTTGTGAAGACTCCGCCAGGCGGTCGTCGGCGCGTGGCCCTTCACGCCCGCAGGGGTCCATCCCGTGACGAGGCGAGGGTCGGCTTCAAGGCGCGACGCTCCTGGACCCTCGTGGAGATCGCCGAGTGCAAGGTGATGGAGCCCCGGTTGGCTCGCGCCCTCCCTTTGCTCCGGCGTCTGGCGGCGCCTTTCCTGGAGCATCAGCGCTCCGCCCCCGCCCTGCACACCGTCATGACCCAGACAGGTCTCGATATCGATGTCACTGGAGTGGAGGCGCGCTCAGGCGGTCTGTCCGCCGACGCCCGGCAGACGGTGGCCCGGATCGCCTCCGAGGGGGATATCGCCCGCCTCACCCTGGCGGGGGAGATCCTGTTCCAGCAGCGCCTTCCGGAAATCCAGTTCGCCGGGGTCCGGGTCGTCCTGCCTCCGGGCGCCTTTCTGCAGGCCTCGCCGGTGGCCGAGGCGGCCATGGCCGAACAGGTCGTCCGCGCCGTCGCCGGCGCCCGCCGTCTTGCGGACCTGTTCTGTGGGGTGGGGACCTTCACCTTCCCCCTGGCGCGCCTCGCTCCGGTGCTGGCTGTCGAAGGCTCGGCCCCGGCGATTGCAGCCCTTTCCGCCGCAGCCGGGTCCGCGCCAGGTCTCCACGGCGTCACGACCGAGGTCCGGGATCTCTTCCGGAGGCCGGTGCTGGCGGCGGAACTGAAGCGGGTGGACGCCGTGGTGTTCGATCCGCCTCGGGCGGGCGCTCTGGCCCAGGCGTCCGAACTGGGCGCCTCCGGCGCGGCTCGGGTGGTGGGGATCTCCTGCAACCCGGCCACCTTCGCCCGGGACGCCCGTCGCCTGGTCGACGACGGATTCCGGCTCGAAAGCGTTCTTCCGGTGGATCAGTTCCTGTGGTCGCCGCACCTCGAACTCGTGGGCGTGTTCTCGCGTTGATCGCCGCGCCTTGCCCGCACGGTGCTGAACGGGCAGTCTCCTGGCGTTTGCTTGGGGGAGTGCCGGGATGACCGGACTGGCGCAGGATCGCCGGCATGAGGCGGCGCGCCGGGATCTGGCGGCCCTGTTCACACTCGCCTGGCCGGTGGTCATCTCCCGCCTCGGGATGATGACCATGGGTCTCAGCGACGCCGTCGTCGTCGGTCGCTACTCGGCCGTCGAGCTCGGCTGGCACGCGATGGCCTGGGCGCCGACCACCATTGTCCTCGTCGTGGGCACCTCGCTCCTGGGCGGGGTCCAGGTGATGACCGCCCGCGCCATCGGGGAGGGCAAGCCCGAGGAGACCGGCGCGGTCCTGAGGCGCGCCCTGGTCTATGGCGCCAAGATCGGCGTCCTGGCGGCCCTGGTCCTGTTTTTTCTGGGGCCCTGGATACTCAGCCTCCTCCAGCTGCCGGACGACCTGGTCGCAGGGGCGACCCCGCCTCTGCAGATCTTCGCCCTGTCCATGCCCGTCTTCGTGGTCGGTTCAGCCTGTTCCGCCTGGCTGGAGGGGCTCGGCCGCCCGAGGATCGGCGCTGTCCTGATGTGGGCCGCCAACATCGTCAACCTCGTCGCCCTGCTGATCCTTGTCCCGGGAACCTTCGGTCTTCCGGCCATGGGCGCCACCGGAGCTTCGATCGCCACCCTGATCGCCCGGGGCGCCCTGACGCTGGCCCTCGCCATTTACATCCTGCGCATGCCCGAGGCGCGGAGCCTGGGAGTCTTCGCGCCGACGCCTCCGGCCCCGCAGGCTGCGCGGGAGCAGACGCAGATCGGCCTGGGAGCCGGCGCCTCGGGCTTCTTCGAAATGGCCGCCTTCGCGGGCATGAACGTCATCGCCGGATGGCTGGGAACACTGCAGGTGGCGACCTGGAGCATTGTGGTCAACGTGATCTCCCTGGCCTTCATGGTCCCTCTGGGCATCGCCACCGCCGTTTCAGTGCTGGTGGGGCGGGCCTATGGCGCCGGGGACCTTGCAGCCATCCGTCGCATCAGCCTGATCGCCTACGGCGCAAGCGGCGCCTTCTGCGTCCTGGTGAGCCTTGGCGTCTGGATGGGAGCGGGCCTGATTGCGTCCGGCTACACGACCGATCCCACGACCCTCGCCCTTGCGGTCCCGGCCCTGGTCCTGGCCGCCGCCGCCATACCTCCGGATGCGCTTCAGGTGGTGATTGCCCAGTCCCTGCGGGCTCGGGGAGACATTCTCATTCCCACCCTGACGCACTTCGTCAGCTATGTTCTGGTGATGGCGCCCCTGGCCTGGTTCCTCGCGCTTCCGGCCGGCCGGGGCGTGAACGGGATCGTCGAGGGGGTCCTGCTCGCCAGCATCCTGTCAGCGGGCCTGCTGCTTGTCCGCTTCGCCGTCCTCTCGAGGCGTCCGGTGGGATGACCGCGACCGGCGACTGGACGGATGCTGAGAACGACCGGATCGTCGACGACTATTTCGGCATGCTGGCGGAGGATCTGGCCGGCAGGCCTTACAACAAGGCTGCGCGCAACCGTGCGCTTCAGGCCCAGCTTCCTGCAAGAAGCCGAGGCTCCATCGAGTGGAAGCATCAGAACATCAGCGCGGTCCTGCGCAGTATGAACGAACCCTGGATTCCCGGCTACAAGCCCGCAGTGGACTTCCAGGAGTCGCTGATCGATGCGGTCATCCGACTCCACAGACGCAGTCCTGTCCGTGCGCACACAATCCCTTCTCTCCAGCCCGTGAATGACGCCGCGGCCTTGTTCCTATCCGCCCCACCCGTTCCGCTGAACCGCGACGTGCTCGAAGAGAAGCAGCGCAAAGCCCTGGATCGCCGCTTCGATCCCGCCGAAGCCGACGCCAGAAACCGGGACCTGGGCCGTGCAGGCGAGGCCCTTGTGCTGGACTTCGAACGTTGGACCCTGCGACGCTCAGGTCGGAATGACCTCGCCGAAAGGGTCCGCTGGACCTCGCAGGAAGACGGCGACGGGGCGGGCTACGACATCGCCAGCTTCATGCCCGACGGACGGCCCCGCCTCGTGGAGGTCAAGACCACCAACGGGTGGGAACGCTCCGCCTTCCATATCACCCGCAACGAGCTTGAGGTCGCCAACGACAACCGGGACGTCTGGCGTCTTGTCCGGGTCTGGAACTTTGCGCGGGAGCCCCGGGCCTTCGAGCTGGCGCCGCCGCTGGACGCCCATGTCAGCCTGATGCCGACGAGCTTCCTGGCGCGTTGCGCCTGGCCCTCGACGCCGAGGATCCAGCCCTCCTCGCGCTCTGCGTCGGCGACGACCTCAGGGGCGAGGCCCTTGCCGGGGCCGAAGACGGCGCCGAGCTTGCCCGCTTCGTCCAGCTTGGCGAAATGCTCGGCCGTGACCCGGACCTGGGCTAGGTCCTTGACCTCGCCCGGGCCGGGCTGGGCCTTGTAGAGCGAGGGATAGACCTCTGCGGCCACCACTTCGACGCCTGCGAGGTCCGTCTCCGACAGGTTTCGGAAGCCGGTCTCGAAGGGCCAGATGCGGAAGCCTGCGCCCCGGGCGGCCTGGAGGCGACGCACGAAGGGGATTCCCAGCAGGGCCTGACCGCCGACCGAGCCGTTGTAATAGAGCTTCCAGATCGACGCCGCCTTGGCCGCTGCGTCGGCGTGGCGGAACTCTGGCAGGTCACCGGGACCGTGCTCGCGGGTGCGCTTGGGCTGGAGGGTCGTGAGGGCGTCCTTCGGCGGGCAGCCCCAGAAGGGAAAGGGCCCGCCTGTCATGCGCCGGTTGATCTCCGAGCCTACCCCGAAACGGTTGTTGGTGTTGTCCGGCTTGTCCTTGACCATCTTTCCAAGCTGGTCCCAGGCAGAGCGCCAGGGCGCGTCGCCCGGAAGGTTGAGGGCGTTCGCAAAGCCCCGCGGAAAGCCCAGGGGAAAGTCAAAGCCAAGCAGGGCCCGCTCCGAGCGCTTGCGGAAATTATCGAGCAGGGCGGTGAGCTTGGTTTCAGCCTCGGCCCGGGTCGATGGGTTGAAGGCCTCAAAGGCCAGGCGAAAACGGACGTCGCGCTTCATGACGCCGATCCAGACGGAGTCCGCCCCGGTGGTCGGCTTGGCGGCGGCGCTCCAGTCGACGATGACATAAGCGTTGAAGAGGCGTGACACGGTCGGGCTCCGGGGAAGGGAGTGGTCTCTTTAACCTCTCGGAGCACCCGCGCCAACGGGCGGACTTGGTCGGCCACCGGCGCCATGTGAGAGTGGAGAACGTTCTCTGGAGGACCCGACCTTGATCCACGCGCTGCGCACCCCTGAAGACCGTTTCTCCAACCTGCCCGGCTTTCCCTGGGCTCCCCGATACATCGACGATCTTCCGGGTTACGAGGGTCTCCGGTGTGCCGTGATCGACGTGGGCGGCGGCCCTGGCGCCCCGGCCGACCAGCCCACCTTCCTGTGCCTCCATGGCGAGCCGACCTGGAGCTATCTCTACCGCAGGATGATCCCGGTCTTCCTCGCCTCCGGCGCCCGGGTGGTCGCGCCCGACCTCTTCGGCTTCGGCCGGTCGGACAAACCGGTCGAGGATTCCGTCTACGGCTTTCACTTCCACCGCCGGATGCTGCTGGCCCTTGTCGAGCGGCTGGACCTTCGTGACATCACGCTGGTGGTCCAGGACTGGGGCGGGATCATCGGATTGACCCTGCCAGTTGACGCCGGCTTCCGGGGCCGGCTCGCCCGGCTTATTGCGATGAACACGACCCTGGCGACGGGGACCCCGCCCTCCGAAGGCTTCCTGGCCTGGCGAGCCTACGCCAAGGCCAATCCCGATATGGCGGTGGGCGCCCTGATCGGCCGAGGTACGCCTCACCTTACCGAGGCCGAGCGCGCCGCCTACGACGCCCCATTCCCGGACATCCGCCATAAGGCCGGCGTCCGCGCCTTTCCCGAGCGGGTCATGACCGACCCCGGCATGGAAGGGATCGAGGAGAGCGTCGCCGCAAAGGCGTTCTGGGCCCGGGATTTCAGGGGCCCGGTCTTCATGGCCGTTGGTGGGGCCGACACGGTGCTGGGGCCACCCGTGATGGAGGACCTGCGCCGGAGCCTGCCGACCTGCCCCGACCCCATGCTGATCCCGGAGGCGGGGCATTTCGTGCAGGAATGGGGCGGCCCCGTCGCCGAGGCCGCACTCCGGTCCTTCGCCGCGGGCTAGCTCAGCTTCACCAGCATCTTGCCCATGTTCTCGCCCTTGAAGAGGCCGATGAAGGCGTCGGGGGCGGCGGCGATACCCTCGCGAACGGTCTGGCGCCACTTCAGCTTGCCGGCTGCGTGCCAGCCGGCGAGGTCCTTCAGGAAATCGCTCATCATGTCCCAGTGGTTGGAGACGATGAAGCCTTCCAGCCGCAGGTTCTTGCCGATGATCAGGGCCATGTTCGACGGGCCGGGGACCGGAGCTTCGGCGTTGTACATGGAGATCATGCCGCAGATGGCGAAGCGGGCGAAGGGACGGGCGGCGTTCAGCGCCGCCTCGAGATGCCCGCCGCCGACATTGTCGAAGTAAACGTCCACTCCCTCGGGCGCCGCTTCGGCCAGGGCGGCCGTCAGGGCGACGGCGGAGTCGCCGACGGCCTTGTAGTCGATGACGGCGTCGACCCCGACCTCGTCCTTGAGGAACCGCGCCTTCTCGGCGCCGCCCGCGGAGGCGATCACCTTGTGGCCCTTGAGCTTGGCGATCTGGCAGACCAGGGAGCCCACAGCGCCTGCGGCGCCGGACACGAACACCACATCGCCGGGCTTGAGGGCGGCGACGCGAAGGAGGCCGGCGTAGGCGGTCAGGCCGGGCATGCCGGCGACCCCGAGGAAGGCTTCAGGCGGCAGGCCGTGCGTGTTCAGTTTCTGGACGTTCGAGGCCGGCGCATTGAAGGCCTCCCGCCATCCGTTGTTCGACTGGACCAGGTCTCCCGGATTCAGGGACGGGTCGTTCGACACGATCACCTCGCCGATGGCGCCGCCCTCCAGCGGCCTGCCCAGCTGGAACGGCGGGACATAGCTCTTCACGTCGTTCATGCGGCCGCGCATGTAGGGATCGACGGTCATCCAGGTGTTGCGGACCTGCACTTCGCCCGGACCGGGGGCGGGCAGGTCTACGGAGGCAAGCTCGAAGTTGGCGGCGGCGGGCAGGCCCTGCGGACGGCTGCGCAGGCGGATTTCCCGTGAAGTGGTCATGTCTTCCCCCTTTAAGTCTCTTGGCGAGGCGGCGGCGCCGCTGTTCTGGAACTGCGCCCAAGGTGGCGTGTGGCGACGCGGAATGCTAGCTGCAACCGAGGAGTCCGGAGCAGAGAATGACCAAGGTCCTGAGGGGCGGAGTGATCGGGGCCGGGGTGTTCGGCGGCTACCATGCGCGCCAGTACGCCCAGGCCGAAGGCGCCGGCCTGGCCGCCGTCTTCGACCCGGACCTGGAGCGGGCACGGGAAGTGGCGGCGCTTCATGGGGCGGTGGCCTTCGATGACCTCGACGCGTTTCTGAGCTCCGTGGATGTGGTGACGGTCGCCTCGCCCGGCGTCCGTCATGCCGAAGGGGCTCTGGCCGCCCTTCGCGCGGGGCGTTCCGTCTATGTCGAGAAGCCGCTGGCCGTGGACCTTGAAGAGGCCGACCGGATCCTGGCGGAGGCCAGCCGGCGCGGGCTCGTCGTCGCCTGCGGACACCAGGAAAGGGTGGTCTTCGAGGCGATCGGCCTCTTCAGCGCGCCGGAGCGTCCTCTGAGGCTGGAGGCGGTGCGGCAGGGCCCGCAGAGCCAGCGCAGCCTGGACATCTCGGTCGTGCTGGACCTGATGGTCCATGACATTGACCTTGCATTGTCCCTGGCCGCAGGAGCGCCTCTGGCGGCCGAAGGGGAGGGTGATGTCGCCTACAGCGGCGGCCTGGACGCCGTGCGCGCCGAGGTGACCTTCGACGACGGCTTCACTGCGGTCTTCGACGCCTCGCGCATGGCGCCGGAGCGCAGGCGGACCATGCGGGTGGTCTATCCCTCCGGTGAACTCGAGATCGACTTCCTGGCGCGCACCTTCCGCAACACCACCGGCTTCGACCTCAACCCGGACTTCGCGGAGACGCCGGGCGCCCGGGATCCCCTGGGCGCCAGCGTCGGCGCCTTCCTGGCCTGCGTGCGCGGGGAGCGCGACCGGCCTGTGGTCACCGGCGAGGAGGCCGCCCGGGCCCTGGACCTGGCCCTCGCCATCGAGCAGGCGGTGGAAGAGACCGGCCCCCGACACCACCTCTGAATTCCTGACCGGAGAGCCCTATGACCAGCCTCTACGACTTCACCTTCCGCTCCATCGATGGCGAGCCCCTTCCCCTCACCGGGTTCCGCGACCGCGCCGTTCTGGTGGTGAACACCGCCTCGCGCTGCGGCCTGACCCCGCAATACGAGGGACTTGAGGCCCTCTACGCCAGGTACCAGGATCAGGGCGTCACCGTGCTGGGCGTGCCCTGCAACCAGTTCATGGGCCAGGAGCCG
>NZ_JADCBG010000129.1 GCF_020253645.1 Phenylobacterium sp.
AGCCCGCCAAGGCGGTCGAGATTGCGCAGCATGTTCTCCGGATAGACCACCAGGCGCTCGATCACCCCGGCCAGCCGGCGCAGGGCGAAATCGAGGTGGACGGTGGTGTCCGGCGCGATGGCGCGCTCGACGCTGGAATGGCTGATGTCGCGCTCATGCCAGAGGGCGACGTTCTCCAGGGCGGGGGTGACCGCCGACCGGATCAGACGGGCCAGGCCCGTGAGGTTCTCGGTGAGGATGGGGTTGCGCTTGTGCGGCATGGCGCTGGACCCCTTCTGGCCGGGATCGAAAGGCTCCTCGGCCTCCAGCACCTCCGTGCGCTGGAGGTGCCGGATTTCGACAGCCAGTCGCTCGATGGCGCTGCCGGCGACCGCCAGGGCGGCGAAATAGGCGGCGTGGCGGTCGCGGGGGATGACCTGGGTGGACACGGGCTCCACTTCCAGGCCCATCTTCTCCGCCACGTGGGCCTCGACCTCCGGGGCCACGTTGGCGAAGGTGCCGACCGCGCCGGAGATGGCGCAGGTGGCGATCTCCGCCCGGGCGGTGACGAGGCGCTGTCGGGTCCGCTGGAACTCGGCGTAATGGCCGGCCAGCTTCAGGCCGAAGGTGGTCGGCTCGGCGTGGATGCCATGGCTGCGGCCGACGCAGGGGGTCATCCGGTGTTCGAGGGCCCGGCGCTTCAGGGCCGCCAGCACCAGGTCGACGTCCTCGATCAGCAGGTCCGTGGCCCGGGCGAGCTGGACCGCCAGGGCGGTGTCATTGACGTCGGAGGACGTCATGCCCTGGTGCAGGAACCTCGCCTCTGGCCCCACAAGCTCGGTGACGTGGGTCAGGAAGGCGATGACGTCGTGCTTCACCTCGCGCTCGATCTCGTCGATCCGGTCGACGTTGAAGATCACGCCCCGGCCCTTCTCCCAGATGGTCCGGGCGGCCGCCTTCGGGATGACGCCAAGCTCGGCCATCTTGTCGGCGGCGTGGGCCTCGATCTCGAACATGATGGTGAAACGCGTCTGGGGCTCCCAGATGCGGGCGAATTCGGGGCGGGTATAGCGAGGGATCATGGCCGGGACTTCTAGGCCGAGGCGGCCCGGGATGCAAAGCCGACGGCCTGCCTGCCCCCGCCTGGCGCCCCGGATCTCCGCCCAGGGATCCCGGGCGCAAGTCGCCGCTCAATCCTCGCCGCGCACCCGGCGCGCTTCAGCCAGGGCCTTCACCAGTCCGATGGAGCCCAGGAAGTAGTGGAGCGCCGCCCAGAGGTAGAAGCAGGTCGAGATGATCACGCCGGAACGGGTCGCCTCCACGAGACTGGTCTGGCAACGGGCCGCCAGCTCTGCGGAAGATCCCGCCGGCGCAACGCCCCCCGGGCAGGCCTGGGTGAAGCTCTCGCCGCCGCCGATCCCCGAGAACATCTGGCCGAGGGAGGCCAGGATTCCCTGGTGGCTCCCCTGGGTGAAGTTGAACTGAGCGAACTGGTCGATCACCCAGCCGGTGAAGGGCGGGCCCCCGCCGAGGGCGATCAGATTGAGGAAGAACAGCATGATGGCCGCCGCAGTGGCCCGGCGGCGGGTCTCCACCATGTTCTGCACCACGCCGAAGGTCGGCCCGAGGTAGATGTAGTGGAAGATGCCCGGGATCAGGAGGATCAGGGCGGCGGTCTGCCAGGACGGCTGCAGATAGGCGAGGATGTAAATCGGCGTCGCGATGGCGAGCCCGATGGCCGGGGTCAGGGCGTACCAGCGCGGGCTCCTCAGGGCGAGGCGATCCGTCACCACGCCGCCGAGAAGGGTCCCGATACCCGCTGAGATACCCCCCACGAGGCCCGTGATCAGGCCCACCTCGGCGTAGTCCAGGCCAAAGGCCCTTGAAAAGTAGGGCGGCAGGAACTGTCCGGAGCCATATGACCCGAAGGAGGCGATGGTCACGCCGAGCAGCATGTGCAGAACCGGCGACTTGCCGAAGAGCGTCTTCACGATCGCCCAGAGCTCCCTCATCTCTCCGCCCATGGAGAAGGGCGGATGGGCGGCGAGGGAGGTCCCCCCGTCGGCCTCGGAGTGCCCTCGCGGCGGCTCCTTGATCAGCAGCTTGATGGCGATGGCCACGAGGATGCCGGGCAGCCCTACGAGCATGAAGGCCGCCCGCCAGGAGAAGTTCTGGGCCAGCCAGCCGCCGGCCACGGCGCCCAGCATGGTCCCGATGGGGATCCCCAGGGCGTAGACCGCCAGGGCGCTGGCCCGCTTCTTGGGTTCGAAATAGTCGCTGATCAGGGAGTGCGCCGGCGGGTTCAGCCCCGCCTCCCCGAAGCCGACCCCGAAGCGATAGGCCGCCAGCATGGCGAAGCTGGTCGCCGTGCCGCAGAGCGCGGTGAATCCCGACCAGATCACGATGGCCGCGGTGATGATGTTCACCCGGGAGAAGCGTTCCGCCAGCCGGGCGATGGGAATGCCCAGGGTCGTATAGAGAAGGGCGAAGTAGAGCCCGCCCAGCAGGCCCAGCTGGGTGTCGGTGATCTTCAGGTCGACCTTGATGGCCTGACCGATGGTCGAGATGATCGTTCGGTCGACGAAATTGAAGGTATAGGCGACCACGAGCAGGCTCAGGACCACGCTCTTGTAGCTGTTGGTGTAGACGGGCCGTTCCGCAGCCTGCGGCTGCGCTTCAAGCGTTGGCATGAACTTGTTTCCCCCCGGCGCGAGGCCGCTTCCCGCCTCGACTGTAGCCGCTGGACCGGCGAGGGGAAGGGGGCACGTCACTTCCCGGGGTGGCCGCTACGGGCTAGATGCCGTTGATGGCAGAGTGGATCTCCGACGCAGACGACCCGCGAATCGCCGGATACCGGGATGTCCGGGAACGGGACCTCGTCGGCCGGAGCGGCCTCTTTGTGGCGGAAGGCCAGGTGGTCCTGCGTGCGCTGCTGGAGAGCAGGACCGCCGAGCCGGTCTCGATCCTGGTCGCCGAATCCCGTCTGTCCGCCCTTTCCGGCCTGCTTGAGACAGCCGGCGATGGGATTCAGGTCTTCGTCGCTTCCCAGGCGGTGATGGACCGGATCGTCGGCTTCCCGATCCACCGGGGGATTCTCGCCCTGGGCCGCAAGCCCGGGCCGGGGGACCTGGCGTCGATCCTTGGCAAGGCGGATGAGGGGGCCCTGGTCCTGGCCCTGTCGGGGATATCGAACCACGACAACATGGGCGGCCTTTTCCGCAACGCCGCAGCCTTCGGGGTCGACGCCGTGGCGCTGGACTCCGACTGCTGTGATCCGTTCTACCGCAAGGCCCTGAGGGTCTCAGTAGGCGGAGTGCTGAAGACGCCCCATGTCCGTTTCGGCCCCGATGCGGATCTGGTCGGGAGCCTTCAGGCCCAGGGTCTGAGGGTCCTGGCGCTCAGTCCGGCCGGGGAAAGGCCTCTGGCGTCGATTCAGGGCGGCGGCCGGCTGGCGGTGCTTCTGGGGGCCGAGGGAGCCGGCCTGTCTCCAGAGGTCCTTGCGCGATGCGAGACCGTCCGGATTCCCATGGCCGCCGGATTTGATTCCCTGAACGTCGCCACAACCTCGGGTATTGTGCTTCATCACCTCCGGAGCGGGTCGACGGACGCAGGATGAGCCTCGAATGAACGCCTTGGTCGAGCAACCGGAGTTCAAGCTCCTCCTGGCCCTGGGCATTGGTCTCCTGGTCGGCGTCGAGCGGGAGCGCAGCAAGGGCGACGGGCCGACCCGCGGGGCGGCGGGCCTTCGCACCTTCGCCCTGATCGGTCTGGTGGGCGGCGTTGCGGGACTGTTCGGCCAGCCGCTCCTGACGGCTGTCGCCGGGCTCTTCGTCGCCGCGGCGGCCGTCGCCTCCTACCGCCGGTCACGCCCGGATGACCCTGGCCTGACCACCGAAGTCGCCATGTTCGCCACCTTCCTGCTCGGGGTCATGACCGCCGATCGCCCCCAGGCGGCGGTGGCGGCCGGCGTGGTCATGGCGGTCCTGCTGGCCGCCAGGGCGCCCCTCCAGGCCCTGGTCCGGGACGTGCTGACCCAGAGGGAGCTGATGGATGGTCTGGCCTTCGCCATAGCCGCCCTTGTGATCCTTCCCCTTCTTCCCGACCGGGCCATCGATCCGCTTGGCGTGCTGAACCCCTTCTCGCTCTGGCGACTGGCGGTGGTGATGATGGGGCTCAGCGCTCTGGGTTACATCGCCCAACGGCTCGAGGGCGGACGTCGGGGTCTGTTCCTGGCCGGACTCGCCGGAGGACTCGTCTCCTCGACTGCAACCATCGCCGGCATGGCCCGGCGGGCCCGGGAGACCCCCTCGCTGACAGCGCCCGCCGCCGCCGCAGGGGTCGCCTCCATGCTGTCATCGATGGTTTACATGGCGGTCCTGCTGGCCACCCTGCGACCCCAGATCCTGGCTGCACTGGCCGCGCCGCTCTTGCTGGGCGGCGGCGTCCTCCTGGCCTATTCGCTGCTTCTGTCCCGGGGCGGGACCCCGGGGTCGGGCGCGGACGGCGCGAGCGGCCGGGCCTTTGACCTGACCACCACCGCCTTCTTCGTTGGCCTGGTCGCCGCCTGCACGCTCCTGAGCCGGCTGCTGGAGATCTGGCTCGGGGACAGGGGCGTCCTCGCCGGCGCGGCCGCCACGGGGCTCGCCGACGCGCACGCTGCGGCCCTGTCGGTGACGGGGCTCGCCGCAGCCGGAAAGCTGACGGACGTCGTCGCCGTGCTGGGTGTCCTGATCGCCCTTGTCGCCAACATGCTGATCAAGGCGCCGACGGCCTGGGTGCTCGGCGGGCCGGCCTACGGGATCCGGGTGGGCCTGGGCGCGCTGCTCCTGTCGGGCGGCATCCTCGCAGGCGCTGCAGCCGGCGGGCTGCTGTCGGGTTGACGCGCGGCGCTTGTCAAAGGCCGCGCCGGGGAGATAGAGCCTTGCCGGACCCGGCGGCTGAGCCGGAGTGATTTCAGAGCCTTACGGAGCCCCCCATGGCGATTGACGCGGCGACCGTGCGCAAGGTCGCCAGACTGGCGCGGATTGCCGAGCCGGAAGCCCGGATCGAGCCCCTCGCGCGGGAGCTCAGCGGCATCATGGACTGGATCGAGCAGCTGGCCGAGGTTGACGTCGACGGGGTGGAGCCCATGACGTCGGCCGTCTCCCAGGCCGCGCCTCTCCGGGACGACGTGGTCACCGAGGGTGGTGATCCCGAGCGCGTCCTCGCCAACGCCCCCCGCCGCGCCGGCGACTTCTTTGTGGTCCCCAAGGTGGTCGAGTAATGTCCGGACTGACCGACCTGACCCTCCGCGCCGCCCTCGACGGCCTCGCCGCCGGGACTTTTTCGTCCGAGGAGCTGACCCGGGCCCACGTCGAGGCCATCGAGGCCGCCCGGCCGCTGAACGCCTACATCCTGGAAACCCCTGAGAGGGCCCTGGACATGGCCCGGGCCTCCGACGTCCGTCGGGCCTCCGGAGACGCAGGGCCCCTGGATGGCGCCCCCCTCGGGATCAAGGACCTCTTCTGCACCGACGGCGTGCCCACCACGGCGGGCAGCCGGATCCTGGGCGGCTTCACGCCCACCTATGAATCCACGGTCACCTCCCAGCTCTGGCGCGATGGCGCGGTGATGCTCGGCAAGCTGAACCTGGACGAGTTCGCGATGGGCTCGTCCAATGAAACCTCGGCCTTTGGTCCTGTGGTCAGTCCCTGGCGCCGTCGCGGCGATTCCGCGCCCCTGACCCCCGGCGGTTCCTCCGGGGGCTCGGCTGCGGCGGTCGCCGCCGGTCTCTGCCTGGGGGCGACGGCCACCGATACGGGCGGCTCCATCCGCCAGCCGGCCGCCTTCACGGGCACTGTGGGCATCAAGCCGACCTACGGCCGCTGTTCTCGGTGGGGGGTGGTGGCCTTCGCCTCCTCGCTGGACCAGGCCGGGCCGATCGCCCGGACCGTCGAGGACGCCGCCCTCCTGCTGCAGTCCATGTCGGGGCATGACCCGAAGGACTCCACCAGCCTGGACGTCGAGGTCCCCGACTTCGCCGCCTTCGTCGGGCGCTCGGTGAAGGGCCTGAGGATCGGGGTGCCGAAGGAGTACCGCGTCGACGGCATGCCGGCCGAGAGCGAGGCGCTCTGGGAACAGGGCATCGCCTGGCTGCGCGAGGCGGGCTGCGAGATCGTCGAGGTCTCCCT
>NZ_JADCBG010000013.1 GCF_020253645.1 Phenylobacterium sp.
ACATCGCCCAGCAGGGGCGCCTTCCTGGTCTCGATGAGTTCGGCGAGCTGCTCGACCAGGTCGGCCTTCTTCACCTGGTAGGGGATCTCGGTGACGACGATGCGCCACAGGCCCCGACCCATATCCTCGCGGGTCCAGCGGGCCCGCACCCGCACCCCGCCCCTTCCGGTCTCGTAGGCCTCGAGCAGGCTCGCCTGCGACTCCACGATGACGCCGCCGGTCGGGAAGTCGGGCCCCGGCGCCAGGGCCAGGAGTTCGGCCGTCGTGATTTCCGGCTGGTCGAGCAGGCGCAGGCAGGCCTCGATCAGCTCGGAGACATTGTGAGGCGGGATGGAGGTCGCCATGCCCACCGCGATGCCGCTGGAGCCATTGGCCAGGAGATTGGGGAACCCTGCCGGCAGGACAACCGGCTCTTCCTCCTCGCCGTCGTAGGTGGCGCGGAAGTCGACGGCGTCCTCGTCTATGCCCTCCAGCAGCAGCTGGGCGGCCAGGGTGAGCCGGCACTCGGTGTAGCGCATGGCCGCGGCGTTATCGCCGTCGATATTGCCGAAGTTCCCCTGCCCGTCGACCAGGGGGTAGCGCTGGGCGAAGTCCTGAGCCAGGCGAACCAGGGCCTCATAGACCGCGGAGTCGCCGTGCGGGTGATACTTGCCGATGACGTCGCCGACGACCCGAGCGCATTTCTTGGCGGTGGCGGTCGGGTCCAGCCTCAGCTGGCGCATGGCGTAGAGCAGGCGACGATGGACCGGCTTGAGGCCGTCGCGGACGTCCGGGAGGGCGCGTCCCGTGATCGTCGACAGCGCGTAGGCCAGATACCGCCGCGACAAGGCCTCGCTCAGCGGCTCGTCGATGGTGCGGTCGCCCTCGGGAGGCGGAGCAAGGGTGTCGGTCATCTGGCGATCCGCGTCGAATCAGCGGCGGCGCCGCCTGCTTCTGCTTAGGCCCGACGCCCGTTGGCGTCATCCTGCACGATCAGAGCCGGCCGGCCTGGGTCAGCTTGTCCACAAGCCAGAGGCGCGCGGCCGGTAGCGGGCGGTTGAGGACCGAGAACAGGCGCTGTTCCAGGAAAAAGCCGGTCAGGGCCAGGCCATCGCCGACATCGCCCGGCGAGAGTCCGCCCTGGGCGGACAGGAGGAAGGGCGGCAGGCGCAGGAGACGGTCGCGGTAGGGCTCGCCGGCGGACCGGCTGACGGCCCGTCCGGTCCGGGGCGAGACCCAGACCAGATCGTCCAGCGCCCCGGTCGCGGCGCATCGGGACAGGTCGAGGCCGAATCCCAGGGCCTGGAGGATGCCTGCCTCGAAGCGTACGTAGACGGCGGGCCAGATGTCATCGTGGCGAAGAGCGCCGGACAAGGCCTCGAAGGCGGCGAAGGCGCCGGGCTGGGGCTCCCGCTCCGGCAGGACGCCAGCGGCGACAGCGGCGGCGGCGGCGAGGCCGGCGAGCGCCAGCGCATCGTCGAAGAGGTCCGAGGGGCCGGAGCCGGAGGCCTCGAGGGCGGCCGAACCCAGCTGCTCGCTCGTACGGGCGCGAAACCGGGCCGTCACCCGCGTTCCCGGCTGCAGGAGAGGCCGGATCCGGCGCGACGCACCGCCCGCCACAAAGGCCGGATAGCGCCCGTGGCCGAGGGTCAGGAGCTCAGCTATGGCGCCGTTCTCGCCGTGGGCTCGCCCCGCCAGGACGAAGGCCTCGTCCTCGAACTCCACCCCCGCCCCCTAGGCCTCGAAGTCGAGGCCGACATCGCCGTAGAACTCCCGGCGGTCGGCCCAGCGCTCGTCGACCTTGACGGTCAGGAAGAGGTGGACGGGCCGGTCCAGGAGTTCGGTCAGCTCCTCGCGCGACTTTTGTCCGATCCACTTCAGGGTCTGGCCGTTCTTGCCGAGGACAATGGGCCTCTGGCTCTCGCGCTCGACATAGATGGTCTGCTCGATGCGAACCGACCCGTCCCGACGCTCGGTGAAGGCCGTGGTCTCCACGGCGGCGGCATAGGGAAGCTCCTCGTGGACGCGCAGATAGACCTTCTCGCGGGTGATCTCGGCGGCCAGCAGGCGCACCGGCAGGTCGGCGGTCTGCTCGGCGGGATAGAGCCAGGGGCCTTCGGGGACCAGTTCGGCAAGACGTTGCAGCAGGTCGTCGACGCCTGAGCCGTCAGCCGCCGAGATCATGAAGACCTCGGTATAGACACCCGTGTCGAACAGCCGCGCCGAAAGGGCGAGCAGCCTCTCGCGCTTGACGCCGTCGATCTTGTTCAGCGCCAGGATCGCCTTTCGGCCCGAAGCCTTCAGACCCTCGATGATGGTCTCGACGTCCTCATGCGACTTGCGGTCGGCGCCACGGGCCTCGCCGGCGTCCACCGCCAGCTCGGACTGGACGTCCACCAGGTGGACCACCACGTCGGCCTCCTCGGCGCCGCCCCAGGCCGAACGCACCATGGCGCGATCGAGCCGGCGGCGAGGGGCGAAGATTCCGGGGGTGTCCACCAGGACGATCTGGCTTTCACCCGACAGGGCGACGCCGCGGACAGGAAAGCGCGTGGTCTGCACCTTGCGGGTCACGATGGAGACCTTGGCCCCCACCAGTCGGTTGGTCAGGGTCGACTTGCCCGCATTGGGCGCGCCGATGATGGCGGCGAAGCCGGCGCGGGTCATGGCTGAATGTTCTCCCTGTCCAGGAATAGCGCGGCCGCGGCCTTCTCGGCCTCGCGCTTTGAGCGTCCGGTCCCCGCCGCAGCTTCCCATCCCGGTACCCGGGCCTCGATCGTGAAGCGAGGGTCGTGCGGAGGCCCCTCCGCGCTGACAACGACGTAGTCCGGGGGCGGCAGGGCCAGGCTCATCGCCCACTCCTGAAGACGGGTCTTGGGATCGCGGGCAGGCTCCTGCTCAAGCCCGGCGACCAGGTCGCCCCAGGCCTTTCGGAAGAAGGCCCTGGCGACTTCGCGACCGCCGTCGAGATAGAGAGCGGCCATCAGGGCCTCGCAGGCGTCTCCCAGAACCCGGTCGCTCTCCCGGGCGCCGATCCGGGTCGCGCTGGCGTCGAGCCGGAGCGCTTCGGGCAACCCCACTCCTCGGGCCACCTCTGCACACGCCTCGGAGCACACCAGGCGGTTCAGCCGCCGGGCGAGATCGCCCTCCCGGGCCGCAGGATAGGATTCAAACAGATACTCTGCGGCCATCAGGTTCAGGACCCGGTCGCCCAGGAATTCGAGCCTCTCGTTATCACGGCCAGGCGCGCCGCCATTTCCGACACTCGCATGGGTGAGGGCCCGCTCCAGAAGGTCGCGATCCAGAAAGACGTGACCGATCCGCGTCTCGAGGGCCGCCACGGCCACCTTGCGCCTGTCTGGACGGGTCAGTGCAGCACCTTTCCGAACCGGCTGGGCCGCAGGTTCAGGACCCAGGTCCAGGGCTTGAACAAGGAGGCGCCGGGTGACCAGGACAGCAGGACCAGCCTGGCCCTGCCGACCAGGTTTTCATGCGGAACAAGCCCGACGCCGATCTCCGTCGGCAGGCGGCTGTCGGCGGAGTTATCCCGGTTGTCGCCGAGGAAGTAGTAGTAACCTGGCGGAACGATGACCTCA
>NZ_JADCBG010000130.1 GCF_020253645.1 Phenylobacterium sp.
CGCCACCTCCCCCTCAAGAGGTGGAGGAATTACGGAGCCCAATTGCTCCCCCTTCCAGGGGGAGCTCCCGGCGAAGCCGGGTGAGGGGGTCTGCGACGCCCCGCCCCCAAACTTCCCGTTTGCCACCCCGCCCCGCCGCGCGCACTCTTCCCCCCAAGGACCCGAGGAGACCCGCCATGGCCGAAGGCGACAGCGCCCTGATGCAGTCCGCCCGGGAACGGGCCGCAGCGACGCCGCTCGACCAGTTCCACGTGGCGGACGTCAGCCACTTCACCACCGACACCTGGGCGCCCTGGTTCGAGCGGCTGCGGCGGGAGGATCCGGTCCACTACTGCGCGAACAGCGAGTACGGGCCCTACTGGTCGGTGACCCGCTTCAACGACATCGTCGCGGTGGACTCCAACCACGAGGCCTTCTCCTCGTCCTCGGAGCGGGGCGGCATCGCGATCCAGGACGGCTACCAGCCGCATGAGCTTTCCAGCTTCATCGGCCTTGACCCGCCGGACCACGACGCCCAGAGGCGGGTGGTCATGCCCATGTTCTCGACCGCCGGCATGGCGGAGCTGGAGCCCCTGATCCGCAGCCGGGCGGCGGCCATCCTGGACGAGCTGCCGGTGGGCGAGACCTTCGACTTCGTCGACAGGGTCTCGGTGGAGCTGACCAGCCAGATGCTGGCCACCCTGTTCGACTTTCCCTTCGAGGCCCGGCGCCTCCTGCCCGAGGCCTCGGACATCATCCTCGCGCCCACCGGCGAGGGCGCCGTCTTCCGGACCAGCGAGGACCGCCAGGCGGCCCTGAGGCCCTATTTCGAGACCTTCGTAGGCCTGTGGGAGGCCCGCAAGAACGCCCGCGGGAACGACCTGTTGTCCCTGCTGGCGGGCGATCCCATCACCCGCAAGGACGGCCAGATGTTCGGCTACATGGGCAATGTGGTCCTCCTGACCGTGGCCGGCAGCGACACGACCCGGCACTCGATCACCGGCGCCCTGCTGGCCTTCCAGGACAATCCCGACGCCTACGACCGGCTGCGCGCCGACCCCGCCCTGCTGGACTCCGCCGTGCCGGAGATCATCCGCTGGCAGAGCCCCGTGGCCCACATGCGCCGCACCGCCACGCGGGACGTCGAGCTGGGCGGCAAGACGATCCGCAAGGGCGACAAGGTCATCATGTGGTACGTCTCGGGCAACCGGGACAGCGAGGTCATTCCTGACCCGGAGCGCTTCCTCATCGACCGGGTGCGGCCGCGACAGCACGTGGCCTTCGGCTTCGGCATCCACCGCTGCGTGGGCAACCGCCTCGCCGAGATGCAGCTGAAGGTGGTCTGGGAGGAGATCCTCAAACGCTTCCGGCGCATCGAGGCGGTGGCCCCGCCGCGGCGGCTGAACTCCAACTTCGTCAAGGGCTACGAGACCCTTCCGGTCCGAATCCTCGACTGAGCCGCCGACCGCCCGGCGCTCAGTCGACCAGGGCGCGGTTGCGCGTCTCGGGCAGCAGCAGGAGCGTCAGGACGAGGGCGACCGCCGTCACGATGAAGGGGAACCACAGGCCTGCATAGATGTCTCCCACCGCCGTGACGATGGCGAAGGAGATCGCCGGCTGCAGCCCGCCGAACCATCCGGTGCCGACATGGTAGGGCACGCTCATGGCCGTGTAGCGGATCCGGGTCGGGAAGAGCTCGACCAGGCAGGCCGCCAGCGGGCCGTACAGGGCGGTCGCGGCGACGATGAAGGTGACCATGACCGCGAACAGGACCGGCCAGTCGATCTCCGCCTCCGCCGCCGTCGTCGGATAGCCCTGGGCGGCGAGGACGGCTTTCAGGCGCGTCTCCAGCTCGGCCCGTACGGCCTTGACCTCGCTCGGGGCGGCGCCCGAGGCGTCCACACCCTGGACCACCTGATCGCCGATACGCACCGAGGCGAGGGTTCCGGGAGGGGCCGCCTCGTTGCGGTAGTTGATCCCGTTGTTGGCCAGGACGCCCTTCAGGATGTCGCAGGCGCGTCCGAACTGGGCCGCGCCGCCGGTCAGGTCGAGCTGCAGGCTGCAGGAGGCAGGGTCGGCCACCACGACCACCGGCGCCGCCTGCTGGGCGCGGGCGAGCTGGGGGTTGGCGGACTGGGTGAGCAGATGGAAGCCCGGGAAGTAGGCGACCAGCATCAGGCCCATGCCGAAGCTCATCACCGCCTTGCGGCCCACCTTGTCGCTGAGCCAGCCGAAGAAGACGTAGAGGACCGCCGACACGCTCGTGACGCCGATCATCAGGATGTTCACGTCGATCGGCGGCAGCTTGAGCAGGCGCTCCAGGAAGAACTGGGTGTAGAAGTTGCCCGTGTACCAGACGACGCCCTGGGCCATCATGATCGAGAACAGGGCGAGGAGCACGATCTTGAGCGAGCTCCAGCGCATGAAGCTGTCCACATAGATCGCCTTGGACGCCTTGCCCTCGTCCTGCATCCGCTTGAACGCCGGGCTCTCCTCCAGGGACAGGCGGATCCACAGCGAGACCACCAGCAGGCCGAAGGACACCAGGAACGGCACCCGCCAGCCCCAGTCCCGGAAGGCCTCCTCGCCCATCAGCGTGCGCGTGAGCAGGGTCACGCCGAGGGCGGCGAGCAGGCCGAGCGCGGCGGATGTCTGGATCCAGCTGGTATGGTAGCCGCGCCGCTTGGCGGGGGCGTGCTCGGCGACATAGATCACGGCGCCGCCGTACTCTCCGCCCAGGGCGAAGCCCTGCAGGATGCGGCACAGGACCAGGAGGATCGGCGCGATCACCCCGGCGCCGGGGCCCACATGGGTCTCGAACCAGGCGTAGTCCGGCAAGAGCCCGATGGCGACGGTCGCCAGGCCCATCATGGTGATGGTGATCAGGAAGGTGCCCTTGCGCCCCTTGGTGTCGCCCATCTTGCCGAAGATCAGGGCCCCCAGCGGGCGGACGATGAAGCCCACCGCAAAGGTCAGCAGGGTGAAGATGAACGCCTGGGCGTCCGGCAGGCCGACGTAGAAGTGGCGCGAGATGATCGTCGTCAGGATCGCGAAGATGAAGAAGTCGTACCACTCGAACACGGTGCCGGCCGCCGAGGCGGCGACCACCGACCGCATCCGCCGCGGATCGACCTCCGGCTCCTGCGAGGCCGTCGGTTGAAGTCCGGAACTCTCGCTCATGTCGCATCCTCCGAAGTCAGGGGCGCGCGGTTGGCGAGGTAGGCGGCCTCGTCGAGCTCGCCCTCCCATTTCGCCACCGCGACGGCCGCCACTGCGTCGCCCACCACGTTCACCACCGTCCGCATCATGTCCATGAGCCGGTCAACCCCGAGCACGATGCCAATGACCTCCAGCGGAACGCCGGCGATCCCCAGGACCGCCGGGATGAAGACCAGCGATCCGCCGGGAATGCCCGCCAGCCCCATGGCCCCGATCGAGGAGGTGACGACGATAGAGATCATCTGGGGGGTGGTGAGCTCCACGCCGAAGAGCTGGGCTCCAAAGACGGTCAGGATGACCATGTACATGGCCGAGCCGTCCATGTTGACGGTCGCCCCCAGCGAGGCGACGAAGGCCGACATGCGCCGCGAGATTCCGAGCTTCTCGATCATGGCGCGCATGGTGACCGGCAGGGTCGCGGCCGAGGAGGAGGTCGAATAGGCGACGGCCATGGCCTCGCTCATGCCGCGATAGAAGGGCAGGACCGGAAGGCCGAGACCAAAGCGTACGAAGCCGCCATAGACGATCACGCCGTAGAAGAGACAGCCCAGGTACAGGACGGCGACGAGCGCCCCCAGGCGGAGAAGAGCCTCAACGCCCATCAGCGCCACCACCCACGCCATCAGTGCGAAGGCGCCGAGAGGGGCCAGCTCCATCACGTAGCCCACGAGCTTCACGAAGGCGTGCGACGCCCCCTCGATGGCGTCGGCGACCGGCTTGGCCGCAGCGCCGGCGCCGAGGATGCCAATCCCGAACAGGATGGCGAAGACGATGACGCTCAGCATGTCGCCATTGGCCAGCGCCTGCACGGGGTTGGCCGGGATGAACTGGAAGAGCAGGTCCTGAGCCGTGGGCGGCTCACGAGGCTCGGGCGGCACGATCCCGGCGGGGGGCGCAGAGCCCACCCCGGGCTTCAGCCAGAGGGCGAGCCCCAGGCCCAGGGTGGCGGCCATCAGTCCGGAGGGGATGTACAGGGCCGCGACCCGGGCGCCGCTCTTGCCGAGCTTGGACAGGTCGGCGATCGAGACCACGGCGGCCGTCACCGAGACGAAGATCAGCGGCACGGCCAGCATTCGGATCAGGCGGATGAAGGCGTCGCCGATCAGCTTGAGGCCGGCGTCAATCCCCGCGACATCCAGGCCCGCCGAGGCGGCGAGACCGCCCGGCCGCAGCGCAAAGCCCACCGCGATGCCGAGCGCCATGCCGATCAGGATGCGCATCCACAGCGCGGAACCGAACCACCATTTCATCTGGCCACCCCGCTCACCGCCGATCGCGGCATAGACGCGAACAGGTCACCAAGTCCAGCGACGGTTGTCGAGCCCGCTGCGCCTAGCCGGTGGCTTCCGCCCCCTTGCGCGTCTTCCAGAGGGAGAAGAGCACGCCGCCGGAGATCAGGCCCAGGGTGATGGTGAGCGACCAGGCCGGAGGGAACTTCCCGCCGGGGAACAGGTCCCCGAGGAAGATCTTGGTCCCGATGAACACCAGGGTCATGGCGAGGGCGTACTTCAGGTACCGGAACCGGTGCACCATCGCCGCGAGGGCGAAGAACAGGGCCCGCAGGCCCAGGATGGCGAAGATGTTCGAGGTATAGACAATGTAGGCGTCCGAGGTGATGGCGAAGATGGCCGGCACGCTGTCAATGGCGAAGACGAGGTCCACGATCTCCACGAACATCAGGGCGAGCAGAAGCGGAGTGGCGAACCAGCGCAGCTTGCCGGTCTTGGGATCGGGCAGCTTCACGCGGAACTTGTTGCCGTGGAGCTGCGGCGTGACGTTCATCCGCTTCTTCAGCCACATCAGGATCTTGTTGTCGGCCATGTCGGGCTCTTCGTCGCCCTTCAGGAACATCATGACCCCCGTGCCGATCAGGAAGACGGCGAAGATGTAGAGGATCCAGGAGAACTGGCTGACCAGGGCGGCGCCCAGGCCGATCATCAACGCCCGCAGCACGATCACCCCGATAATGCCCCAGAAGAGCACCCTGTGCTGGTACAGCCGGGGAATGGCGAGGTAGGTGAAGACCATGGAGATGACGAAGACATTGTCCATCGCCAGCGTCTTCTCGACCGCAAAGCCCGTCAGGTAGAGCTGAAGCGCGGTCCAGGCCCGTTCAGCCCCGGTCACCTCCAGCAGCTGGGGATCGATCGAAGCCCCGGGTGAGGCGTTGTTGTAGAGCAGCCAGATGACGCCGGAGAAGGCGAGGCCGATGCCGATATAAAACGCGCTCATCGTCAGCGACTCGCGGACGCCGATCTCGCGGTCGGTCTTGTTGACAACCCCCAGGTCGAAAACGAGCAGGGCGATGACGGCAAGAATGAAGGCGTACCAAATCCAGGCCGCCTTGCCGAGAAACTCGGCAAAGAGAATGCTTTCCAGCATGCAGACGTAACTCCGGGCGTGTCGGACGGGGACTGTGGTCCGCCGACATCGCTGCGCGGCAAACCGCGTTCAGCCAGAGGGGCCCGGAGGACGGCGGGTAGATGGCGCCCCTCCGGGCGCTTTGCAAGTCCCTGCGCCGATGACGAATGAACCTCAGCAGGAAACGTCAGACCGGCAGCGAAACGCCAGGCCGGCTGAGGCGCGGGGCGACGGTGCGACGGTGCGAGCGCTCCGGCCGGGGATGAAACCTCCGGTCCCGGGGGGCAGGTCCTGCGACCGACGGCCTTGTGGATCAGGACCACTTTCTAGCTCCCGGGATTGACTTCCCCGCCGACCTCAGCCAGCTTGCGCCGAATAACCAGGCGGAAACGCTGGTGATTTTTTTCGGGGAGAGGAAACCAGATGAAGTCCAAGGGCATACTTTTCGCGACGAGCATTCTCGCCGCCACCGCGATCAGTGTCTCGGCGCAGGCACAGGCTCTGATCGACGAACTTGTGGTGACTGCGGAAAAGCGTGAGCAGAGCCTGCAGGACGTTCCTGTCGCGATCTCGGCCTTCACCAGTCAGCAGCGCGACCGGGTCGGTATCTCGACCGTGCAGGATCTGACCAACTTCACACCAGGCTTCGTCTATCAGTCATCCAATGACCGCGCATCGATGCGCGGCATCGGCCGACTCACCAACGTGCACGCTGTGGACGGTGCGGTGGCGATCTACAATGACGGACTCTTCACCACTTCGACGATCCTGGCCGGCAGCCCGCCGCTGGATGTTGAGCGGGTGGAAATCCTTCGGGGTCCGCAGGGCACGCTCTACGGCCGTAACGCCATCGGCGGCACGGTCAATACGATCTCCGTGCGGCCGACCAAAGAGTTCTATGCCGAAGTCCGAGGGATCATCGAGAACTTCAACTACACGAATCTGCAGTTGGCCATCTCCGGTCCCGTGGCCGAGGGCCTGAGAATGCGGTTCTCGGGCTACAAGCTCGACCAGAAGGACGGCTACTACACGAACGTAAACCCGGGTAAGCCCGACGAGGGCGCCGTGCGTGATGAGTATCAGTTCCAGGTCCAGTTCGAGGCTGATCTGGGAGAGAACGCCGAGTTGTGGGCAGCCTACAGGAAGCTGGCCTGGCACAATCGCGGCGGTCCCGGCGCTCGCTCCCAATATCGCAACGCCGAGTTCTCAACCGGACGCCTGGATCCGAACTATTCCATCGTTTATTCGTCGGCCCATGGCCTCACCAGGGAGACCGGCCTGAACGGAATCGTTCCAGGCAGCCTGAGGCAGTTCGACGGCGCGACCTCCACCTCCAACCCGGCGCTTGTGGACAGCCGGAAGTTCAGCACAAATATCCCGCAGCGGGTTCGCTTGAGCGGTGTGAACCTCTTCACCACCAATTTTGTCTATCGTATGCCGACGTTTGACGTGAAGTATATCGGAGGATACCAAGAGTATAAGTATGACTTTTATGGCGACTCCGACTTCACAGCCGTCGAGTCCTATCAGATTCCGCTGGCGCCAGGATCTATCTGCGGCACTGTGCGCGGACTTTTCTCGGCAGGCATCTCTCCGGTCAACTGCTCGCCCCTGACGGTAAACGCCAATAACGGGTTCCATTATTTCGAGTACCAGAAGTGGTACAGCCATGAAATCAACCTCTCATCAACAACCGATGGTCCGCTGCAATGGATTGTCGGTGGATTCTACTATAACCAAGACTATTTCGGAGCGGGAAATACGGCGGACTTCTATCTGGTCGGTCCGTCGACCCTGCAGACTCCCATCCTGGGCGCTGCCGCCAATCCGCAGGGTTTCTGGTCAACAGGGCATTACGGCCTGACCACAGAAAGTAAGGCGGTATTTGGACAGATCGACTACCAGATGACAGACACGGTGAAGTTCACCGCCGGTCTGCGCTACACAGACGACAAGAAGTCCGGCACGGAGTTCAGGCGCATCGTCTGTAACTCGGATGCTTGTTACCCTGGCCTATACTCGGCCCTCGGCCTGGGCGCCTTCGGGCCTGGTACGGCCACGAACTGGGGCAGCCTGCTCGGCGATCTCAACTCCCTGTCGAGACTCGCCCCTGTGCTCGGGGTTCCGGCGCTTGCCGGGCTCAACGGCCTAGGTAACGGAGCGATGGACCTCACTGAGGCCCTGGCGCCGAAGAGCAACGCCGGTCTGATCCCGGGCGTCACCACGCCCGCCGTCACCACCAACGGAGTGGTGCGGCAGTACGTGATCGATCCGGCCACGGGTTTCGCGCGTCGCGACCTCGAGGGCACGTCTGACGCCGTCACCGGCACCCTTGGCGTCCAGTGGGAGCCGGACAGCGACACCATGGCCTATGCCCGCTACAGCCGCGGCTACAAGGCGTTCGGTTTCTCGGCTGGCGCTTTCCTCGCGGCTCCCAAGGCGAACGAAGAGACCGTCAACTCCTATGAGATCGGCTTCAAGAAGGATTTCGAGAGGGTCCAGATCAACCTCGCGGCTTTCTTCCTCGACTACCGCGACCTGCAGGCGCCAGTGGCCGTGCGGGTTGGCGGGACCAACGTCTCCCAGTTTGTGAACATCGCGAAGTCGGAGTCCTACGGGGTCGAGTTCAGCGGTATCTGGCGGCCGGTGGAGCCGCTCCTCCTGACTTTCGACTACGGCTGGAACCCGACCGAGATCACCGAGAGCATCCCGCTCGTGAACGTGAACGATAACGTCAACACCGGGGCGGTCAGCGTCGTCGGCAGCGCCCTTCCCCAGGCGCCTGAAAACAAGGTGGCGGTGAACGGCACCTATACGTTCGCTCTGGACGGCGGCGACCTCGTGACCGGCGCCACCTACGTCTGGCGGTCGAAGTCCTATGCGACGGTCTTCGCCCGGGAGTACGATTCTGCGCCGGCCTGGGACCAGGTGGACCTGCGGGCGCTGTGGATACCGGCCAGCGGCAAGTACACGGTGATCGCCTACGTCAAGAACGTCTTCGACGAGGAAGGTTACACTGCGGCGGTTGTGGCGTCCCAGCGGAACAACAACCCGGCCGTGCCGTCGGACCGGTTCCCCAACGGGGCCCAGAACTTGGAGCTCACGCCTCCGCGTATCTTCGGCGTGGAGGTCCAGTACCGCTTCTGATCCGATCCGCGACACATGCGGTCGTCTCCAGGGTCCCCGGTTCACCGGGGACCCTTTCCTTTTCTGGTGGATGGACTCGTTCACAAGGTCGAAGGAGCGCAGGTCATGACATCCCTTGAACCCCGAATCCCGGAGGGCTTCGGACCCATCTTCCGGACCAGCCCGGTCCTTGAGGCCCTTGGCGGATTCATGAGTCGCGGAGAGGGCGAAGAACTGGAGATCGGGCTGCGGGTCGGACCGGACCATCTGAACGCACGGGGCGGCCTGCACGGCGGCGTCATAGCCACCCTGATGGACGTGGCGACAGGCTACATGCTCGCGGCCCGTTCGGGGGGCCGGCGACGGATTACGGCGCGGCTGACACTCGACTACAGGTCCGGCGCCGCGCCGGGCGAGTGGCTCCAGGTCCATCTCGATCGAATCGAGGCCGACGGGCGAAAGACCCGGGCCCATGCTCGGCTAATGTCCGGCGAGCGTCTGGTGGCGGAGGCGAGCCTCCTGTTCATTGACGCGCCGTCCGCGAAGGCCTGAGGCGCGCCGCCGCTAGGCCCGTCCGAACGTCCCCAGCTCGGCGTGGCGGCCGAAGACGGCTCGGTTCACGGCCAGGCCCACGCGGAGGCAGGCGATCAGGGTCACCAGCATGAGGTGAATGTAGTGGACCGGCGTCCAGGCGAAGGTGAAGACGGCGCGGAGGCCCAAGCCGAACACCACGGCGACCACAGCGGCCAGCACCATCAGGGGCGGGCTGTCCTCGATCATGGTCGAGAGGAAGAGGGCCCCCGTTTAGGTCATGATCGGCAGCTAGATGAAGATGTTACCCGGCAGGAACAGTAGCGAGACGGTCGCCCTCAGCCCCTTGGACCCGTACTTCAGCTCAAGCAGCTCGGGCTTAGTGGTGCAGTCATTGCGCTGGTAAACGGGCAGGAAGAAGAAGGCTAGAGCGGACCGCGATTTGGCGGAATCTGGAGTCTCAAATCAGCGGTGATCTGATTCATGCTGTCTGCCGGGTAGGAGGCTGGCGGTGATGACAGCTGCGTATTCCATGGATCTCCGTGAGCGGGCTCTGGCCCGCAAGGCGGCGGGCGAGACGCATCGGCAGATTGCCGAGGCGCTGCAGATCGCTCCCTCATGTGTCTCCAAGTGGGCCCGGCGCGAGCGGGAGACGGGCTCGCCGGCGCCGGCGCAGGTGGGGGACTACAAGCGCAGAACCCTGTCGGGTCCGGCCGCCGACTGGCTGCGTGCAAGGATCGCAGCCGGGCCGTTCACCTTGCAGGGTCTTTCGGACGAACTGGCCGAGGAGCAGGCGCGTCCTGACGTGGCCCGGCGGCGCAAACGCTGGAAGGCCCACCAGATGAAGGTTGAGCCGCAGAGGCTGGTGTTCATCGACGAGACCTGGATCAAGACCAACATGGCGCCCCTGCGCGGCTGGGCTCCGCGCGGCAAGCGCCTTCGCGCCGACGCGCCCTTCGGCCACTGGAAGACCCTGACCTTCATCGCCGCCCTGCGCTGCGACCGCGCCGAAGCGCCCTTCGTGCTCGACGGGCCGATCAACGGCCAGGCCTTCCGGCTCTATGTCGAGACACAGCGGGCTCCCACCCTCAGACCCGGCG
>NZ_JADCBG010000131.1 GCF_020253645.1 Phenylobacterium sp.
CGGTGACGAAGGTCTGGCTGCAGCGTTCGGGCCTGGTCAGCCGGGCGAAGTCCCGCTCGGCGCACCGCAAGAAGCGTCCCTGGCGGCCGATGATCGGCATGATGCTGCACGAGGATGGCTCCCGTTACGCCTGGGTGCCCGGCGACAGGCGAGCCTATGACCTGATCGTCACCCTCGACGACGCCACAGGCGAGATCTACTCGGCCTTCATGTCGAGGAGGAAGGGACGGCGTCGACTTTCAGGGGGCTTCTGGAGACGATCGAACGCAAAGGCCTGTTCTGTTCGCTCTACACCGACCGGGGCAGCCACTATTTCCATACGCCCCAGGCCGGCGGGAAGGTTTCCCGCAGCCAGCTGACCCAGGTCGGCCGCGCCCTGCGTCAGCTCGACATCGAGCACATCGCCGCCTACTCCCCGCAGGCGAGGGGCCGTTCGGAGCGGGCGTTTGGAACGCTCCAGGACCGCTTGCCCAAGGAACTCCGGCTTGCCGGGATCAGCAGCGTCGAAGGCGCCAACGACTTCCTCCGGAACGTCTACATCGACGACTACAACCGCCGCTTCGCCGTGCAGGCCGAGCAGGATGGATCGGCCTTCGTCGCCGATTCCAACGGGGCGGCCGGCGACATCCTGTGCGTTCAGGAAGAGCGGAGGGTGGGCAACGATAACACCCTGCGCTGGAAGGCTCTCAGCCTTCAGCTGCCCGAAAGCCGCCTGAGACCCAGCTTCGTGCGAACCCAGGTGTGGGTCCGCGAGTACCCGAACGGGAGCCTCAGCGTCTTCTGGGGACCGCACCGGCTTGGAGACTATGCGCCGGATCGCTCCCTCATCACGCAAGGCACAGCGCTTGCCGCCTGAACCCGCACGACCGACGCCGGGGTCATGCGCGCATGACCCCGGCCACAAACAGAAAAGCGGACACTTCACGCGCTACAAAAACTGGACAGATTGACTCGCTTGCGACAGCTCAAACTTTGCGTTGTCGAATTGAGTTCGTCAACGCGTGCGGTTTAAGCTTGCCGTCCGGCGCCATTTGCCGGCGACGCTCATCAGAACGCTTAACGTGGGGACCCGACGATAATGTTGGCGCGTGCTTTCCGGCCTGAACTTGACGCGAAACGTCTGCGGTCGATGTACCTCGACTTCTTCAAGGCGCGAGCTCACGCCGTGATCCCCAGCGCCTCCCTCATTCCGGACGGCGATGGCTCGGTGCTCTTCACCACAGCGGGGATGCACCCGTTGGTGCCCTATCTGATGGGTCGCGAACACCCAGCAGGGTCACGCCTTACCGGCGTCCAAAAATGCGTGCGGACGAACGACATCGAAGAAGTCGGCGACCTGACCCACCTCACCTTCTTCGAGATGCTGGGGAACTGGTCGCTCGGCGATTACTACAAAGCGGACTCCATTCGCTGGAGCTTCGAGTTCCTGACGGGAAGCGAGACCCTGGGCATCTCGCCAGACTCGCTTTGGGTTACGGTCTTTGACGGGAACACCGATGTTCCACGTGACGAAGAATCGGCGAGCATTTGGCGATCTCTCGGGCTCCCTCCAGAAAGGATCATCTTCCTCGGGGAGGAGGACAATTGGTGGGCCGCCGGTCCGGAAGGCCCCTGCGGTCCGGACACCGAGATCTTCTATGACATGACGGGTCAGGCCTGCGAGGCCGGGCCCGAGTGTTCCCCGGGAAGGTGCGGCTGCGGCAGGTTCTTCGAAATCTGGAACAACGTCTTCATGTCGTATGACCGGCGGGGCGCGAGCCTCACGCCGCTGCCGCGACGCAATGTCGATACCGGCATGGGCCTGGAGAGAACTCTGGCCGCACTCACAGGCGTGCAAAGCGTCTATGAAACTGCATCTTTCAAGCCCATCATGGCCGAACTTCAACGCTTGTCAGGTCGAAGCGCCGACGAGATCGCCGCAGACGCCAACCGGCTAAAAGCTGCTCGCGTGCTTGCTGATCACATCCGCACAGCGACCTTCATGTTGGGCGATGAGCGCGGCATTCGCCCCTCGAACCAGGGCCAGGGATACGTCCTGCGCCGCCTGATCCGTCGGGGCGTCCGCTACTGCGAGCAGCTGGGGCTGTCACCCGAACAGTGGGTGGGCGTGTCGGACATCGTCGTGCGTGAATACGGCGAGGTCTATCCGAGCCTCGCAGCCCAGGCCGATGTCATTCGCAGCGAGCTGTTATCGGAGAAAGACAGATTCGAGGCTACCCTCGCTCGCGGCGTGAAGCTTCTGGAACGCGAGCTGGAGCGACTGCGACAGGAAGGGGGCGAGTTGTTGCCGGGGCAGACGGCGTTCCGCCTTTACGACACCTACGGCTTTCCCTTCGAGTTCACCCAAGAGCTTGTTGCTGAACAGGGGCTGACGGTCGATGAGAATGGCTTCGCCAAGGCGGCGATCGAGCACCAGGAGCGCTCGCGCTCCGAGGCTGCCAAGAGCGGGCTGGCAGACGATAGCGTCGAAAGCACCCGGTACCACACAGCCACCCACCTCCTACATGCCGCGCTGCGCAGGGTGCTCGGCGAGCACGTCGAGCAAAAAGGGTCCAACATCAACAGAGAACGCATGCGCTTTGATTTCAGCCTTGACCGGCCGATGACCCCGCTGGAGCTTCAGGAAGCGCAGAGCCAGGTGCAGGCCTGGATCGACGCGGACCTGCCGGTGCGCCAGCGGGTGCTGCCGCATGCTGAAGCACGCTCGCTTGGCGCGATCGGGCTGTTCAATGATCGTTACGGCGATGAAGTATCCATCTACGAGATCGGCGATGTCTCCGTGGAGTTCTGCGGGGGCCCGCACGTGGAGCGGACATCTGAACTTGGTCGCTTTCAAATCAAGAAGGAGCAGTCCTCCTCGGCCGGCGTCCGCCGGATTCGCGCGCACCTGACGCCCTAGAGCGGAATCCGTTCACTTTGCACCGTAGCCTGCAGCCGTGAAGGAGTTGGCGCACTCGTCGGTTGTGAAGCCGTCGATGATGAGGCCTATGCGGTTCCAGAGGGCTTCGGTGGATCGTTCGGCGGCCTTGCGCAGGAGGGCCTTGAGTTTTGAGAAGGCCATCTCGATGGGGTTTAGGTCTGGCGAGTATTTCGGCAGGAACACCAGGCTGGCGCCGGCGACCTCTCTGACCCTTGACGAAACCCTGACCAGCTCGGAGCGGATCTGGTCGCAATCGTATCCTGAGTACTGGATCGGGGAGACGTAGGCGGCGGAAATCTCACTAGGCGACGATGCGCAGCCCGCCAGGATGGATGCGCAGAGCGCTGCGGTGACGATGGTTCTCATGGGTCCCTCCCGGCGCCCACCTGGGCGCCTCCGGAGGCCACCCTAGGCGGCCCACCCGTCAGGACTGGTCGTTCGGTGCGGCAGGTCCCGAGGAAAGGAACCGCGCGAGTTCCTCCGCCATCAGCGTCTTCAGCCGGTCCGGGCCGCGGATCTCGATCTCTCCGCGCCAGGTGAAGAGGTGCCAGCACAGCTCCAGCAGGCCTCCTGTCCGAAGGCGCAGGAGGAGGCCGCCGTCGGGCTGGGGCTCGAAGGTCTGGCTGGGGTGGAAGAGGAAGGACTGGGCGAGGTCGGCCGAGCCGGGCCGGACGCGCAGGACGATGTCCTCCGCCGGCTCCTGGAAGACGCCGAAGGACTGGCGGGCGAAGGCGTCGATGTCAAAGCCCTCTGGGACCTGGGCGGGGGTCTCCAGCACCTCCACACCGGCCATGCGGTCCAGTCGCCAGAGGACCGGGTCAGGAGCGCCGGTCCGGCGGGCGACCAGGTAGTAGACCGAGCCAAAGAGAAGGCCGCAGGGGTCGACGGTCCGCTGGACGGCCTCGGCGCCGCCCCGGGCCGCATAGTCGAAACGGACCTGCCTCATGGCCAGCAGCGCCGTCCGCAGACGTCTCAGGATCTCGGGGCTGCAGGCCGGCCGGGGGCCCGGACGCAGGGCGATGCGCTCCGTCAGGGCCAGGGCCTCCACATCTGCGGCGTAGCGCACCCTCAGCCCTGGCCGGATGCGGGACTCCACCTTGCCCGCCAGGCTGACCAGGTTCTCCGCGCGCCCCTGCAGACCGTCCCGGCGCGCCGCTTCCGAGGCGAGGGCGAGGTCGGCCAGTTCCTCTACGGTGGGGGTCTCGAAGAAGGGGTCCAGGCCGCCGGGAATCCGGAAGCGCTTGGCCCGGCCCTCGCGAATCTCCTCCAGCTGGGGAAAGAGGTCGCGCACTGCGTCCCGCATCCGTTCCGCCGTGCGCCGGTCGACGCCGAATTCGACCGCGATCTCTTCCAGGGCGAGGCCCTCCGCAGATCCCGCCAGGCGGCGGGCGAGGTGGAGGAGGGCGGTGGCCTTGTCGAGGCGCATGGAGGGCTCCGGACCATGGACGGGACGCCGGACCCTGTCCCTGCCGGACGCTGGAGTTCAAGGTCCCGCCGGGCCTCAGGCGAGAACCTGCGACCGATCCTGTCGTTCCGGGGAGGATTTCCTACCAGGTGTCGATCCAGGCCCGCTTCTTGCCGTTCCGCGTCGGTTGGGGGTTGGACTTCAGGCCCATGGCCAGCCACCTGCGGGAGTCGGCCGGGTCGATGACGTCGTCGACCTCGAAGACCGTGCCGGCGTTCACCGCCCGGGCCCAGTCATAGGCTTCGGCCACCCACTTGTCGTAGAGGGCCCGGCGGGCCGGGATGTCCTCGATGGCCTGCAGCTCGCCCCGGCGGCCCAGCTTGATCTGGCCCTCCAGACCCATGCCGGCGAACTCGCCGGTGGGCCAGGCGACCGAGAAGAAGGTTTCGTCGAAGCTGCCCGCCGCCATGGCGATCGCGCCCAGGCCATACGCCTTGCGCAGGACGATGTTGAAGACCGGGACAGTGAGGTTCGCGCCGGCCACGTACATGCGCGCGCAGTGGCGGATCAGGGCGGTCTTCTCGGCCTCGGGCCCCACCATGTTCCCGGGCGTGTCGATCAGGGACAGGATCGGGATGTCGAAGGCGTCGCACAGCTGCAGGAAACGGCTGGCCTTGTCCGCCCCGACGCTCTCGATGGCCCCGCCCGAGGTGGAGTTGCAGTTGTTGGCGATGACGCCGACCGTCCGGCCCTCGATGCGGATCAGGGCGGTGACCATGGAGGTCGCCCAGCGCGGCCTCAGCTCCAGCACGGAGCCTGCGTCCGCCAGGGTCTCGATGACCTTGCGGATATCGTACACCGCCCGCCGGTTCTCAGGGATGATGTGCCGCAGGGGGCGCTGGTCGTGCGCCGTCCAGTCGGACAGCGGACCCTGGAAGTAGGAGAGGTAGGCCTTGGCGAGGGCGACGGCCTCGGCCTCATTCTCCGCCAGGAGGTCGATGACCCCGTTCGGCTCCTGGATGGAGACCGGCCCCACCTCGTCGGGCGAGTAGGCGCCCAGGCCGCCGCCCTCGATCATCGCCGGCCCGCCGATCCCCATGGAGGAATCCTTCGTGGCGATGATGACGTCGCAGGCGCCCAGGAGGACCACGTTTCCAGCGAAGCAGTAGCCGGAGTTGATCCCCACGAGGGGGACGAGGCCGGACAGCTTGCCCAGCTCCCGCCAGGTCCGGGTCGACAGGCCGCCCAGGGAGGTGACCCCGGACGAGCCGATGGGCGGGCCGGACCCGCCGCCCGTGCGGCCGCCGCCGCCTTCGGAGAACAGGACGACGGGAAGTTTGCTGTGCTGGGCCACGCGCAGCATGCGGTCGGTCTTCTGGTGGCTCTTGGTCCCCTGGGTCCCGGCAAGGACGGTGTAGTCGTAGGCCACGACGGCGCAGCGGGCGGCCTCGGGACCGAAGAGGTCGCCATTCACCTGCCCGACGCCGATCACCATGCCGTCGGCCGAGGTCCGCACAATGCGCTCCTCAAGCACCTCCTGGGTGTCCGACCGCATCCGGCCGGCGGTGACCAGGGGGCCGTACTCGATGAAGCTGTCCGGGTCGCAGAGGTCGGCCACGTTCTCCCGGGCGGTGCGGCGGTTCTGCGCCCGTCGTCGCCCCACGGCCTGGGGCCGCCCGGCGTCGCTGGCCAGGAAGTGCAGGCGCTGGACCTCGGCCAGATCGGGACGGATCTCGTCAGGGTCCGGCGCCCGGGCGCCGACATAGTCGCCCTCCACCTCGGCGGGCTCGACGAACAGGAGGGGGGTGTCCTCGAAGACCGTGTCGCCGGGCTCCAGGGTGACCTCCCGGACCACGCCCGAGACCTCGGAGACGATCACGTGCTCCATCTTCAGGGCCTCCATCACCGCCACGGGCTGGCCGGCGCGGACGGTGTCGCCGACGGCGGCGGAGAGGCTGAGGACCAGCCCCTGGAGGGGGGTCAGGACCGCCACGGTCCCGGCGGGCCCCTGCGCGGCCTCGCGGGGGGCGGCGGGGTCGGGCGGCGGAGCTGCGCCGCCGTCGCCCGGCTTCACCGACAGGACCGCCAGGGGATCGACCAGGTCGATCTTCGCCCCTGCCTTGCGCACTGCGCCGCCGGCCGGCTCGAAGTAGCGCGCCCGCCCCGCCTCGGCGGCCAGCAGGTCCGCCGCGTGTTCCTCGACATAGCGCGTATGCAGGGTTCCCGCCGGCAGGGCGTCGCTGGCCAGCAGGGCCTGCAGGAAGTCGATGTTGGTCTTCACCCCGCCGATCTTGAACTCCGACAGGGCGCGCCGGGCCCGGGCGGTCGCCGCCGCAAGATCACGGCCGTGGGTGATGACCTTGGCCAGCAGGGAGTCGTACCGGGCCGAGGTGGCGTAGCCGGCGTAGCCATAGCCGTCGACGCGAACCCCCGGCCCCGAGGGGGGATCATAGGCTGTCAGGATCCCGCCGGAAGGCCGTGAGCCTCCGTCAGCGGTCATGGTCTCGAGGTTCACCCGAGCCTGGATCGCGAGGCCCTGTGGCGGCGGGGGGCCGTCCCCGAGGCCGAGGTCGACCAGCCGGGCGCCATCGGCGATGCGCAGCTGCAGCTCCACAAGGTCAAGGCCGAGGACCATCTCGGTGACGGTGTGCTCCACCTGCAGGCGGGCGTTGGCCTCGATGAAGGCGAAGCGGGGCGGCGCCCCCGGCCGGGCGTCCACCAGGAACTCGATCGTCCCGAGGCCGCGGTAGCCGGCCGCCCGGGCCAGCGCCACGGAGGCTTCCAGCATGTCGCGGCGAAGGGCTTCAGGCAGGCCGAAGGCCGGCGCGATCTCGATCACCTTCTGCCTCTGGCGCTGCAGCGAGCACTCGCGGTCCCACAGGTGGATGACCCCGCCCTCGCCGTCGCCCAGGATCTGGACCTCGACGTGCCGGGCCCGCGGCATCAGCGCCTCGACATAGAGGTCGCCCGATCCGAAGGCGGTCTTGGCCTCTGACGCGGCGCGTTCGAAGGCGGCGGCGAGCTCCGCAGGGTCGCTGACCGGCCGCATGCCGCGACCGCCGCCGCCGGCCACCGCCTTGAGCATGATGGCGCCGCCCTCGCGCAGGCCGGCCATGAAGGCCTGGGCCTCCTCCAGCGAGACCGGTCGGCTGATCCCGGCCAGAAGCGGAACGCCGCAGGTTTCGGCAAGGGCCCGCGCTGCAGCCTTGTCGCCGAACATGCGGAGGCTCTCTGGCCTAGGGCCCACGAAGATCAGCCCTGCGGCCTCGCAGGCCTCGGCGAAGCCGGCGTTCTCGCTCAGGAAGCCATAGCCCGGATGGATGGCGTCGCAGCCCGCCGCGCTGGCCGCCGCGACCATGCCCTCGATGTCGAGGTAGGCCGGGACCCCTGTCTTGCCCAGGTTGACCGCCTCGTCCGCCGCCCGGACGTGGAGCGAGGCCGCGTCGTCCTCGGCGTGGACGGCGACGGTCTCCACCCCGAGGTCGGAGGCGGTGCGGGCGATCCGGATGGCGATTTCGCCGCGATTGGCGATGAGGAGGCGCTTGGGCATCAGGTTTCCTTCCCACGGTCGGGCCGTCTTGGGCGGCCTCGCCAGCCGATATAGCATTCAACCCCCCGCAGGACGCCAGCCCCCGGGCTCGCCTGGGCTCCGGCCCTGGTCTAGGCTGCACGGCATCCGGTCTGGAGAGGGCGCCTGCGGCATGAAAGCGGTCTGGTACGAGCGGACGGGTCCGGCCCGGGAGGTGCTCGAGTTCGGCGAAATCCCGACCCCCTCGCCCGGGCGTGGGCAGGTGCTGATCCGGATCCACGCCTCCGGGGTCAACCCGTCGGACGCCGGCATGCGGGCGGGTCCCGCGCCCATGGCCTACCCCCGGATCGTCCCCAACAGCGACGGCGCCGGGGTGGTGGAGGCGGTGGGTCCGGAAACCCCGTCCCACTGGGTCGGGCGCCGCGTCTGGTTCTACAACGGCCAGAGGAATGGCCGCGCCTTCGGGTCGGCCGCCGAGTACATCGAGCTCGACGCCGACCTCGTCACCCCCCTGCCGGACGAGGTGTCGTTCGCCGAGGGGGCCACGCTCGGCATTCCCTGCATGACGGCCCATCGAAGTCTCTTTGTCGCCGGGCCGGTGCAGGGGCGAACCGTCCTGGTCACCGGCGGGGCGGGGGCCGTGGGCCACTACGCCGTCCAGCTGGCGAAGTGGGCGGGGGCGAACGTCATCGCCACTACGAGCAGCGAGACCAAGGCCGCCCGGGCGCGGGAAGCCGGCGCGGACCTCGTCGTCAACTACCGTGCCGAAGATGTCGCGCAAGCCGTGCGCGACTTCACCGGCGGCGCAGGCGTGGATCACGTGGTCGACGTGGATTTCGGCGGGAACCTTCCCGTGACCCTGGCCTGCGTGAAGCTCAACGGCTCCATCGCCTTCTACGCCACCAAGGGCGAACCCCGGCCCCTCGTCCCGGCGGGCGATCTGATGCGGCTGAACCTCAGCGTCCACGGCGTCTACCTGCCGGTCAGCCCGCATGCGGCCCGCCAGCGCGCTCAGGCTGATATCCTGCAGTGGATCTCCACCGGCAGGCGGATCCTGGCGGTCGCCGGCCGTCACGCCCTCAGGGACTGCGCCGCCGCCCACGAGCAGGTGGAGTCCGGGACCAAGGCGGGTACGGTGGTCGTCGAGCCCCTTGCGAACTGATCCCCGGCTGGGGGTTGCGCCGGAGTGGCGGCGCCTGCCAGACTTGCCTTCCTTCGTCTCCGCAGGGAGCCTCAAACATGCTCGCCATGATCCTCGCCGCCGCGGTGACCGCCCAGCCCGCGCTTCCCCGCACGGATGTCCCCAGGCTGGGCTTCTTCGCGGGCGTTGTGCACCAGTGCACGCCGGGGACCCAGAGGGACGCCTTCGATGTCCGGGTTCGCAGCCTGGCGGGAGAGGTTCAGCGCCAGCATGGCGCTGACGCGGCCTTCGACTTCGCCGCCGCCTTCGGCCACGGGATCGCCTCGGCGGCTGTCTCCACATCGTCGCAGACGCCCCTGCTCGGCCAGGACTTCTGCGGTGAAGCCCGCCGGACCTTCGAGGAGGGCGCCGCCCGGCTGGGCCCCGACCCCCGCCGTCAGTAGGCGTACCGAACGAACATCAGGACGCTGAGCCAGCCGTCCGGCTTGTCCGGGAGGGCCCGCTTCACCGCCTTGCCGGGCTGGGTGTAGGCGAGGTGACCGTGGACGTAGATCTTCCGTGAAACGAACCACTTTGCGGTGACGTTCGCCTCCCGGCCGTAGTCGCGGCTGTTCAGGAAGGACAGGGCGGGGTTGCCGCCGATGTTGTTCGCCTCCGCGGCCCTGAAGGTCCAGAGCTGGGGCACGATCTCGATACGCGGGTCCGGCTTCAGCCGGAGCTGGATCCGGTGGGCGATGACGTTGCTGTCCTGCACCACCTTGAAGTGGTTGGCGCCCTGAACCCACTGCTCGCCGTTCCCGCCAGAGAACAGCGGGTCCCACCGCTCGAAGGCCGAGGTGGTCGGATCATCGCCCGAGAAGTACGAGTAGCGGTAGCTGAGCGAGGGCGACCAGGTCGCCGCCGGCCATCGGTAGCCGAGCTCGGCCCAGCCGGCCCGGGCCTCCATCGGGAAGTCCGCATTCTCCTGCAGGGCGATCTCCGCGCCGCCGAAAGGACCCCGCCGGGATTCGGCCGGCGCATAGGTGAACCGGACGTCGTAGACCCGCAGGCCCTTGCGTACGCCGACCACCGTTCCCGTCGGGCCGAAATAGGCGGACTGCCCGTCGGTGGCCTGAACATAGCTGGCGGCGACCATCCAGTCGGGGGAGGGGCGGAACTCGGCGTTCACGCCGGCCAGCCGCGTCCCGGAGTCCAGGATCGGGAGCTCGTCGGGGTCGAGATGGAAGGCCTCCAGGCGCAGACGGTTGTAGGCCACCTGGGCGAGCACCAGGTTGTCTGCGGCCCAGCGGGCGTTGGCCTGCAGGGCGGCCCGGTCGTGCCCGTTGGCCGCGGTATTGGCGATGAGGAAGGCGTTCGCCAGGGTGAACTTCTGGCGGCCCGCCGAGAGGTTGAAGACGAGCCGGTTGCCTGCCGTATCCGTCGATCCGCCGACGAGACCGAGATACGCGTCCTCGACGCCGGTGTGGGTGCGCGTCTTGCTGCTGAACAGCTCGTCCCCGCTGGAGGCCGCGGTGATGCCGCTCAGGCCGCCATAGAGATAGACCTGCTTGGAGAGCGGGGTGATCCCGTAGACGCCATAGTGGACATAGGCCTCGGCCCAGTCGCGGTAGCCGGCGCCCGAGGGTTGTCCCTGGACGAGGGGGTTGCCGGCCAGCAGGGGTTCGGGCTGTCCGTACCAGGAATTGTTGTTGGCGTAGTAGAGGCCGAGGGCGTCGAACTTGCCGACGATGTAGGTCCCGTTCCGGTCAAGCAGAAGGGAGCCTGCGTCAGGATCGCCGGCGAGCCGCCCGCGGCCTTCGCGGCTGGCGGCGGAGTCGCCCAGGGTGACCCGGACCTCGACATCCACGCCGCCCGCCGAGCCCAGGCTGACGTCATAATCGAGGCCGCCGACCTCTGCGGTCCGGCGGGCCCGGGCCAGCTGCAGGTCGAAGGCTTCCTTCGAGAACCGGGCTCCCGGGAACAGGGCCAGGGACCTGCGGACGGAATCCGCGACACGGTCTGCGACAGCGGCATCCGGGCCGGGATTGACCACCACGACGCGGATCGCCTCGATCGCCGCCCCGTTCAGGGGATCGGACACGCCGGCCGACTGGGCCCGCGCCTGCGGCGACGCGGCGAGCACAAGCGCGGCGACGGCAAGCGTCAACAGGCCGGCGATCCGGCCCGGACCCGACATCATGATCCGGGTGCGCTGCGCCATTGGTCTTTACCCTTCTTGCGCTTGGACTCCGCGACGGGACCCTTCCCCGCAAGTCCGCGCGCAGCTTGTAGTTGAGACAGGATGAAGGAATAGTCCGGAAAGGTACAGGTGGGCGGCTCCGTCCACGCCAGGAAGAAGGGACCAGCAGATGGAACGTCGGGATATCCTCAAGGGCATTGCGATCGCCGGCGCCGCCGCGACCGCCGCGGCGACCGCCCCGCCGGCCTCCGCCCAGGTGGGGCCGAAGGGCGCAAAGGGCGTCGGGGTCAAGGACATGACCCCCGTCGATCCCGAATACGTCATCCCCGGCCGGTTCAAGGGCAAGACCCTGATCGTGACGGGTTGCGCCAGGGGCATGGGCGCTGCGGCGGCCATTCGCGCGGCCAAGGAAGGCGCCAACATCGTCGGCGTCGACTGGATCAAGGACCAGGGCCAGGCCGTGGTCGACCAGATCAACGCCTCGGGCGGCAAGGCCGTCTTCCTCTACGGCGACGTGTCCGAGACCTCGGTCTGCGACGCCATGGTCAAGGCGGCGGTCGACACGTTCGGCGGGCTGGACCTGGCCCTCAACAACGCCGGCGTGATGGATGGGGTCTTCTCAGGGGATCCGCCAGACTACGCCCGCCAGAAGAAGCTGGTCTTTGCGCCCATCCACGAAGCCTCGGACGAGTACTTCGACAACGTGGTGAGGATCAACACCGCCGGCGTCTTCCGCAGCATGCGCTCCGAGTTGCGCCAGCTTCTGGCCCAGGGCCGGGGCGGCGCCATCGTCAATGTCGGCTCCATCGCAGGCCTGACCGGCCTGTCGGGCAACCCGGCCTACGTGGCCAGCAAGCACGCCGTCACCGGCCTGACCCGCAACGCGGCCATCGACTACGCCCCCTACGGCATCCGGGTGAATTCGGTGAACATGGCGGCGACGGACACCCCGATGGTCGAGCGCGCCGGGATCCTTGTGGCGGCCTCGATGAAGGACCAGAAGGGCCCGACCATGGGCCGGCTGAAGATCGACAGCCTCCTGTCCTACACCGACTCCAACAAGCGGCCGGCCACGGTGGGCGAACAGGTCTCCATGATGCTGTTCCTGCTGTCGCCCGAGGCGTCCAACTTCACCGGCGGCGTCTACGCCACCGACGGCGGCTGGACGGCCTACTAGGGGCGTCCCGGGGGCATGATCGCGCCCGCGGACGCCATCCTCGCCCGCCGGCGGCTGACCAACCGGTTCATCGCCGGGAGGGAGGCGATGCGCCTGGGGCCGGTCTTCCTGCCCGCGGCGGTGGTGATCGCCGGCGACGGCTCGGTCATCACCGGCCGCGACGCCATACTCGCCGCCTTCGCCGGCCAGTTCGCGGACCCGGGCTTCGGCGGCTATGTCCGTACGCCGGAGCGCATCGAGCTGGACGCGGAGGGCGCCCGCGCCGCCGAGCACGGCCGGTGGACGGCGGGATGGAAGGATGCGCCGGCCCAGTCCGGTCCGTATCTCGCCGTCTGGCGCAAGGTCACCGGTCAGTGGATGATCGAGTCCGAGACCTTCGTGACCACGACCTGAGGCGCATTCCGATGACCCTGACTCTCTACGGCATCAAGACCTGCGACACGGTGGCCAAGGCGAGGGCCTGGCTGGCTGCGCGCGGCCTGTCCTACGCCTTCCACGACTACAAGGCCTCGGGCGTCGATCCGGCCCGTCTCGCCGCCTGGGTCGAGGAGTTCGGCTGGGAGCGGGTGCTGAACCGGGCCGGGACTACCTTCCGCAAGCTGCCAGAGGCGGACCGGACCGGCCTCGACGCCAGCCGGGCCATCGCCCTGATGCTGGCCCAGCCGTCCATGATCAAGCGGCCCCTTCTGGACCTCGGGGACCGGCGCGTGCTGGGCTTCCGGCCGGAGGCCTATGAGGAAGCCCTGAAGGGGCGGCTCTAGGAGGCCGGGGGCCGGCGCTTCAGACCAGAGCCCCGTGACAGTGCTTGAACTTCTTGCCTGAGCCGCACGGACAGGGCTGGTTGCGGCCGGTCTGCTGCCACCCTGCGGGCAGGGCTGAGAAGGGCAGGGCCTGCCGCTGTTCTGGCGAAAGGCCCTCGGGCAGGGCGCCCATGCGGGCGGCGTTCTCGCCGGTCAGGGGATCGAGATGGATCTCCTGGAAGGCGAGAGGCGGCGGTTCCGGCTCCGCAAACTGGAACTCCACGGTCATGTGCCAGCGGGTGACATTGTGGCGCAGGTCCACCAGCAGCTTTTCGAAGAGGGAGAAGGCCTCGGTCTTGTACTCGTTCAGGGGATCCCGCTGGCCGTAGCCGCGCAGCCCGATCACATTGCGGAGATGGTCAAGCTGGGTCAGGTGCTCGCGCCACTGCAGGTCGATGGTCTGCAGGAGGAAACTCTTCTCGATTGTCCGCATCTGCGCCGGGCTGATGAGGGCCTCGCGCTCCTGGACCCGAGCGTCTGCGGCGGCCCGCAGCCGCTCCTCGATCTCTTCGTTGGCGATGCCTTCCTCAGCCGCCCACTCGGCGACCGGAACGTCGAGGCCGAGGACGGACCTGGCCTGCTCATGCAGCCCGTCGACATCCCACTGCTCGGCGTAGGCCTTCGGCGGCAGGTGGCGGATCACCATGTCGGAGATGGTGTCGCGCCGCATATCGGCCACGACATCCGACAGGTCCTCGTCCCCCATGAACTCGGCGCGCTGCTCGAAGACAGCCTTGCGCTGATCATTGACCACGTCGTCATACTTCAGGAGGTTCTTGCGGATCTCGTAGTTGCGCTGCTCCACCCGCTTCTGGGCGGTGGCGATGGCGTTGTTCAGCCACTTGTGGGTGATCGCCTCCCCGTCCTGGACGCCGAAGGTCCGCATGATCTTCTCAAGACGTTCGCCCGCGAAGATCCTCAGCAGGTCGTCCTCACAGGACAGGAAGAACTTTGACCGGCCCGGGTCCCCCTGACGGCCGGTCCGGCCCCGCAGCTGGTTGTCGATCCGTCGGCTTTCGTGACGCTCGGTCCCGAGAACGAAGAGGCCTCCGGCCGTGAGGGCCTGGGCCTTGAGATCGGCGATCTCGGTCTCAAGCTCGGACTTCCGGGCGATCACCTCCTCGGGCGTCACCTCGATGCCAAGGCCGCGCTGCTCGTCCTGCCAGCGCAGGACCCGCATATCGATGTTGCCGCCCAGCTGGATGTCCGTGCCGCGGCCGGCCATGTTGGTGGCGATGGTCACCGCCCCCGGCACGCCGGCGTCGGCGACGATCATCGCCTCCTGCTCATGGTAGCGGGCGTTCAGGACGTTGTGCGGGATGCCCTTCTGCGTCTTGCCGTCCACCTCGAAGGCGTGGGCGTGCAGCAGGGCGGAGAGCGACTCGGACTTCTCGATGGAGACGGTGCCCACAAGGATGGGCTGGCCGCGCACATAGCAGTCCTCGATCTGCATCAGGATGGCGCGGTTCTTCTCCGCCTCGGTCCTGTAGACCTCGTCGTCGTCATCGATCCGGGCGACGGGGCGGTTGGTCGGAATCTCTGTGACATCCATCCGGTAGATGTCGGCGAACTCCTGGGCCTCGGTGGCGGCTGTGCCGGTCATGCCCGAAAGCTTGCTGTACAACCGGAAGTAGTTCTGGATGGTGACCGAGGCCAGGGTCTGGTTCTCGGGCTGGATATGGGCGCCTTCCTTGGCCTCGATCGCCTGGTGCAGGCCCTCCGAGAGTCGTCGGCCATGCATCATGCGGCCGGTGAATTCGTCGATCAGGATCACCTCGCCGCCCCGGACGATGTAGTCCTTCTCGCGGGTGTAGAGCACATTCGCCCGCAGGGCCTGGTTCACATGGTGCACCACGGACACATTGGCGGCGTCGTAGAGGCCGGTGGTGTCCTCCTCCAGGTGGCCGCCCGCCCGGAGCATCTCCTCGACCTGCTCGGCGCCATGCTCGGTGAGGATGACCTGCCTCTGCTTCTCGTCGTGGTCGAAGGTCTCCCGGTCCTTGATGAGCTCCTTCACCAGGGCGTCGACCGTCCGGTAGAAATCCGACCGGTCTTCCGTGGGGCCGGAAATGATCAGCGGCGTCCGGGCCTCGTCGATCAGGATGGAGTCCACCTCGTCGACGATCACGAAGTTGTGGCCGCGCTGCACCATCTCGTCCATTTCGTAAACGAGGTTGTCGCGCAGGTAGTCGAAGCCGAACTCATTGTTCGTGCCGTAGGTGATATCAGCAGCGTAGGCGGCCTTGCGCTGGCTCTGGCTCAGGCCATGGACGATCACCCCGACGGACAGGCCGAGGAAACGATAGACCTGCCCCATCCAGTCGCCGTGCAGCTGGGCGAGGTAGTCGTTCACAGTGATGACGTGGACGCCCTTGGCGGGCAGGGCGTTGAGATAGACGGGCGCCGTGGCGACCAGGGTCTTGCCCTCGCCGGTCCGCATCTCGGCGATGCCGCCCTGGTGCAGGACGATCCCGCCGACCAGCTGGACGTCGAAGTGGCGCTGGCCGAGCACCCTGCGCGCGGCCTCGCGGACGACGGCGAAGGCCTCCTCCAGCAACTGGTCGAGGGTTTCCCCCCGCCCCAGCCTCTCCCTGAACTCGGCGGTCTTGGCCCGGAGGGCCTCGTCGCTCAGCGCCCGCATTGCGGGCTCAAGACCGTTGATCCGGGCCACCCGGGCCATCAGGGTCTTGACCTTGCGGTCATTGGACGAGCCGAAGAAACGCTGGAAGATGCTCACGGGATGGGTCCGGACCTGTGCGGGGTGAGGGGAAGGCGCTCTTGGAAGGCCTGCCTTGCGCCCGGAAAACCCGCTTCCTCCGGGGTGGGGGTGACTTAAGCAGGCCCCCCCGGCCTGTCAACGCGGACCGCCGGCGCCCGGCCTCCGGCGCGCCTTCCCCGGCGCCCCGGGAACACGCCTGCGACGTCCTCCCTCGGGTCAAAGGGTTCCATCCGGACCACTGACGATCTAGGGACAGTATTCGATCCGCCCGCGAGGATTTCCTGCGACATGACAAAGGTCGTCTCTCTCCCCGGTTCCGCCCGAGGTCTGTTCCTCGTGCTGCTCGTCGCCTGCCTGGGTCTCGCCGGTTGCCAGGGCCGGGAGCGTTCCGAGGACCCGCCCGAGGCGGGAGATGTGGTTGTCGCGCGGGTCAACGGCGTTCCGGTCTGGACCTCGGATGTGAAGCGGGAGGCGGTCGCCCAGGGCCTGATTGGCGAGGGCGAACCCCTGGATCCGGCCTCGGAACCGTTCCGTCGCACCACCGACGAGGTGATTGATCGGCGGCTGCTGGCCGCGGAGGCTGCGAGGCGCAAGCTCGACCGGGATCCGGCTGTCCAGAGGCGACTCGCCGCGGCCCGCGAGCGGATCCTCGCGGATCTGGTCGTCGACGCCACCGTGACAGGCGCCATCAGCGAACCGGCGATCCGCAGCCTCTACCAGGAGCAGGTCCGTCTCTCGCGCCAGACCGAGGAAATCCGGGCTCGGCAGATCATCGTGGCCACCCAGCCCGAGGCCGAGGCGATCCGCAAGCTGCTGGGGTCGGGCGGTTCCTTCGAGGCCCTCGCCATGGAACGTTCCCTCGATGCAGCGACCCGGTTCAACGGCGGCGATCTCGGCTATTTCACCGTGGACATCATGCCGGATTCCTATGCCGCCGCGCTCAAGTCCGCCAAGGCCGGCCAGACCATCGGTCCGTTCCCGGTCGAGGGCGGCTGGGCGCTCGTGAAGGTCGAGGACCGCCGGCCCGAGGAGCCGATCACCCTGGAGGCTGCGCGACCGCAGATCGTCCGCTTCCTGACCTATGATCAGGTCCGTGACCTATTGGAGAAGCTGAGGGGACAGGCGAAGGTCCAGACCTTCCTCAGGACCACGCCGGATGTTCCGGGCCAGCCCCGGGAGCCGGCCTCGGGCGTACCCGCGCCGGCGGATACGCCCCAAGCGCCGAAGGAGGGGACCAAGCCATGAGCCGCAAGCCGACGCCGACCGGGGTCCCGCCGTCCCGGCCCCGCTCCGCCGCAAAGCCTGTCGAGGCGGTCGGTCAAACGATCGAACGCGCCCTGGACCCGCTCGCCTCCGCCATCAAGCGCGCCGCCCTCCGGCGTGCGGATCGCCAGTCGCGCGCTTTCGGAGACGGCGCCGAGGTCGCCCCGACGCCTGCCAAGGGCGCTCTGCCGGTCTCGCCCCTCGCGGTCCCGTTCCCGCGGATTCCGCCCATTGACGGGGTGGAGCTGGCGACCGGCCGGGCCGGCTTCTACAAGCACGAGCGCGAGGACCTGCTCGTCATGCGTTTCGCCGAGGGAACCAGTGTGGCGGGGGTCTTTACCCGGCATGGCGTTGGCTCCGCCCCGGTGGACTGGTGCCGGCGGGCGCTTGCCCAGTCGCAGGGCGAGGACGCCAGGGCCCTGGTCGTCAACGCCGGCTGCGCCAATGCCTTCACCGGCAAGCCCGGGGCGGACGCCGCCCGCCGGGTCGCGTCCGCCGTCGCCAAGCGCTTCGACTGCCGCCAGCGGGACGTCATGATCGCCTCCACCGGCGTCATCGGCGTCCTGCTCGATGACGCGAAGATCACCCAGCGCCTGCCCGAGGTGGACGCCGCCCTGGCGCCGGATGGCTGGGCGGGCGCCGCGCGCGCCATCATGACCACCGACACCTTTCCCAAGGGGGCCTTCGCCGAGGCGGAGATCGACGGGAAGACGGTGCGGATCGCCGGCATCTGCAAGGGTTCGGGCATGATCGCGCCGGACATGGCCACCATGCTGGCCTTCGTCGCCACCGACGCCGACATCGCTCCCAAAGCCCTGCAGAACCTGGCCAGCCTCTACACGCGCTCCACCTTCAACTGCGTGACGGTGGATGGCGACCGCTCCACCAACGACACCCTGCTGCTGTTCGCCACCGGCCGGTCCGGCGCAGCGCGGATCAGCCGGGCCGGCGACCGCCGGCTGGCCGACTTCCGCGAAAAGCTCGAGGCGGTCCTGCTGGACCTGGCCCTCCAGCTGGTGCGCGACGGGGAGGGGGCGACCAAGTTCGTGCGCATCAATGTCTCGGGCGCCGAGAGCCCCGCCTCGGCGCGCAAGATCGCCCGGACCATCGCCGAGAGCCCCCTGGTCAAGACCGCCTTCGCCGGCGAGGACGCCAACTGGGGCCGGATCGTCATGGCGGTCGGCCGGGCGGATGAGCCCATTGACCGGACCCGCCTGAAGGTCCAGTTCGGGCCCCTCGTCGCCGCCCAGGACGGCCTCATCTCCCCCACCTACGACGAGGCGAAGATGAGCGCCTACATGAAGAAGTCTGAGCTGGAGGTCAGCGTCGACGTCGGCGTCGGCCGGGGTTCGGCCACGGTGTGGACCTGTGATTTGACCAAGCAGTATGTCGCCATCAACGGGGATTACCGCAGCTAGGGCCGCGGACGGGCGACGCTCGAGCCGCCCTTGACCCCCTCACCGGGCTGCGCCCGGAGCTCCCCCTCAAGAGGGGGAGCAATTGGCCTTGTAATTCCTCCCCCTCTTGAGGGGGAGGTGGACCGCGCAGCGGGCCGGAGGGGGTCTGCGGAGGGTCGGCCCGCCCTAGTCCACCGGGCTCCACTTGGCCTGGGCGCCTTCGCGCCTGGGGCCGCGGAACTGGGACTGATCGATGGGGCGGGTGGAGGCGAAGGCGCCGGGCTTTGAGGCCGCCGGACGGTTCCTCGGCTTGCGCAGGCCGCCGGGCAGGTCGGAGCGGCCCTCGGGACGGGACGATCCGTCCGCCGCCCGGGCGCCGCCGCCATTGCGGGGCGAGCCGCCCTTGCGGTGGCCGCCCTGGCCCTGGCGGCCCCTGGGCGCGGAGGGTTCCTTGGCGCCGTCGGGCAGGTGAGCGCTCATCACCGAAAGCCCCGCGTCCCGCCGCCGGTCTTCGTTCGGGATGGTCTGGCGGGTGACCTTCTGTATGTCCTTGAGGAGGTTGCGCTCGTCGTCGGCGCAGAAGGCGACTGCGCTGCCATCGGCGCCGGCGCGGGCGGTCCGGCCGATCCGGTGGACATAGGATTCCGGCACATTGGGCAGCTCGTACTGCACGACGTGGGTCACGGCGTCGATGTCGATGCCACGGGCGGCGATGTCGGTGGCCACCAGAGCCCGGACCTCGCCGGCCTTGAAGGCGGCGAGGGCGCGCTCGCGCTGGCCCTGGCTCTTGTCGCCGTGGATGGAGGCGGCCTCGACCCCGGACTGCTCCAGGGCCTTGGCCACCCGGTCGGCGCCGCGCTTGGTGCGGGTGAAGACAATGACCCGCCGGAAGTCCTTGGCCTCGAACAGCTCGGCCAGCAGGGCGCGCTTGCGGTCCTGCTCGACGAAGATGACCTTCTGCCGGACCTTCTCGACGGTGGTCGCCTGGGGCGTTACCGAGACCTTCACCGGGTTCGGGTTCAGGAGCTCGCCCGCCAGCTGACCGATCTCGGTCGGCATGGTCGCCGAGAAGAAGAGGTTCTGGCGGGCCTTGGGGAGGTACTTCACGATCCTGCGGATCGGGACGATGAAGCCCATGTCCAGCATCTGGTCGGCCTCGTCGAGGACGAAGGTCTCGACACCCTGGAGGGTCACGGTCTTCTCGCCCAGGTGGTCGATCAGGCGGCCGGGGGTGGCCACGAGCACGTCGACGCCCGGCGCCATGGCGCGCATCTGGCCGCCGTACTTCACGCCGCCGAAGATCACGGTGACGGAGACGCCGAGGTGGCGGCCATAGGTCTTGAAGCTCTCGCCGATCTGGGTGGCGAGCTCGCGGGTGGGGGACAGGACCAGGACGCGGCAGCCGCGCCGGGGGGCTGGGCGGCGATCGGCCGCCAGGCGGTGGAGGATGGGCAGGGCGAAGGCGGCGGTCTTGCCGGTGCCGGTCTGGGCGATGCCCAGGATGTCCCGGCCCTCAAGGACGGGGGGAATGGCCTGGGCCTGGATGGGCGTCGGCCGGGTATAGCCTTCGTCGGAAAGGGCCTTCAGGAGGCCGCGATCGAGGCCGAGGTCGGTGAACTGGGTCAAGGGAAGTTGTCTTTCGATGTGCGGAATCGGGCGGCCCATCTCGGGGGCGCCGTTCGGCAGGTCTCTTGGGGGATGCCCCCGCGTGGCGGGGCGATCTGCGATGTCGCTGCAGGGCGCTCGACAGGCAGGCTGCCGGGGCAACCTTCACGCGACTGGAACGCCGAAGTCGCCCCGGAAAAGCCGGAGCGCACGGGGGAAGTGGCCTTGTCAGCCCCGGAAGTCAAGGCCGGCTTGCCAA
>NZ_JADCBG010000132.1 GCF_020253645.1 Phenylobacterium sp.
AAACGTATCTCTCCTGTGCAAGACGGATTCAATGAGTTCTCAAGTCCCCTCCCCCGACCGTTCACGCTCCGTCCATCTCAGCCGGCGCGGGGTGATTCTCTCCTCGGCGGCGCTGGCTTTCTCCGGTCTCAGCGCCTGGTCCGCCCGGGCCGCCGAGGGCGGCGTGATCAACGAAGTCCGAGGATACGGGTCGCTACGGCCGGATCCGGCCGGCGTGCTGGACCTGCCGGAGGGCTTCTCCTACCGGGTCCTGTCATCGGCGGGCGAGACCATGGACGACGGTTTCCTGGCGCCGGACCACTTCGACGGCATGGGATGCCTGGAGCTTCCGGATGGGCGGCTGGCCCTCATGCGCAACCATGAGCTGGATCCCGATGAAAGCCGCCTGGGGCCCTCAGGGGGGCGACCGGAGCTGGAGGCGCGGCTCTCCGGCGTCCCCGCCTTCGATCGACGGCCTGACGGGCGGGTTCTGCCCGGCGGCGTGACGACGCTGATCGTGAATCCGAAGACCGGCGAAATGGAGCGGCAATACCTGTCCCTGGCGGGAACCCTCGTCAACTGCGCTGGCGGGGTGACCCCATGGGGCGCCTGGCTGACCTGTGAGGAGACCATGATCTCCGCCCCGCGCACCCTGTCCAGCCACGGCTGGATTTTCGAGGTGCCCGCTACGGCGGAGGGGCCGGTGACCCCGGTCCCGCTGGTCGCCATGGGTCGCTTCCGGCATGAGGCCGCGGCGGTCGATCCGGGAACGGGAGTGGTTTACCTGACTGAAGACCGGGACGATGGCCTGCTTTATCGCTTCCTGCCGCGCACGCCGGGCCGGCTGGCCGAGGGCGGGCGGCTGCAGGCCCTGGTGCTCGAGGGGGGGGCCGACAGTCGCAACTGGCGGCGGGCCGACATGGCTGTTGGCGAGACCCGGGCCGTACGCTGGATCGACCTGGATGGCGTGGAAGCCCCCGCTGATGACCTCCGCATCCGCGGCCATGCCGCAGGCGCGGCCCTGTTCGCGCGCGGCGAGGGCATACACCTGGCGCCCCGTGCCGGCGGCGGATCGGAAATCTTTATCGCCTGCACCTCCGGGGGCTCGCGCAGGTTGGGCCAGATCTTCCGGCTTGTTCCCGGCGGAGCTGAAGGCGGTGACGTGATCCAGCTCTTCGTAGAGCCCACTGATCCACGGATCATGGATTACGGGGACAACCTTGTCGTCGCCCCTTGGGGTCATCTTGTGGTCTGTGAAGATCGTGTCGGCCTGAGGACGAACCACCTCAGGGGGGTCACGCCTGAAGGCCGGGTCTATACCCTCGCCCGCCTGCACATGAGAACCGAACTGGCGGGCGCCTGCTTCTCGCCCGATGGCCGGACTCTGTTCGTCAACGCCTATTCGCCCGGCCGGACCTTTGCGATCTCGGGCCCCTGGGCCGAGGTGAGCGACGCCGCGACCTGACAGAACGGGCCTTCGGCCGCGTCCCCCCTGGCTAACAAACAAGAACGGCCCCGGAGGACAAAACCTCCGGGGCCGCTTGTGGTCCCGCAGTCCGAGGATCAGGCGAGGTCGAAGCGATCCAGCTCCATCACCTTGGTCCAGGCCTTCACGAAGTCGGCCGTGAACTTCCCTGCAGCGTCGTCCTGGGCGTAGACCTCGGCCAGGGCGCGCAGCTCGGAGTTGGAGGCGAAGACCAGGTCGGCGCGGGTGGCGGTGCGCACGACCTTGCCGGTCGAACGGTCGCGGCCCTCGAAGAGGTCCTCGCCCGCCTGGGTCCAGGCGACGTCCATGTCCAGCACCTTCACGAAGAAGTCGTTGGAGAGGACGCCCACACGGTCGGTGAAGACACCGTGGGCGACGCCGCCATGGTTGGCGCCGAGGACCCGCAGGCCGCCGACGAGGACCGTCATCTCCGGGGCCGTCAGGTCCAGGAGCTGGGCCTTGTCGACCAGCAGTTCCTCGCCGGGAGCCGACACGCCGGCGCCGCGGTAGTTGCGGAAACCATCGGCGCGGGGCTCGAGGACGGCGAAGGAGTCGGCGTCGGTCTGCTCGGCGGTGGCGTCGGTCCGGCCCGGGGTGAAGGGCACGGTGATGGACTGGCCGGCGGCCTTCGCCGCAGCCTCGACCGCCGCGGAGCCAGCGAGGACAATCAGGTCGGCCAGGGAGATCTTCTTGCCGCCAGACTTGGCGTTGAACCGGTCACGGATGCCTTCCAGGGCGGCAAGCACCCTCGCCAGCTGAGCCGGCTGGTTGGCTTCCCAGTCCTTCTGCGGGGCCAGGCGGATGCGGGCGCCGTTGGCGCCGCCCCGCTTGTCCGACCCGCGGAAGGTGGAGGCCGAGGCCCAGGCCGTGCTGACCAGCTCAGGGATGGTCAGGCCCGAGGCGAGAACCTCGGCCTTCAGGGACGCGATGTCGGCGGCGTCCACCAGGGGATGGTCGACGGCCGGCACGGGATCCTGCCAGATCAGCACCTCGGCCGGAACTTCCGGGCCGAGATAGCGGGCGCGCGGCCCCATGTCGCGGTGGGTCAGCTTGAACCAGGCGCGGGCGAAGGCGTCGGCGAAGGCCTGCGGGTCCTTGTGGAACCGGCGGGAGATCGGCTCGTAGATGGGATCGAACCGCAGGGAGAGGTCCGCGGTCGTCATCATCGGGGCGTGCTTGACCGACGGGTCGTGGGCGTCAGGGATCATGTGCTCGGGGCGCACGTCCTTGGCTCGCCATTGATTCGCGCCTGCCGGGCTCTTCACGAGTTCCCACTCATAGCCGAACAGCATGTCGAAGTAGCCGTTGTCCCACTTGGTCGGATTGGGCTTCCAGGCGCCTTCGATGCCGCTGGTGATGGCGTCGCCAGCCTTGCCGGAACCGTGGGTGCTGAGCCAGCCGAAGCCGGCGGCTTCCATGGGCGCGCCCTCGGGCTCGGGGCCGACGTGGGAGTCGGGGCCGGCGCCGTGGGCCTTGCCGAAGGTGTGTCCCCCGGCCACCAGGGCGACGGTCTCCTCGTCGTTCATGGCCATGCGGGCGAAGGTCTCGCGCACATCGCGCCCGGAGGCGACGGGGTCAGGATTGCCGTTCGGGCCCTGCGGGTTGACGTAGATCAGGCCCATCTGGACCGCACCCAGGGGCTGGGCCAGCTCACGGTCGCCAGAATAGCGGTTGTCGCCCAGCCACTCGGCCTCGGGGCCCCAGTTGATGTCCTCTTCCGGCTCCCAGATGTCGGCCCGGCCGCCGCCGAAGCCGAAGGTCTTGAAGCCCATGGACTCCAGGGCGACGTTACCGGCGAGGATCATCAGGTCAGCCCAGGACAGGCTGTTCCCGTACTTCCTCTTGATCGGCCACAGCAGGCGCCGGGCCTTGTCCAGGTTGCCATTGTCCGGCCAGGAGTTGATCGGGGCGAAGCGCTGGTTGCCCGTCCCGCCGCCGCCGCGGCCGTCCGAGATCCGGTAGGTGCCGGCGCTGTGCCAGGTCATCCGGATGAAGAGCGGGCCATAGTGACCCCAGTCGGCCGGCCACCAGTCCTTGGAGTCGGTCATCAGGGCGTGGAGGTCCTTCTTGACCGCCGCCAGGTCGAGCTTCTGGAACGCCTTGGCGTAGTCGAAGTCCGGGTCCATCGGGTCGGTCTTCGCCGACTGCTGGCTGAGGATCTTCAGGTTGAGCCGGTTGGGCCACCAGTCCGTGTTGGACTGGATATTCGCTGTGGTCCGGCCGCCATGGCCGAACGGACACTTGCCTTCAGCAGATGACATGTCGTTTCCCTCTCCTCTCGCCACCGGGGACCCCGGGGCCTCATCCTACCTAGGTAGGCGCCGTCGCCCTATCGGGCAAATCGATTGTTTTCATCTGCACCATCGCCTGGCTCAATGATGGGGTCATCCCGCGCCGGTGATCTCCCGGGAGAGCTCCCAGAGCCGGTCTGCGCTCTCAGGATCCAGCGCATGCGGCATGACCCCGACCCATGGCGCAGCGGGGGTCCACGGCTCGGCCTGGGCGCAGTCTTCCAGATAAAGACCCCCAATCCCCTCGAGATCCGAAGCCACAGCGGCCCAGACGCTGGTCGAGGCGCCCTGCTCCGGCGTCTTGAATCCTTCGCGCAAGGCTCCGGTCTCCGCATCGATCCAGCCCATGGCGACCATCTCCTCGCGCGCCATGTGACGCTGCAGGGGCGTCATGATCCCGCCTGGCATCACGGCGTTCGCGCTCACGCCCCGGGCGGAGAAACGGGTGTGGAAGCCCAGGGCGAAAAGGCTGTTCGCTGTCTTGGCCTGCCCGTAGGCCTCCCACTTCTCGTAGGGCCGGGTCCGGTAGTTCGGGTCGTCCCAGTTGATGGCGGAGCGCCGGTGTCCGATCGAGGACAGGCTCACCAGCCGTGACGACCGGCCCGACTTCTGCGCCCCGGCCTCCAGGGCGGGGGCAAGCAGAACCCCCAGCAGAAAATGCCCGAAGTGGTTCGTGCCGATCTGCATCTCCAGCCCGTCCTCGGTCCGGGACAGGGGGCAGGCCATGACCCCGGCGTTGTTGATCAACAGATCAAGGGGGCGGTCTCCCCAGCGCGCCGCCGTGGCGCGGACCGAGGCAAGACTGGACAGGTCAAGCATCTCGAAACGGGCGCCCGGGCCCTTCGCCGTTCGATTGATGTCGGCCGATGCGGCGTTGGCGAGGTCAGGTTTCCGCGCCGCGATGACAACCTCCGCGCCGGCCTCCGCCAGGGCGCGGGCGGTCTCGATGCCGATTCCCGTCGCCGCCCCCGTGATGAGGGCGGTGCGGCCGGTCAGGTCATGACCGGCGACGACTTCGCGGGCCGTGGAGAAGGCCCCGAAGGACGAGGTGATGCGGGCGGTCATGGCTTGGGGTCCGATCGAGGCGAGAGACGACGAACATCGCATGGCCACCCGTCCGGGTCCATCCCGGCCCCAGCCCCTGCCCCAATAGGGCCGCGCCCTGAGGTCTTTCCTCGGCGTCCGGCCCGTGGTTGCATTCCTGAAACGGGAGGACGCGGCGATGGGCAGGCTCTGGTGCGGTGACCGGGAAACAACGGCGGAAGCCATCCGCGAACGCGCCCTCAGGGCGGCCTCCGGCCTGGAAACCCTCGGCGTGCGCGAGGGCGACGCCGTCGCCTTCTGCCTGCGCAATGAATTCGCCTTCTTCGAGGTCGTGCAGGCGGCCGGGATCCTCGGGGCGTTCCCGGTGGCGGTGAACTGGCACTGCACCCTGGACGAGGCCGACTACGTCCTGCGGGATTGCGGGGCCAGGGTGCTGGTCATCCACGCCGACCTGCTCGCTGGGCTCCGCGCCTCCGTCCCTGAGGGTGTGCAGGTGATCAGCGTCCGCACGCCCCGGGAAGTGACCTCCGCCTACGGCCTGGCGCCCACGGCGGGCGAGGTCGCGCCAGGCGATCTCGAGTGGGGCGCCTGGCTGGAGGGCTTCCCGCCCTGGTCCGGGGAGGCGCGGCGGGCGCCGAGCGTCATCATCTACACCTCGGGCACCACGGGCAGGCCCAAGGGGGTCAAGCGCGGGGCCGCCACCGAGGAACAGGCCCAGGCCTCCATGTCCATGCTCCTGCGTTCCTACGGCTATGCCGACTGGATCGACCGGCCCGGGGAGATCGTGACGGCGGTGGTCGGGCCCATCTACCATTCGGCGCCCAACGCCCACGCCAATGTCTCGGTGAATATCGGCGCCAATGTCGCGGTCATGCCGCGGTTCGACCCCGAGGCCCTGCTGGCCCTGATCCAGGACAAGCGCATCACCCACCTGAACATGGCGCCGGTCATGTTCAACCGGCTGGTCAAGCTGCCCCAGTCCGCGCGGGACCGCTACGACCTGTCGTCCCTGCGCTTCGTGGCCCACGCCGCCGCCCCGGTGTCGCCCCCGGTCAAGCGGGAGATGATCGAGTTGTGGGGTCCGGTCATCAACGAGTACTACGGCTCCACCGAGATGGGGAACGTGACCTTCTGCACGGCCGAGGAGTGGCTCGCCCATCCCGGGACGGTGGGCCGGCCCATGCCCAACACCATCGTCCGGGTGGTCGACGAGGACGGGAACGACTGCCCCGTGGGGGTTCCCGGCGAGGTTCTGGGGCGCAATCTCGGATCCGTCGACTTCACCTATCATGGCGACGACGCCAAGCGCCGGCGGGCGGAAAAGTTCGGCCTGATCTCGCCAGGCGACATCGGCTATTTCGACGCCGACGGTTTCCTGCACCTGTGCGACCGCAGCTCCGACATGGTGATCAGCGGCGGGGTCAATATCTATCCCGCCGAGATCGAGGCCATCCTGCTGAAGTTGCCAGGCGTGGCCGACTGTGCGGTCTTCGGCATTCCGGACGACGAGTTCGGCGAGGCCCTCTGCGCCGTGGTCCAGCCCCAGGAGGGACAGGAGATCGACCCGCAGGACGTCAAGCTGTGGATCCGGGGCCAGCTGGCCGGCTTCAAGGTCCCCCGCGAGGTCCAGTTCAGCGCCGCCCTGCCCCGCGAGGACTCCGGCAAGATCTTCAAGCGCAAGCTGCGCGAGCCCTGGTGGGAAGGCCGAGAGCGCCGGATCTGAGGCTCAGGGGGTCACGATACCGAACCAGAGGTCGAACCGGTCCAGCACCGACAGGAGACGGCCCAGTGCGGCCTCGCCCGGTTGGTCGGACGCCACGTCCTTCAGATCGGCGGCGCCCAGCACCAGGTCGATCAGCTGGTCCCGGCTCAGGGACACCTCCGGCGCACCCTCTCCATTCCTGTGGTGCAGGACCGCGTTCTCGACGCGGAGGGTGAAGGTCCCCTCCCCGTCCGGGAAGATCAGGGTGAGGTCCAGCTCCATGTCGCCGGAGGCCTCGCCGTTCAGGCGCACGGAAAGGCTGTCGAGCAGGCTTTCGGCGGGCAGGTTGCGCAGCTGGGTCCCCGCCGCCTGCCGGGGCTTGTCCGACGCAGGGATGGGGGTCCGCAGCTCCTGGGCGCCGGTCAGGTAGAAGTCCCGCCAGGGGCCGGACTCCGACTGGTAGCCCATCTGCTCCAGCAGGTCGGCCTGCAGGTTCCGCGCTTCGGTGTTGGAGGGGTCAGCGAAGACCAGGTGGTTCAGGACCTCCGCGCCCCAGCGGTAGTCGCCTTCGGCCTGGGCCCGGCGCGCCTCGGCGAGGACGGCGTCCGGCCCGCCTAGGGCCTTCACGTAGCGCCGGCCCGCCTCGACGGGAGGATGCGGGTTCAGGTGCGCCGGGTTGCCGTCGAACCAGCCAAGATAGCGCTGGTAAACCGCCTTGGCGTTGTGGCTGACCGTTCCGTAGAAGCCGCGGGTGTACCACTCCGAGGCCAGGGTCGGCGGCAGGCGCAGGACCTCGGCGATCTCCGGCGCGTTCAGCCCGTGATTGGCCAGGCGCAGGGTCTGGTCGTGGATGAACTTGTAAAGGTCGCGCTGCTTGCGCAGGAAGACGTCGATCTCCGCCCCGCCCCAGCGGGGCCAGTGGTGGCTGGCGAACATCACGTCGGAGTCCGCGCCGAACAGGTCCCGCGCCTCGTCGATGTAGCGGCTCCAGGACTTGGAATCCCGAACCTGGGCGCCCCTCGGGGTGTAGATGTTGTGCAGGTGGCAGGTGCAGTTCTCGGCCATGCAGAGGGCGCGGAACTTCGGGAAGAAAAAGTTCATCTCGGCCGGCGCCTCGGCGTCCGGCGTGATCTGGAAGACGATCTCGACCCCGTCGACGACCAGGCGCTCGCCGGTGCGGGCGATGGACACGGTGGGTGGGACCAGGGCGACCTTGCCCCCGGAAACGGCCTTGCCAAGCCCGGAGTCGACGTGGCCTCGGGCGTCCTTGGGCAGGAGGGCGCCGTACATGTAGGTCGCCCGCCGGCTCATGGCGTTGCCGGCGAGGACGTTCTCGCTCACCGCCTCCTTCAGGAAGCCCTCGGGCGCGATGATGGGCAGGCCTGAGGCAATCTCCTCCGGCGAGACTACCCCTAGAATACCGCCGTAATGGTCGACGTGGCTGTGGGTATAGATGACCGCCGTCACCGGCCGGTCGCCGCGGTGGGTGCGCATCAGCTCCAGCGCCGTGCGGGCCGGGGCGGCGGAGGTCAGCGGGTCAATGACGATGTAGCCGCGCTGGCCCTCGATGAAGGTGACGGTGGAGATGTCGAAGCCGCGCACCTGATAGACCCCTGGGGTCACCTCGAAGAGCCCGTGGCGCATGTTGAGCCGGGCCTGGCGCCAGAGGGCCGGGTGTACGGTCGGCGCGGCCTCGCCGTCCAGGAAGGCGTAGGGCTTGAGGCTCCAGGCGCCGGGGATGTCGGCGTCCGGGATGGAGGCGATGAAGCCCCTGTCGGCCAGTCGGAAGTCCCCTCCGTCATCCGGCGGGAGGCTCGCCCTGGCGGCCTGGAGGGCGGCGCGGGTCGCGGCGCTGGCGTCCTTGCGCTCGGTATCGGTCATGGGCGTCCTCCTGCCCGCCCCTTAGCCCCAAGGCGGGCGTGCGCCAAGCCGCGGCGTCGCCTTGACTCCCCGCGGGCGCGTCGTCCCAATCCCTCCCGGAGGTCCGCCATGCCTGAGTTCGACATTCTTTTCCGCAAGGCCCGGCTCATTGATGGCTCGGGCGGGCCGTCCCGGGAGGGCGACCTGGGGGTGCGTGGGGACAGGATCGTGGCCGTTGGTGATGCCGGCGACGCCCGGGCCGACGTGGAAATCGACGCCTCCGGCTGCGTCCTTGCGCCCGGCTTCATCGACGCCCACGCCCATGACGACCTGCCGCTCCTCCTGGAGCCGGACCTCGAGGCCAAGGTCAGCCAGGGCGTCACCACCACGGTCAACGGCAACTGCGGCTTCAGCCTGGCGCCCTGCCCTGGCGACCGTGGCCGGCCGCCGGCGCCGCTCGGGGCCTTCACGGGCAACGGCAAGCATCTCTACGCCAGCTTCGAGGCCTACTTCCGGGCCCTCGACGCCGCTCCGGGCGCGGTGAACTCGATCTTCCTCGTTGGCCACACGACCCTGCGGCACGCGGTGATGGAGAACTTCGACCGCGCCGCCACGCCGGCGGAGGTGGAGGCCATGTGCGCCCTGCTCGACCGGGCGCTGTCGGAGGGGGCGGCGGGGCTGTCCACGGGCCTCTACTATCCCCCCGCATATGCGGCGCCGACCGAGGAGGTCATCGCCCTCGCCCGCATCGCCGCAAGGCACGGGGCGCCCTATGTCACCCACATGCGCGATGAGAGGGACGGCGTCGCCGACAGTCTGGAGGAGACGTTCCGGATCGGCCGGGAGGCTGGGACTGCAGTGATCGTTTCGCACCATAAGTGCGCTGGCCGGGACAACCATGGTCGCTCGGCGGAGACCTTGGCCCTCATTGAAGGGGCGGCCGCCCGCCAGGAGGTGGGGCTGGACGCCTATCCCTACACGGCCGCCTCGACCTTTCTGGTCCCTGAACGGGCGGCGGCGACGGCGCGGGTGGTGATCACGGCCTCGCGACCCCACCCCGAATGCTCTGGCCGGGAACTGGCCGAGATCGCCCGCGACTGGGGCTGCAGTCTCCTTGACGCCGCCGAGAGACTTGCGCCCGGCGGCGCCGTCTATTTCGACATGAACGAGGACGATGTCCGGCGGATCCTGGCCTTCCCCGCCACCATGATCGGATCCGACGGCCTCGTGATGGAGGCCCATCCGCATCCCCGCGCCTGGGGGACCTTCCCGAGGGTGCTGGGCCGTTACGCCCGGGAGGAAGGTCTCTTCAGCCTGGAGACGGCCGTCCACAAGATGACCGGCCTGACCGCCTCCCGCTTCGGGATCACGGGGCGCGGAGTCCTGGCGGAGGGCGCCTTCGCCGATCTCTGCCTGTTCGATCCTGAGGCCATCCGCGACGTCGCCGACTTCGCGACCCCCAAAACCCGGAGCGCCGGGGTTCTGGGGGTCTGGGTCAACGGCGAGGCGACCTGGGACAGGGGAAAGCCCACCGGCGCCCGTCCGGGTCGCGCGCTTCGGCGCCGGATGGCGGGAGGCGTCCATTGACCCCCGATCCGGCCCGTGAGCTCTACCGTTCGGTGTCCGCGACGCCCGAACGCGCCCGCGGCCTGCCGGGGCAGGTCTATTCCGACCCCCTTGTCCTTGAGGCTGAGCGACGGGAGGTGATGCGCGCCGGATGGCTGCCCATCGCCCGACTGGATCAACTCGCCGCCAACGGGGACTTTCTCTGCGCGGACGCAGCAGGTGAGCCCCTGATCGCCGTGCGCGGCGCGGACGGAGTGCTGAGGGTGCTCTCGTCGGTCTGCCGTCACAGGGGCCTGCCCCTGGCCTCGGGCGCGGGACAGGCTCACGTTCTGACCTGCCCCTATCATCTCTGGCGCTACGGGCTCGACGGACGGCTTCTCTCTGCGCCCGCCATGCAGGGGTCGGAGATCTTCGCGCCGGCGGATTGCCGGCTTCCCGAGTTCCGGAGCGAGGCCTGGGGCGGCTTCCTCTTCGTCAACCTCGACGGTGCGGCGGAACCGCTCGCGCCTGCGCTCCTGCCCCTCGCGGCGCGTCTTTCGCCAATGCGTCCCGAGACCCTTGTCACCGTCGACCGGATCGAGCTGGATTCCCCCTGGAACTGGAAGATCATGGTGGAGAACTTCCTGGAGTCCTACCATCACATCGGCCCGCACGCCGCGACCCTGCAGGCGACACATCCTGGACTTGGGACATTCGAGGGCGCCGGATCAGACGCCTTCACCGTTCTGGAGAACCCCCCAGGCGATCCGGCCGGACACGGCTTCATCGTCGCCGGGGTCTTTCCCCTCGGCCTGCTTTACCTTTCGGAGGATCCGGAACCTACGGGCGTCTGGTACCAGCTCGATCGCCTCCAGCCCGAAAGCTTCCGGCTGACCATCCACCTTCTCGCCTCGCCTGCACTGGCGGCCCTTTCAGGGTTCGCCGAAGGGATGCGGGGCGCTGTCCTGAAGGTCCATGCCGAAGATATTCCCATGTGCGAGGGACTCCAGGCCGGGGTCGCCGCCGGAGCCTATGCTGCGGGGCCGCTCAGCCCGCTGGAGCGTCCCCTCTGGCGCTTCCATCGGCACCTTGCCATGCGCCTGGCGGGCGACTGAGACACGGGTCTCCGCGGGCGGTTTCCTTTTCGCGACTTGGGCGCCATATGAGACGCGACGGGTTGAAGGCTGCGACCGCGCCACGCCCTCTGGGAGGAGAGACGAGTTGCATTATCAGGAACTGAAGAAGGCCTGGGACGAGCTGACCGCGCCGGGCGCCCCCTTCGAGCTGGTGGTCCAGGAGCTCCGCGGGGCGCCGATGAAGGTGTACAAGAACGCGCCGCCCAACGTCCGCGCCGTTTGGCTCTCCACCGCCGCTTACGGTGATCGGACCTATATCGTCTATGAGGACGAGCGGATCACCTATGCCGAAGCCCACCGTCTCACGGCGAGCATCGCCAACTGGCTTCTCGCCCGGGGCGTCAAGCGGGGCGACCGGGTCGCCATTTCCATGCGCAATTTTCCCGAGTGGATGCTGATCTATTGGGCCTGCGTCTCCATTGGCGTGACGGTCGTGGGGATGAACGCCTGGTGGACGGCCGAGGAAATGTCCTACGGGTTCAACGACGCCCAGCCCAAGGTGGCCTTCGTGGACCCGGAGCGCATGGCGCGCATCGCCGAAAGGCCCGAGATGGTCCAGGGCGTGACCCTGGTCGCCGTCCGGGCGCCGGCGACCGAGGGCTATGTGTCCTGGTCCGAAGTCCTCGCCACCGGCGGCGCCATGCCGGACGCGGAGATCGATCCGGATGACGACGCCTGCATCTTCTACACTTCGGGGACGACCGGCTTCCCGAAGGGCGCCCAGCTGACGCACCGTGGGTGCGTGGCCAACCTCTTCAACATGATGTTCTCCGGCCAGGCCCAGGCCCTGGCGACCCAGCGCGCCACAGGCATCGCGCCGGATCCGAACGCTCCGGTCCCGGTCCCGATCGCCCTGCTGACCACCCCCCTCTTCCACGTGACCGCCAACAACTGCGGCGCCTACGCCACCACTGCGGCGGGCGGCACAATGGTCCTCATGTTCAAGTGGGACGCCGGCGAGGCCCTGCGCATCATCGAGGCCGAGAAGGTCACCTCGATGAGCGGCGTGCCGACCATGGCCCGGGAGGTGATAACCCATCCGGATTTCGCCAAGCGCGACACCTCCAGCCTGCTCAGCCTCGGCGGCGGCGGCGCCCAGGTGCCTCCGGACCTGGTCCACAAGATCGACTCCCAGGTCAAGACCGCCCGGCCGAACACCGGCTACGGCATGACCGAGACCTGCGGCATCATCACCGCCATCGCCGCCGACTTCTTCGTGGATCGCCCGGACAGCGCCGGCCCCGCCATGCCGGCCTTCGAGGCGCGGTGCGTGGATGATGAGGGCAACACGGTGCCGCTCGGCCAGGTGGGCGAGCTCTGGGTGCGTGGATCGCCGGTGATCAAGGGCTACATCAACCGGCCCGAAGCCACCGCCGAGACCATCACTGACGGCTGGCTCCATACCGGCGACATCGCGCGGATGGACGAGGACGGTTTCATCTACATTGTCGACCGAAAGAAGGACATGGTCCTGCGCGGTGGAGAGAACATCTACTGCGCGGAGGTGGAGGCCAATCTCTACCGGCATCCCGCCGTCGCGGAGTGCTCGGTGTTCGGGGTTCCCGATGAGCGCCTGGGAGAGGAAGTCGGCGTCGCCATCGTCCTGAGACCCGGCCACACCGCCACTCCCGATGACCTGCGGGCGCACTGCGCGGCCATCGCAGCCAAGCACAAGGTGCCGAGGTACATCTGGATCCAGGAAGACCCCCTTCCCCGGAACGCCAGCGGCAAGTTCCTGAAGCGGGAACTCAGGGATACCCTGAAGCTCCAGGACGCGGGCTGACCGGGTCCTGGGATCGAGGCCCGGCGCGGGTGTACTCGCGCCGGATCCTGAAGCGGGAAGAGACCGGGTGACGCTGGGCAAGCGCGCCTGGCCCCAGCCGGCTTGCACAGGCTCCGGCGCCGTCACCCGCGTCGAGGTCGGTCCTGGTCCATTCAGCTCTGGACAAATGCCCGGAGTTCAAGATCGCCACGGAGGCCCCCGAGGGACTTGTCGATGACGCCCCCCGCCGGAGAGATCCTTGTGGACGCCCGCGGCCATCACTGCCCGGTGCCCACCCTGCGTCTGCGTCGCGCCCTCGCCGAGGCCGGAGATCGCGAGGTCAGGCTTCTCGCGGATGATCCCATGGCCCGCATCGACGTCCCCCACTTCATCCAGGAAAGCGGGGCCCGGCTTCTGGGGATCTCAGAAGTCTCGGGCGTCCTGGAGTTCCGCGTCCGACGGGGATAGCCAAGCCTTGTGCGACGAGGCCGGCCTTGCCAACAGAAGCCGGCAAGTGGTCGCTAGCCGTTCAGGGCCCCCACCCCCTTCAGCGCATCGAGGTCGCTGTCCGAGAAGCCCCAGTCCTTCAGAGCTTCACGGTCATGGGCCCCGATGGCCGGCGGTGGACCCTGGATAGCCCCCGGGGTCCTCGAGAACCGCGGCGCCGGAGCGGGCTGGGTCACCCCGGCGACCTCGACGAAGGTCTGCCGGGCGACGTTGTGGGCATGCCTCGGCGCCTCATCCAGGTCGAGCACCGGGGCGAAGCAGACGTCCGTCGCCTCCATGAGGGCGCACCACTCGTCACGGGTCTTGGTGGCGATCACCGCCGCCAGCTTGGCCTTGAGATCCGGCCAGGCGCCGCGGTCCATCTGAGACTTGAAGGCGCGGTCAGAAATCCCTGTCGTTTCAAGGAGAAGTGCATAGAACTGAGGCTCGATCGAGCCGATCGACACCCACTTGCCATCCGAGCACTGGTAGGT
>NZ_JADCBG010000133.1 GCF_020253645.1 Phenylobacterium sp.
GCCTTCGGCCGGGCCCTGCCCGTGCGGCTCGTCATGGGCGGCCTGCGCCCTGGGACCGAGACCCCCATGACCGCGGAGGCCAGGGACAGCCTGCGCGGCCACTGGACCCACATCACCGAGGCCACAGGCCTGCCCTTCGGCGGCGCCGTGCTGGATGAACCTGGCTTCCTCTATGACACCGACCCCGCCGCCCGGGCCGTGGTGCGGGTGCGGCGCGACAACCCCGAGGGCGCCATCGCCTACCTCGGCCGCCTGCAGAGGGCCTTCTACGCCGAGGACCGCAACATCACCCGCCCCGAGGTGCTGGCCGAGCTGGCCGCCGACTACGGCGTGGCGCCCGACACCTTCCTGGCGGACTTCGAGACCGATGATCTGAAACACGAGACCTGGGCTGACTACGGCGTCTCGCAGCGCGCCGGCGTGACCGGCTTCCCTACCCTGGTGGCGGGTCCCGGCCCGGAGGGGACCTACGGCGTCGTCACCCGGGGCTACAATCCTGGCGATCAGGTCGTGGCGATCCTCAAGGCCTGGTTGGAGGGGCTGCCGGCGAACGGGTGAAAGCCGAACCGCCATTGACCCCTTGCCTGTCGGAGGGCTGATCGTCTGGTTCGTCTTCCGGCGGCTCCGGCCCGTCAGATCCGCCTATTCTGTATGACGCGAAGCAGAATGGAAATAACGGCGATGACCAGAAGAATATGAATGAAGCCGCCCAGTGTGTAGGCAGAAACGACTCCCACAAGCCATAGCACGATCAGGATCACTGCAATTGCGTAAAGCATGTGTTTCTCTTTGGCGGTCACGGACCGCAGGCGAGGGAGAAAGCACTCCCTAAATCAATCGTGGCGCCGATTGCGTAGTGAGTGTTTGCGATCAATCAAAATTCAACCCTCCCGTGTGCCGGTAATCGCGCCTCCGAGCGGGAGAGGGGGTCAGAATGGACAGGACGCCGGCCGCGCCCCGCTGAACGCCCTCAACCGCCGATGATCACCTTTTCCTCGCCCCACCAGAGGGGGCTCTTCGGCAGATCGATGAACTTCCGTTCGTCCTCCAGCAGCAGGCGGCCGGCCTCGCGGGCGGCGGGGTCGCCGGCCAGGGCCGCGAGATCCTCCAGGCTGTCGTACCAGAGCTGGGCCACCCCATCGAACTGGGGCGGGGCGTTGCGGGGGCCGCGGATGCCGTCGCTGACTGTCTCTTCCATGGAGTGCAGCTGGACATAGCGGCGGATGCGCAAGACGTCCTTCACGCTGGCCACCAGGGGGCCGTGGGTATGAAGCCAGTAGTCCTGGAACTGCTCGCGGGTCAGGTGAGGCAGGCGGACGAGGGCGAAGGTCAGCTTGATCATGGGCGGGCTCCGGTTTGCCCCGCCATTTCAGACGGCCGGGAGGCGATTGGCGAGTCCTTCCCGCGCCCCGGCCCCTCCCCCTCGCCGCCGGGATGGCCTAAATCGGGGACATGCGCACCGAGACCCCCGCCCCGATCCGCCTGGCCGATTACACGCCGCCCGCATTCCTCGTCGACGAGGTCCACCTGGACTTCGACCTGCAGCCCGAGGCGACCCGGGTGAAGGCCCGGCTGTCCCTGCGCAGGAACGGCGCCGCAGGCGCGCCCCTGAAGCTGGACGGCGAGCGGCTGAAGACCCTGTCCATCGCTATCGACGGCCGGGTCCTGGCCGCTGGCGAATACGCGACCGACGCCCACAGTCTGACCATCCCGGGCGTCCCGGACGCCTTCGTCCTCGAGACCGAGGTCGAGATCAACCCGGCGGCCAACAAGGCCCTGGAGGGGCTCTACATGTCGGGAGGCCGGTTCTGCACCCAGTGCGAGGCCGAGGGTTTCCGTACGATCACCTGGTATCCCGACCGGCCGGACGTCCTGGCCCGGTTCACTGTGCGCATGACGGCGGACGACGCCTGGCCGCGCCTGTTGTCCAACGGCAACCTGGTGGAGACCGGGCGAGGAACCGACGGACGGCGCTATGCGGTCTGGAACGACCCCTTCCCCAAGCCCTGCTACCTCTTCGCCCTGGTGGCCGGGGAGCTGGACGAGCTGGCCGACAGCTTCGTCACCGCCAGCGGCCGCAAGGTGGAGCTGAAGGTCTTTGTGGACCCGGGCATGTCGGCCCGGGCGGCCTACGCCATGGACGCCCTGAAGCGGTCCATGCGCTGGGACGAGGAGGCCTTTGGCCGCGAGTACGACCTGGACCTGTTCATGATCGTCGCCGTGCGCGACTTCAACTTCGGGGCCATGGAGAACAAGGGCCTCAACATCTTCAATTCGTCCCTGCTGCTGGCGGACCCCGAAACGGCGACGGACCTGGACTACGAGCGCATCGAGAGCGTGGTGGCGCACGAGTACTTCCACAACTGGACAGGCAACCGGATCACCTGCCGGGACTGGTTCCAGCTGTGCCTGAAGGAGGGCCTGACCGTCTTCCGCGACCAGAGCTTCTCGGCCGACATGCGCGGCGAGGCGGTGCAGAGGATCAAGGACGTGAAGGCCCTGAGGGCCCGTCAGTTCGCCGAGGACCAGGGCCCCCTGGCCCACCCGGTCCGCCCGTCCAGCTACCTGAAGATCGATAACTTCTATACGGCGACCATCTACGAGAAGGGCGCCGAGGTGATCCGGATGCTCAAGGCCCTGATCGGGGCCGAGACCTTCCGGAAGGGGATGGACCTCTATTTCGAGCGCTGGGATGGCCACGCCACCACGGTGGAGGCCTTCATCGCCTGCTTCGCCGAGGTCTCGGGCCGGGACCTTTCCGCCTTCTTCGCCTGGTACGAGCAGGCGGGCACCCCGCGGGTGCGGCTGGCTTCGCGATGGACGCCGGAGACGGGCGAGCTGGAGATCCCCCTGACCCAGAGGACGCCGGCCACCCCGGGCCAGGCCGACAAGCGCGCCCTGCCCGTTCCCGTCCGCCTGGGCCTTCTGGACGCCGAGGGCCGGACGATGGCCTTCACCCGCGACGGCGAGGCCCTGGACGAGACCCTGGTGGTGCTGGAGGGCGAGGAGACCCGGCTCACCCTGTCCGGGGTGACCTCGCGTCCCATTGTCTCGGCCCTGCGGGGTTTCTCGGCGCCGGTGGAGCTGAGCGTCGAGGCGAGGCCCGGCGACCGCTATGTCCAGCTGGCGGGCGACCCCGACCTCTTCAACCGCTGGGAGGCGGGTCAGGAGGTGGCGCGGGACCTGATCCTGGCCCGAGCCGGCGGCGCACCGGACGAGGTGGGCGAGGAGCGCTTCGCCGAGGCCATGGGCCGGGCGCTGAACGACCAGGCCTCGGAGCCCGCCTTCAAGGCCCTGCTCCTGGCCCTGCCCACGGAATCCGACCTGGCCGTCGCCCGGCCGCCCGCCGACCCGGCGGCCATCCACGCGGCCCGCCAGGCTCTTCGCCTGCGGCTGGCCGTCCACCTGGAGGAAACCCTGAAGCGCCTGCACCTGGGCCTGCAGGATGGCGCCGAGTTCTCGCCTGACGCAGCCAGCGCTGGGCGGCGCGCCCTGCGCAACGCCGCGCTCGAGGCCCTGGCCGCCCGGCCCTGCGCAGAGGTCACCTCCCTTGCCGAAGGACACTATCGCGCCGCGACCAACATGACGGACGCGATCGGCGGCCTGAACGCCCTGATGTCGATCGGCGGCGGGGTCTTCGCCACCGCCCTCGAAGACTTCCGCGACCGCTGGAAGGACGAGGCCCTGGTCATGGACAAGTGGTTCGCCGTGCAGGCCCGCGATTCCTCGCCTGACGCCCTGGCCCGGGTCATCGCCCTGACCGCGCACCCGGACTTCGACGCCACGGTGCCCAACCGCCTGAGAGCCCTCGTCGCGACCTTCGCGACGGCCAACCCGGCCCGGTTCCACGCCGAGGACGGTTCGGGCTACCGCTTCCTGGCCGACCAGATCCTGGCGGTGGACCGGTTCAACCCCATGACGGCGGCGCGCCTGGTGGAGCCGCTGGGCGCCTGGCGCCGCTATCGCGCCGACCTCGGGGCGCTGATGAAGGCTGAGCTGGAGCGGATCGCCGCGACGCCGGGACTCTCGCGCAACGTCGTCGAGCTGGTCGTGCGGGCGCTGGAGGGCTGAATTCCACAGGCGTGACGGTCCGCGTTGGGAAACTGTTCACCTTCTTCGTGCTGATGGAGTGAGTCGGGGCGGCGAGGTCGCCGCCTGCCCGAGGAGCCCGCCTGTGTCGGCAGTCAGCGATTTCGGTAGGACAGAGCGGCCGCCCCTTCTCGCCGGAGCGGCGGCCGGGCCCCTGGTCCTGGGAGCGCTCACCTCTGCGGGCCTGGCGACCGGACTTGTCCTGACCTTCCGCGATGCAGCACCCGCCTGGTCGGGCCTTCTGCTCATGGCGGCCCCGCTGGGCGCCCTGACAGGCGCAGGCGGCCTCTGGCTGGGCCGCCGGAGCCGGAGGAAGCGCACCGCCGAGGGTGAACCTCAGGGGGAAGCGCCTCCGGAGTCCCTGATCGAAGCCCTCCAGGTGATGGCCTCGGCCTTCGCCTGCTGGGACGCGCAGGGCAGGCTGGTGGCGGCCAATCCGGCCTTTGCGCGGATGTTCGGATTTGAGGCGGAGGCCCTCCAGCCGGCGTCTCCGCACACCGAGTTCGCGCGGCTCACGCGCCAGGCGATCCGTCAGTCGCTGAAACCTGACAACGCCGCCCCGGGCGTGCGTGAGATCGAGTTCCGCGACGGACGATGGGCTCAGACACACGAGCGCCGCACCCCATCGGGCGGCCTTGTCATGACCGCGGTGGACATCACCGCCCTGAAGCTTCGCGAGGCGGAGCGCAGCCGTGACGAGGAGACCCTCCGCGACGCCATAAGCCGGCTTGAAGGCAGCCAGACCCAGCTGTCGGAACTTGCCCGGAAGTACGAGACCGAGAAGCTTCGCGCCGTTGAGGCAAACCGGGCCAAGAGCGAGTTCCTCGCCAACATGAGCCACGAGCTCCGTACACCCCTGAACGCGATCATCGGCTTCTCCGAGATCATGACGCAGGAACTCTTCGGACCGCTGGGCTCCGCCCCGTACAAGGGGTACGTGAACGACATCCTGACCTCCGGCCAGCATCTTCTGGCCCTGATCAACGACGTGCTCGACATGTCCAAGATCGAGGCGGGGAAGATGACGCTCTTCCGCGAATTGCTTGATGTAGGCCCGTTGGCCGAGGAGACCCTCCGACTGGTCCGCAACCGGGCCGATTCGGCTGGCCTGATGCTCTTCGCCGATGTCGCCGAAAACCTGCCGGCGGTCGAAGCTGACGCCCGGGCCGTGAAGCAGATCCTTCTCAACCTGCTGTCCAACGCGGTGAAGTTCACGCCGGCGGGCGGACGGGTCTCCATCCGAGTCCGGGAAGAGAGGGACGGTGTGCGGCTGACTGTCCAGGACACGGGCATCGGGATCGACCCTGCAGACCTGCCTCGCCTGGCGGCGCCCTTCGAGCAGGTGGAAAGCCAGCAATCCAAGACCA
>NZ_JADCBG010000134.1 GCF_020253645.1 Phenylobacterium sp.
GATTCGAACCCACGGTACCCGTAAAGGTACGCCGCATTTCGAGTGCGGTGCTTTCGACCACTCAGCCACCTCTCCGACGAGGAACGGCGCCCCGGAGGGGGCCGGTGAGGGCGAGGCGCGGAAACTAGCGATGGCGCCGGGCGGAGGCAAGCCCGCCTGGACGCCGCGCCCCCAGCCCTAACCTTCGTCGTCCTCCACCGGCAGCACGGCCAGGCCGTCGGCGTCGGCGTGGAGGAGGTCGCCGGGCACGAAGACCACGCCGCCGAAGGCGACGGGGGCGTCGCGCAGGCCCTCGCCGCGCTTGACCGTGCGCATGGGGCAGGTTCCCAGGGCCTTGATCCCCAGCTTGATGCGGGCGAGCTGGGCCGTATCGCGCACGGCGCCGAACACCACCACTCCGGCCCAGCCGTTCTTCACGGCGTCGGCGGCCAGGCTGTCGCCCAGCAGGGACCGGCGCAGGGAGCCGCCGCCGTCCACCACCAGCACCGCCCCCCGGCCGGGCTCCGACAGGGCCTCCTTGACCAGGGCGTTGTCCTCGAAGCAGCGCACGGTGCGGATCGGGCCGGCAAAGGCCGTACGGCCGCCGAAGTCCCGGAAGGGGACGTGGCAGACCTCGATCACGTCCTCATGGGCGTCGCAGAGGTCGGCGAGGGTCGTCATGGGGCGTCTCCTCCGTCGGCCGGGCCGGCGATGTAGCGGTCGGTGGCCCGGGTGGGAAGCCCGTCGAGGCTGCGGGTCCGCCCGGCCTGCTTTTTCACCCAGGCTTCGGGGTCCTGGGCGGCGTGATAGCGGGGCAGGGTCTCGCGGTGGTGGTCCAGGCTCATCACCGGCACGCCCCAGCCGCAGCTGGTCTGCACGCCCTCGACGGTGATTTCGAAGATCTGGCGCACGCCGGGCCGCAGCTCGAAATGGCGGGCGAGGCCTTCCCAGTCCGGATCCGCCGGCAGCACAGGTCGGCCGCGGCCGTAGAGGCGCAGGATCAGGGCCGGCGCCTCGAAGTTGCACATCATCAGGGTGATGCGCCCGTCTGCGGCCAGATGGGCGTGGGTCTCGTTGCCCGACCCGGCGAGGTCCAGGTAGGCGACCCGGTGGGGAGACAGAACCTTCAGGGTGTCGGCCAGGCCCTTGGGGGACAGGTTGATCCGCCCGTCCGCGGCGGCGGTGGCGACGAAGAAGACCGGCTGGCGGGCGATCATCGCCACATGGTCTTCCGTCAGGCTGTCAAAGAACTCGGCCATGGGGAGAGGCTAGTCCATCCCGGGCGGGGCGAACAGGGCCCGCCTCGGGGTGCAGGGGGGTCAGCTGAGGCGCCGTTGACTCCCTCACCCGGCTTCGCCGGGAGCTCCCCCTGATGGGGAGCAATTGGCTCTCTCATTCCTCCCCCGAGGGGGAGGTGGACCGCGAAAGCGGGCCGGAGGGGGTCAACGGCGACGGGGTTTGACCCCCTCACCCGGCTTTGCCGGGAGCTCCCCCTGATGGGGAGCAATTGCTGAGTCATTCCTCCCCAAAGGCGCGCGCCCGCCTCGGGGCTTTCCCCCTTCACCGGGGCGCGGTAAGCCCTGCCCATCAACCGGCGCACGCAAACCGGAGGGGGAGGATCATGAGCCTGAAAGGCAAGGCCTACATCATGGGGGCGTGGGAGCATCCCACCCGCGACGCCCCCGACAAGACCAGCGCCCAGCTGCACGCCGAGAGCGCCCGGGGGGCCCTGGCCGACGCCGGCCTCTCCTTTGACGACGTGGACGGCTATTTCTGCGCCGGCGACGCGCCGGGCTTCGGCGGCATGTCCATGGTCGACTATATGGGCCTGCGCAATGTCCGCCACCTGGACTCCACCGAGACCGGCGGCTCCTCCTACATCCTGCACGTGGGCCACGCGGTCCAGGCCATCGCCGCCGGCAAGTGCCAGGTGGCCCTGATCACCCTGGCCGGGCGCCCGCGCCAGGGGCAGGGCGGCCGTCCCGGCGGCGGCGGCGCGCGCCCGGGCCAGCTGTCCGACGGCCCGCCCGAGGCCGGCTTCGAGAACATCTACGGCGGCTCGACCCACAACACCTACGGCATGTGCGCCATGCGCCACATGCACGACTACGGCACCACCTCCGAGCAGCTGGCCTGGATCAAGGTGGCCGCCAGCCACCACGCCCAGTGGAATGAGCACGCCTTCCTGAAGGACGTGGTCACGGTCGAGGACGTGGTCAATTCACGGATGATCGCCGATCCCCTGCACCTCCTGGACTGCTGCGTCGTCACCGACGGCGGCGGCGCCCTGATCGTCACCTCGCCCGAGGCAGCGCGCAGCCTGAACCGGCCGAAGGTCAAGGTGATCGGCTCCGGCGAGGCGCCCAAGGGCCCCAGCGGCGGCCACTGCCTGGACCTGACGTGTTCCGGCGCGGTCTGGTCCGGCCCCCGGGCCTTCGAGGAGGCCGGCGTCACCCCCGCCGACATCAAGTACGCCTCCATCTACGACAGCTTCACCATCACCGTGCTGATGCAGCTCGAGGACCTGGGCTTCTGCCCCAAGGGCCAGGGCGGCCGCTTCGTGGCCGACGGCAACCTGATCTCGGGGGTTGGCAAGCTGCCCTTCAACACCGACGGCGGCGGCCTGTGCAACAACCACCCCACCAACCGGGGCGGCATCACCAAGGTCATCGAGGCGGTGCGCCAGCTGCGCGGCGAGGCCCACCCCAAGGTCCAGGTGGCCAACTGCGACCTGGCCCTCGCCCACGGCACGGGCGGATCCCTGGGCACGCGCCACGGCGCGGCCACGGTCATCCTCGAGCGGGAGTAGGACGATGAGCGAAGCTGAAGCCAAACCCGCCGGCCGGGCCATTCCCGCCCCCGCCGTCACGGTCGAGAGCAAGCCCTTCTGGGACGCCGCCGCCGAGGGCCGGTTCCTGATCAAGCGCTGCACCGCCTGCGGCAAGGCGCACTGGTACCCCCGCGCCATCTGCCCCTTCTGCGCCTCGGACGACACGGTGTGGGAGGAAAGCCCCGGGGAGGGCGAGATCTACACCTTCTCCATCATGCGGCGCTCGCCCACGGGTCCCTATGTGATCGGCTACGTCACCCTCGACGAGGGCCCGGCGGTGCTGACCAACTTCGTGGACTGCGACCCGGACTCCCTGAGGATCGGCCAGAGGGTCAAGGTGCGCTTCCAGCCCACCGAAGGCGGCCCCCCGGCGCCGGTTTTCCGGCCGCTCTGAGGGTCTGTTCAGCGTCTGTTAACCAAAACCTTGGCTTAAGGGGCGGTACTCATCAGCCTCGGGCAAAGGATGGCCGACATGCGCAAGATCCTCATCCTCGCGGCCGCCGCGGCGACCCTCGCCGTGGCCGGTTGCAACACCATCGCCGGCGTCGGCAAGGACGTCTCGGCGGCCGGCCAGGCTGTCACCAAGACAGCCGACGAGGCCAAGGAAGGCGTCAAGCAGTAGCCTTCCGGGGGCGTCCCTACCGCACGATGACGCCCGACGGTCCGAGAGGCTCGCCGGGCGTTTTCATGCCTGCTGGCCGTCAGCGTCGAGGGCCGCCAGCCGCTCTATCAGGGCCTCGGCCTCCTTGGGCGACGTCACCCTGTGCTTTCGCACCGCCGCCCACTTGGGGTCCGCGAACCACGCCTCGCGCCTGGCGTTCGCCCGGGTGCGGTGGCGCAGGGTGAACCAGACCGGATGGTCCTTGTCGAACCAGCGGGTGAAGCGCTCGCGGTTGCCTGTCCCCTCCCACAGCTCCCGCCCCGTGACCGCCCGGTCCAGGGTGCGCCTCAAGAGGCGCGGCATGCTGACCGAGAGGGGATAGTCCAGCCAGATCACGTCGGTCGCCCGGCTCCAGATGAGGTCCTGGCAGATGGTGTAGTTGCCGTCGGTGACCCATCTCTCGCCCCGGGTGGCGGCCTCCACCCGGTCGATGAAGGCCTGCGGGTCCTCGCTGTGCAGGTCGCGCCAGCCCGGCAGCCAGTTCAGGGCGTCCAGCTCGACCCGCTGAAGACCCAGCCGCCTGGCCAGCGTCGCCCCCAGGGTCGACTTCCCCGCCCCGGAAACCCCCATGACCGAGATGCGCATCGCGATGTTCCTTCTTCCTTGGACCGAAGTCCCCTAGCACACGGCGGCTCAGGAGACCCCTCCGGCCCGCTGCGCGGTCCACCTCCCCCTGAAAGGTGGAGGAATGACCATGGCTGAATTGCTCCCCATCAGGGGGAGCTCCCCGCGAAGCGGGGTGAGGGGGTGGGCGGCCGATCAGTACCTCACGGCTTCTCCAGCCCCAGCTCCGCCCAGATCTCGTCGGTGTGCTCGCCCAGGCGGGGCGGGTGGCGGCGGATGTTGCTGGGCGAGGCGGTGAATTTCACCGGCGGCTTCATGGCGAGGTAGGGCCCGGCGTGCGGGTGCTCATGCCGCTCGAAGAAACCCACGGCCGAAAGGTGCGGGTCGTCCGGCAGGTCGTCCAGCCGGGCGGTGCGCACCACCGGGATGGAGAGGGGCTTCAGGAGGTCCAGCCACTCCTGGGTCGTCTTGGTCTGGGTCACCTCGCCGACCAGGCCATAGAGCTCCTGGATGTGCTTGCCGCGGGTGGCGTAGTCGGAGAACCGCGGGTCCTTGCCAAAGCTCTCGGCCATGCCGGCGGCGGCGAAGAACTGGTCCCACTGCTTGTCGGTGTAGGGCAACAGGCCGATGTAGCCGTCCTTCGTCTGGTAGGGCCGGCGGTTGGGGTTGGCCACCCTCTGGTAGGCCCACTGGCCGATGGGCGGGTCGAAGGCGTGGTCGTAGAGGTGCTCGACCAGGGTGAAGCTGGTCATGCACTCCAGCATGGGCACCTCGATGAACTGGCCCTCGCCGGTCCGCTCCCGGTGCAGCAGGCCGGCGGTGATGGCCTGGCTCATGAACAGGCCCGAGACCTTGTCGGCCACCAGGGTCGGCAGGATGCGCGGGGTCGGGTTGCCGTCCGTGCGGGGCAGGAGGTCGGCGAGGCCCGAGGCGGACTGGATCAGGTCGTCATAGGCCGGCTCGCCCGCATAGGGCCCTTCCGAGCCGTAGCCCGCCGCATGGACGTAGACCACGTCGGGCCGCAGGGCGCGGACATCCTCGTAGGCCAGGCCCAGCCGCTTCAGCCCCTCATAGCGGATGGAGGTGGCGAACACCTCGCAGGAGGCGATCAGGGCCTCCATCAGGGGCTTGGTCGCCGGGTCCTTCATGTCCACCACCACCGAGCGCTTGTTGCGGTTGATGGTCAGGAAGATCGGCCCCAGGTCCCGGGGCGCGCCCTGCGGAACATGGCCGGCCCAGCGCATGATGTCGCCCCCGTCGCCGCGGCCGGACCCCGGGTCCTCGATCTTGATCACCTCCGCGCCCTGGTCGCCCAGGATCTGGGTCGCGTAGGAGCCGAAGACCACGCTGGTCAGGTCCAGGATGCGGATTCCCGCCAGCGGCCCCGTCGCCGTCTTCGCAAGTTCCCGGGTTTCCGCCACGTCGTGTCTCCCCTTGGCCGTTTCCGTCGTTATGATCCCCCCAGCGGAGGGCGCAAGCCGGGAGGAGGCCGTCTCATGGACTTTCAGCTTTCCGAAGAGCACCGGATGCTCAAGGACCTCGCCGAGCGCTTCGTGCGCGAGGAGCTCATCCCCCTCGAGGGCGCGGTGCTGGCGCGGGATGCGGCCGGGCAGGGGATCTGGCTCTCGCCGGAAGAGCGGGCCCGGATCGACGAGGTCTCCCAGAAGCTGGGCCTGTGGGGCCTGGACGCCCCCGAGGACGTCGGCGGCTTCGACCTGCCCCAGGTGGCCCTGATCGGCGTCAACGAGGCCATGGGTTCGACCATCACCCCCTACACCCTGCCGCCGGACTCTCCGAACCTGCGCATGCTCATGGCCACGGTGAACGAGCGCCAGCGCGAGGCCTATCTGGCCCCTTACGCGGCGGGCAAGACCATCAGCGCCATCGGCATTTCCGAGCCGGGCGCCGGCGCCGATCCGGCGGGCATGATCACCCGGGCGGTGCGCGACGGCGACGACTGGATCCTCAACGGCCGGAAGATCTGGACCAGCCGCGCCGAGCAGGCCGACTTCACCATCGTCATGGCGGTGACCGACAAGGAGAAGGGCTCCCGCGGCGGCATGAGCGCCTTCCTGGTCGACCGCGACACGCCCGGCTTCAACATCCTGCGCCGCATCCCCATGCTGGCCGGCGCCTTCACCTACGAGATCGCCCTGGACGACGTCCGCGTCCCGGGCTGGAAGCTGCTGGGCGTCGAGGGCCAGGGCTTCGCCCCCATGCAGGTGCGCCTGGGCACCCGCCGGATCGAGATGGCCGCCTGGTGCATCGGCCTCGCCCAGCGGGCCCTCGACATGATGATCGAGTACGCCCCCCAGCGGGTGACCTTCGGCCAGCCCCTCTCCCAGCGCCAGGCCATCCAGTGGTGGGCCGCCGACGCCGCCACCAAGATCCACGCCGCCCGCCTGATGACCTATCACTGCGCCTGGAAGCTGGACCAGGGTCAGGACGTGAAGAACGAGATCTCGATGATCAAGGTCTTCGCCACCGAGATGGCCTGGGAGGTCCTGGACAACGTCATGCAGTGCTTCGGCGCCATGGGCATGACCAAGGAGCTGCCCCTGCACCTGATGGCGGCCAGCATCCGCAACATGCGAATCTACGACGGGCCTTCCGAAGTCCACCGCATGGTGGTCGCCCGCAACCTCCTGGGAGTGAAGAGATGACCACGACGACCGAGCGCCCCGAGATCACGGTCGAGAAGACCGGCCACATCGCGGTGGTCACCCTCGACCGGCCGCCCAACAACCACGTCTCCGTGCCCCTGATGCAGGACCTGGCCGACCTCCTCGAGAAGATCGACGGCGACGAGGCGGTCCGGGCCGTGGTCCTCGCCTCGGCCGGCAAGGCCTTCTGCGCCGGCGCCGACCTCGTCGCCCCCGATGGCGTCGGCGGCTCGGGCATGAACGGGATCAACGACCTCTACACCCAGGCCGTGCGCCTGTTCTCGGTAGAGACCCCGATCGTCGCCGCCGTCCAGGGCGCGGCCGTGGGCGCCGGCCTGGGCCTGGCCCTGGTGGCCGACTTCCGCATCGCCTCCCCCGAGGCCCGCTTCACCGCCAACTTCGTCAAGCTGGGCTTCCATCCGGGCTTCGGCCTGACCCACACCCTGCCCCGACTGATCGGCGAGCAGAGGGCGGCCCTGATGTTCCTCACCGGCAGCCGGGTGAAGCCCGAGGAGGCCCTGGCCTGGGGCCTGGTGGACGAGGTGGTCCCGCAGGCGGACCTGCTGGACGCGGCCAAGGCCCTGGCCGCCGAGATTGCCGAGAACGCCCCCCTGGCGGTGGTCGCCACCCGCAAGACCCTGCGCGCCGGCCTCGCCGCCGCCGTCCGGGCCCAGACCGACCACGAGCACGGTCAGCAGACCATCCTGCGCGCCACCGAGGACTTCGCCGAGGGCGTCCGCGCCGTGGCTGAGCGCCGGCCGGGCAACTTCCGGGGGCGGTAGGTTCGCCAACGCCCATTTCCTCCCCCGAGGTGGAGGTGGCGCGCTCAGCAGACCCCCTCACCGACCTTCGCCGGGAGCTCCGCCTTGGGGGAGCAATGGCTCGGTAATTCCTCCCCCTTTTCAGGCCGGGGTGGACCGGGGCGCGAGCTCCGGGGCCGAGGGGGTCTGCGGAGCCGCCGTTGCACCCCCTCACCCCGCTGCGCGGGGAGCTCCCCCTGATGGGGAGCAATCAAGCCGTTGTCATTCCTCCACCTCTTGAGGCGGAGGCGGACCGGGAAGCGAGCTCCGGGCTGGAAGGGGGGCTGCGGAGCCGCCGTTGCACCCCCTCACCCCGCTGCGCGGGGAGCTCCCCCTGATGGGGAGCAATTAAGACATTGAAATTCCTCCACCTCTTGAGGGGGGTGGACCGCGAAGCGGGACGGAGGGGGTCTTCTGAGGGGCCGCCCGGCCCCCCGGGGTCACCTCAGTCCCGCCGCCGGCCGCTTCAGGGCCCGGGCTGCGCCCACCAAAGCGGCGTAGGGATGCTGGATGAGGGTGGTCGGGATCTGCGCCATGAAGCCGCTCATCCGGCCCTTGGCCTCGAAGCGGCGGCGGAAGTCGCCTGTTTCCAGCCGGTCGGCCATGCGCGGGGCCAATCCTCCGGAAATGAAGACCCCGCCACGGGCGCCGTAGGTCAGGGCCAGGTCGCCGGCCACCGAGCCCAGGATGGCGCAGAAGCGGTCCAGGGTCTCGCTTGCGAGGGCGTCGCCGCGTTCGGCGGCGGCGGTGACCGCGGCCTCGTCCGCCAGGGTCGCCGGGGTCCCGCGGAGTTCCGCCAGGGCGCCGTAGAGGTTGAACAGGCCCGGCCCCGAAAGGATGCGCTCGATGGAGGTGCGTCCGAACCGGCGGGACAAGATCCGCAGAATCTCGATCTCCGTCTCGTCGACGGGGGCGAAGGCCCCATGGCCGCCTTCGCCGGCGACCTCGACGTCGCCCCGTTCGGAGCGTGCGAGGCCGGCGGCGCCGAAGCCCGTCCCCGCGCCCATCACCACGAGGGGCGCAAAGTCCGCCCCCTGGATGTCGGGTCCGATCCGCCGCAGGGTGTCGGCAGGCAGCAGGGGCGCGGCCAGGGCCTGGGCGGCGAAGTCGTTGATCAGGCGAACGAACTGGAACTCGAAGGCGACGAAGAGCTCGCCCTCCGAGACCCGCCAGCTGTTGTTGGTGAACTGGATCTCGCCGTCCACCACCGGCCCGGCCACGGCCAGGACGGCGCGCTCGGGCCGCTTCCGGCCCATGGTCTTCTCGAGATAGGTCGCCACCACCTCGGTCAGGGAGGGATAGTTCCGCTCGTCGTAGGTGACGGGGTGGCGGATATGCCCTTCCTCGTCGACCAGGGCGAGGCGGGCGTGGGTGCCGCCGATGTCGCCGACAAGCCCGGTGTACACGTTCTTCAAGGTCTCACCCCGCAGGCGCAGGCGTGCGCCGGTCCGGGCGCGCGGCGAGGGGATTAGCCCAATCCCGGGCGGCTTGCACCCCCTCGTTTGAGGCCTCGCTTCAGCGCCTCAGGGGCGCGTGGGCGATGCGCAGGATATTGGCGGCTCCGGGCGATCCCATGGGCAGGCCGGCCAGGATCAGCACCCGGTGCCCGGGGGGGCAAAGCCCCGCCGCCAGGGCCTCGTCCACC
>NZ_JADCBG010000135.1 GCF_020253645.1 Phenylobacterium sp.
CTGAGCACCGTGGTGGCGTCCAGGTGGGCGAAGGAGGTGGCCGGGGCGGGGTCGGTCAGGTCGTCGGCCGGCACGTAGATGGCCTGGACCGAGGTGATCGAGCCCTTGTTCGTGGAGGTGATGCGTTCCTGCAGGTTGCCCATCTCCGTGGCCAGGGTGGGCTGGTAACCCACGGCCGAAGGGATGCGGCCCAGCAGGGCGGACACTTCCGAGCCCGCCTGGGTGAAGCGGAAGATGTTGTCGATGAACAGGAGGACGTCCTTGCCCTCCTGGTCGCGGAAGTACTCGGCCTGCGCCAGGCCCGTCAGGGCGACCCGGGCGCGGGCGCCGGGGGGCTCGTTCATCTGGCCGTAGACCAGGGTGCACTTCGAGCCTTCGGTCGAGCCCGTCTTGCGCGGGTCGACGTTCACGTTGGACTCGATCATCTCGTGGTAGAGGTCGTTGCCCTCGCGGGTCCGCTCGCCCACGCCGGCCAGCACGGAGTAACCGCCGTAGGCCTTGGCGATATTGTTGATCAGCTCCTGCATGGTCACGGTCTTGCCCACGCCGGCGCCGCCGAACAGGCCGATCTTGCCGCCCTTGGTGTAGGGGCAGAGCAGGTCCACGACCTTGATCCCGGTGACCAGGACCTCGGCCGCCGTCGACTGGTCGGCGAAGGACGGGGCCTCACGGTGGATCGGGCTGGTGTAGGCGCTGGTGATCGGGCCGGCCTCGTCGATCGGCTCGCCGATGACGTTCATGATGCGGCCCAGGGTGGCCGGGCCGACGGGAACCGTGATGCCGGCGCCCGTGTCGACGACGGGCTGACCGCGGGTCAAGCCCTCGGTGGTGTCCATGGCGATGGTGCGGACGGTGTTCTCGCCCAGGTGCTGGGCCACCTCGAGCACCAGGCGGAAGGGCTTGCCGGTCCTCTGGTCGGTGTTGGTGGTCTCCAGAGCGTTCATGATCGCCGGCAGGTGGCCTTCGAACTCGACGTCGACAACGGCGCCGATGACCTGGACGATCCGGCCGCCGGCGACGCCGGCCTTCGGTGCGGTGGCCTTGGGCGCAGCCGGGGCCTTCGCCGCTTTCGGTGCGGCGGCCTTGGGCGCGGCGGCCTTCTTCGCGGGGGCCTTGGGGGTCGTAGCCATGGTTTCGGACTCTCTCGGTTAGAGCGCCTCGGCGCCGGAGATGATCTCGATCAGCTCCTTGGTGATCTGCGCCTGGCGTGAACGGTTGTACTGGAGGGTCAGGCTGGCGATCATGTCGCCGGCGTTGCGGGTGGCGTTGTCCATGGCCGCCATCTGGGCGGCGTAGAACCCGGCCTGGTTCTCGAGCATGGCCGAGAAAACCTGGACGGTGAGGTTCCGGGGCAGGAGGGTCTCGAGAATCCCTTCGGCGTCAGGCTCATATTCGTAGCCGGCCCCCTTGAGGTCGACGGGCTCTGCGCCGGCGACCTGGGCGGGAATCAGCTGCACGAAGGTCGGCGTCTGGACGACCACCGACTTGAACCGGCTGAACAGGAGAGAGACCACGTCGATCTCGCCGGCGTCAAAGAGATCAGCCACCTTGGCGGCGACGTCCTGCGCCGTGGTGAGGGAAGGATTGCCACCCGCCTCATAGCTCTCGACGATCCGGTCGCCGAACTGGCGGCGCAGCTGGTCCCGAGCCTTCTTGCCGATGGTGATCAGGCGCACCTCCCGGCCCTCGGATACGAGGCGGTTGATCCGCTCACGAGCCATCCGGACGATGGAGGAGTTGAAGCCGCCCGCCAGGCCCCGGTCGGAGGTGGCGACGATCACAAGCTGGCGGGTCTCGGAGCCGGTGCCCACCAGAAGCCTTGGCGCCCCGTCCCCGGACACGCCGGCGGCCAGGTTCGCAATCACCGACGCCATGCGGTCGGCATAGGGACGGGCGTTCTGGGCGTTGTCCTGCGCCCGCCGCAGCTTGGCGGCTGCGACCATCTGCATCGCCTTCGTGATCTTCTGCGTGGCCTTCACGCTTCCGATCCGATTGCGCATTTCCTTGAGGCTGGCCATGTCGGGCGGTTCCGGTCCAGCCTCAGGCGAAGGTGGCGGTGAAGGCGGTGAGCACGCCGCGCAGGTCGGCCTCGACCGTGTCGGTCAGCGCCTTGCCCTCGCGAATGGTGTCGAGCAGGCCCTGATGCTTGCCGTGAAGGTGCTTCAGGAGCTCCTGCTCGTAGCGGCTGACGTCGGCGGTGGCCACGCCGTCCAGGTAGCCGCGGGTGCCGGCATAGACGACGGCGACCTGCTCCTCGACGGAGAGGGGGGCGTACTGGGGCTGCTTGAGCAGTTCGGTCAGGCGCTCGCCACGGGCCAGCTGGCGCTGTGTGGTGGCGTCGAGGTCGGAGCCAAACTTCGCGAAGGCGGCCATTTCCCGGTACTGCGCGAGCTCGCCCTTGATCGGGCCGGCGGCGGTCTTCATGGCCTTGATCTGGGCCGAGGAGCCCACGCGGCTGACGCTGATGCCGACGTTCACCGCCGGACGGATCCCCTGGAAGAAGAGGTCGGTCTCTAGGAAGATCTGGCCGTCGGTGATCGAGATCACGTTGGTCGGGATGTAGGCCGACACGTCGTTGGCCTGGGTCTCGATGACTGGCAGGGCGGTCAGCGAGCCGTTGCCGTTCTCGTCGTTGAGCTTGGCGGCGCGCTCCAGCAGGCGGGAATGCAGGTAGAAGACGTCGCCCGGATAGGCTTCGCGGCCCGGCGGGCGGCGCAGCAGCAGGGACATCTGGCGATAGGCCACGGCCTGCTTGGACAGGTCGTCATAGATGATGACGGCGTGCATCCCGTTGTCGCGGAACCACTCGCCCATGGCGCAACCCGAGAAGGGGGCCAGGAACTGCAGGGGGGCCGGCTCGGAGGCCGTGGCGGAGACCACGATGGTGTAGTCGAGGGCGCCGCGTTCCTCGAGGGTCTTCACGATCTGGGCGACCGTGGAGCGCTTCTGGCCGATCGCGACGTAGATGCAGTAGAGCTTGGCGCTCTCGTCATCGCCGGCGTTCATCGCCTTCTGGTTCAGGATGGTGTCGACGGCCACGGCGGTCTTGCCGGTCTGACGGTCGCCGATGATGAGCTCGCGCTGGCCGCGGCCGATCGGGATCAGGGTGTCGATAGCCTTCAGGCCGGTCTGAACGGGCTCATGCACCGACTTCCGCGGGATAATGCCTGGCGCCTTCACGTCCACCCGGCGGCGCTCGGCCACATTCTTGATCGGGCCCTTGCCGTCGATGGGCTCGCCCAGCGGGTTGACCACGCGGCCGAGCAGGCCCTTGCCGACCGGCACGTCCACGATCTCGGAGAGGCGACGGACCTCGTCGCCCTCGGCGATGGCGCGGTCCTCGCCGAAGATCACGACCCCGACATTGTCGCGCTCGAGGTTCAGGGCCATGCCCTTCACGCCGGCCTTGGGGAACTCGACCATCTCGCCCGACTGGACGTTGTCGAGGCCGAAGACCCGGGCGATGCCGTCGCCGACGGACAGGACCTGTCCGACGTCGGAGACGTCGGCGTCCTGGCCGAAGTTGGCGATCTGGGACTTCAGGATGGCCGAGATTTCGGCGGCGCGGATATCCATGGCTTACGCTCTCTTCAGGGCGAACTTGAGGGAATCGAGCTTCGAACGAAGCGAAGCGTCGAAGAGCTTGGAACCAACCCGGACACGAATGCCGCCGAGGAGGGCGGGATCGACGCGGGTCTCGATCTCGGGCGCCTTGCCGAGGGCCGACTGCAGGGCGGCGGCCACGGCCTTGGACTGTGCGGCGCTCATGGGCGCAGCGGTGGTCACCACGGCGGACACGGCGCCGCGGGCGGCGGCGTCAAGGGCCTCGAAAGCGGTGATCACGTCCGGCAGGGCGGCGGCCCGGCCGTTCGAGGCCAGCAGGCCCAGGAACTTGCGGGTGGTGTCCGAGAACCCGGCCTTCGCGGCGAGGGCGCCCAGGGCGTTGACCTTGTCGGCCGAGGTGAAGGCCGGGGAAGCCAGAAGGGTCCTCAGATCAGACGAGTCTGCACGCATGCGACGAAGGGACGCCATGTCGTCGGCGACAGCCCTGATCGTCGCGGTCTCGTTCGCGAGGTCGAAAAGGGCCCGGGCGTAACGACCGCCCACATCTGAAGTCCTGGAATCGTCCGCCACTTGCTCCGCCTGCCCGATGCGTGTGTCACAGCCACCGAAAGAGGATTCCGACAGCTAAAGGCTTGAAAGCGCTTGGAAAAGCACAGACGCCGTCAGCCCTGTTCAGAACCCCCGGCCCGAAGCCGCGCGTCTGATATCATGCAGCCTTCGGCGTCGCAACCGAAGGCGAGCAGAGGATGTCAGGAGGACTCCGGAGGGCGACTGAAGACGGCGGAGCCAGCGGCGATCACGAGTCCATCCAGGGTCGTCAGACGCGCCCGCACGAAGGCCAGGGATCGCGTCCGCCGGTCCACCCACGACTCCAGCCTCGCCGCCCCAGCCTTGCCGCAGGCGGGTCCGAAGTCGAGGGCCAGCGAGACGGGCCGGACATCCTCCCCGGCCAGCTCCGAGAGCCGCGCCTGGACGAGGGCGGCCACCCCGGCCGCATCTGAGGGTGCAGACGTCAGGCGGGCCTCGTTGGATTGCGGGGGCGGGTTCATGCGCCGGCCTCTTGCCGCGGGCTGGCGGACTTGGGAAGAGGCTTTCGGCGCAGGCGGCAATCCTGTCGCGCGAGTCGGCGTGCTGATGTATGCCTCGACCGGTTCGCGGCGGGGCGCCGATCCGTTCGGAGACAGAGGTTCATGGCCAGATCCGCCTCCCGGGAGGGGCCGCCCCGGCGGGGCAGAACCCCCCTTCAGGGCATCATCTACTGGGGCGCGGTTCTCACGGTCTGGGCCCTGATCTTCGCCCTTGCCTTCCTCGCGGTGTTCGCCGCCGATCTCCCGGACACCTCAAACCTGAACGAGGCGCGCCGCCAGCCCTCGATCTCCTACCTTGACCGCTCCGGGGCCCTGGTCTCGGTTCGGGGCAGCCAGTATGCGCCGCCGGTCGATCTGGACAAGCTTCCCGCCTATGTGCCGGCGGCCTTCATCGCCATCGAGGACCGTTGGTTCTACTGGCATTTCGGGTTCAACCCCTGGGGCATTCTCCGAAGCCAGGTCTACAACCTGACCAGCCGGGGCGATGGTCCTCTCCGGGGCGGGTCCACGATCACCCAGCAACTGGCCCGGAACCTGTTCCTGACCATGGACCAGACCTATCGCCGCAAGGCCCAGGAGCTCGTCCTGGCCATCTGGCTGGAGACCAAGTTCACCAAGAAGGAGATCCTCGCGCTCTACCTGAACCGGGTGTACTTCGGGGCCGGCGCCTACGGGATCGAAGCGGCGTCGCAGCGGTACTTCGGAAAGCCGGCCGAAAAGCTCACCATAGGTGAGAGCGCCCTGCTCGCCGGGATGATGAAGGGGCCGTCTCGTTACAGCCCTGTCTCCTCGGCAGACCGGGCCGCCCGCCGGGCCACGGTGGTCCTGAACGAGATGGTGCGATCTGGCGCGATCACGCCCGCCCAGAGGGCCGAGGCCATCCAGACCCCCGTCCGGGTCAACCCGACCCTCGCGAGCCAGAGGGCCCAGTACTTCACAGACTGGGTGGACGAGCAGGTCCGGGGCCTCGTCGGCGAACCCACCGAGGATCTGATCGTCGAGACGACTTTGGACCTGCCCATCCAGCTTTCCGCTGAGCAGGCCCTGCGCGCAGGGGTGGCCGGATCCCGCACCCTGGGTGTCCAGCAAGGGGCGGTGGTGGCGCTGGACGGGGAAGGACGGGTGCGGGCCTATGTCGGAGGCGTCGACTACGAGGACAGTCAGTTTGACCGCGCAGCGATGGCGCGCCGCCAGGCGGGCTCCGCCTTCAAACCCTTCGTGTACCTGACCGCCGTGGAACGGGGCCGCACGCCGGATACGCCGGTCGTTGATGAGGCGATCCGGATCGGAACCTGGGAACCGCGCAACTATACCGGGGAATTCCTCGGACCCATCACCCTTCAGACAGCCCTCGCCCAGTCCGTCAACACTGTCGCGGCCCGTCTCGCCAATGAGGTCGGGACGGGGAATGTGGCGGCGACGGCCCGGCGACTGGGCATTCGTTCGCCCATCCAGCTCGACCCCTCCATGGCGCTTGGCGCGGTCGAGGTCAGCCCGCTGGAGATGGCGCAGGCTTACCTGCCCTTCGCCAACGGAGGATACGCCGCCTCGGCCTGGACGATCGAGAGGGTCCGCACCGCTGAAGGCAGGGTGCTCTACGATCGCTCTGTCGCCCAGCCGCCCCGGACACAGGTGATCGGGGCCCCGGCCCTGCCGCAGATGAACCAGATGATGCGCCAGGTGCTGACGTCCGGCACCGGGACCCGGGCCCGCGTTCCTGGCTATGATCTGGCTGGAAAGACAGGCACCACGAGCGACTACCGGGACGCCTGGTTCGTCGGATATACCGGCGGCTTCGTGGCCGCGGTTTGGGTGGGCCGAGATGACAACACCCCCATGCGGCGCGTGACAGGCGGCGGCGCGCCGGCCGCTGTTTGGCAGGCCTTCATGGCGCGGACCCTGCCCCGCCTTAAGGCTGAACCGATACCGGGCGGGTTCGCCACGCCGGCGTCGGGCGAGGATCCGATCGGCGATCTCCTCGAGGGACAACCGGGGGCGGCGCCTTCGCCCGATCCCACGCCGCCGACAGGGACGTCGGGAACGCCGGGACCGGATCAGACCACGTCTGCGCCGAGGGCCTGAAGCCTCGGCCCTTCCCTCCGAAGCCATTCCCGGTGCGGGGCGGGATCCCCCACCAGGCCCCGCACGAGAGCCCAGAAGGCTGGCCCATGATTGGGCTGGAGGATATGGGCGCACTCGTGGGCGGCGACATAGTCCGCGACGCAAGCGGGCGCGAGCGCAAGACGCCAGACATAACGCACCGCCGGAGGAGAGCCCGATCGGGCGGGACTGCAGGATCCCCAGCGGGTTCGGGCGTCCATCACGGAAACCGTTGGGAAGGGAGCCCCCAGGGTCCGGCAATGACGCAGGGATAACTCCCGGAAACCCTCCAGGGCCTGTCTTTTGAGGACCCGGACCACCGAGCGGGCGAAGGCCTCGTCGCCCCCTGTCGCCTGGATCACCAGGGCGCCATCCATCCCGTCGATGACCCGGGTGCGGCCGGAGCCCGTCTCCAGCCGGCACAACCGGTCGAATACTGTCAGATCAAGCCCGGGCGCCAGGGCCGGGACCTCAGGCGTGGACCCCAGCTGGGCGCGTATCCAGTCGGCGCGACCGCGGGCGAAGCGTAGCGCCTCGGAAAGACCCCGAGCGTCCGGGGCTGTGGCGACGACTTCCCGCCGGCGCCTGTCATGCCGAAGCGCGATGCGGCGGGACCGTGGGCTGATCCTCAGCCTGACTGGAAGCCCCTCGACATCGATGAGGTCACCGTCCGCAAGGGCGCGCCTGAACCCGAACACGCGGGCGAGGATCAGGCTCGGGGCGCGGAAAGCCGCGCCTCATGCCGCGCAATGAAGGCGGCCACCCGGGGGTAGATTTCGTCGCGGAACCGGCGACCGTTGAAGACCCCGTAGTGACCCACATGGGGCTGGACATAGTCCTCATGAAGGTCATCCGGCAGACCGGTGCAGAGCGCGTGCGCGGCCTGGGTCTGGCCGATGCCGGAGATGTCGTCGAGTTCGCCTTCAACGGTCAGCAGGCCGATGTCGGTGATCGCCGAAGGCCGGACAAGGCGCCCTTGGTGAACCAGTTCGCCCTTGGGAAGCAGATGCTTCTGGAAGACGATGTCGACGGTCTGGAGATAAAACTCCTCGGTCAGATCCAGGACCGAGAGATACTCGTCGTAGAATTCCAGGTGCTTCTCGGCCGAGTCTCCATCACCGTTCATCAGGTCCTGGAGGTAGCGGAGGTGGGCGTCCTGATGACGCTCCATGTTCATGGACATGAAGGAGTAGAGCTGGACAAAGCCCGGATAGACACGACGACCGGCCCCGGCGTACGGCAGGGGCACCGTGCTGATCATGTTCGACTTGAACCAGGCGAAGGGCCGTTCCTCCGCAAGCTTGTTGGTCACGGTCGGCGAGAACCGGGCGTCCAGCGGCGAGCCCATGAAGGTCATCGAGGCGGGACGGGAGTCGTCGCCATCCTCCGCCATCAGGGACGCGGCGGAAAGAACCGCCGGCCCCGGCTGACAGACCGCCACCACGTGACACCGAGGCCCAAGCACCCTGAGCATGCTGCGGACATGGTCGACATAGTCGTGAAAGTCGAACCGTCCCTCCAGGACAGGGACGTCCCGGGCGTTCGCCCAGTCGGTGATGAACACCTCGTGATCCTGAAGGAAGGTGCGGACCGTATCCCTCAGCAGGGTGGCGTAGTGTCCGGAAAGGGGCGCGACGATGAGCACCGCGGGAGAGGCGGATGTGCGCCCCGCACGCCTGAGGTCGAGGGGGTCCCGGACGAAGTGCGTCAGTCTGACCCAGGGACTGGACCAGGCCTCGACACGCCTGACGCGGACGTCGACTCCGTCGATCCGGACGCTGTCTATCCCCCACTCGGGGCGGCCATAGCGGCGTGTGAGGTTGGCGAAGAGGTCGGCTGAGGCGAAGAGACGCCGCCCCAACGCGCTCTCGCGGACCGGGTTCAGCGGGGAGTCCCAGTATCCCCGGGTCATCCGCGCGGCCGCCCTCATCGGAGAGGCCATGTAGTATCCGGCTTCGTAAAGAGTGTAGAGCATGACGCCACGAGCTTGTTGCAACGCAGCATATCACGCCGATGCGCGCCGGATGTCCAGCCTCGAGGCTGTCAGCGCGACCGCATGGCGTCCCGTATCTGGCCCGCAAGGTCCTCTGGCGACATGCCGTAGGGCAGGACGCGGGCGAAGCGGCCGGACGGATCCATCAGGTAGCTGATCGAGGAGTGATTGATCAGGTAGGCGTCGCCCTCGCCCTCCTTCTCGTAATAGACCCTGTAGGCCTTCGCCGCGGCGGCGACCTGCTCGGCGTTCCCGGTCAGGCCCACGACGCCCTTCGGGAAGACCGGATTGGAAAGATAGGTCGCCATCGCCTTCGGGGTGTCGCGCTCCGGGTCCACCGAGATGAAGACGATCTGCACCCTGTCGCTGGCAGGACCGAGGAGATCGAGGGTCCGCCCGAGCGTGTCCAGGGTGGTCGGGCAGACATCCGGACAGAAGGTGAAGCCGAAGAAAACAATGGTCCACCGCCCCTTCAGATTCGCCTCGGTAAAGGGTTGTCCTGTGGTGTCGACCAGTGTGAACGGCCCGCCCGGGCCCGCCTGCGGGCCTGCGGCGATGTCCGGCGCAGGCCGACGCGCCCCGATCTGGACCGCCAGATAGGTGAGGCCTGCGACGACGACCAAGGCCGCCAGGAGACGCAGGACGAGCTTGAAACGCATCTGGGCCGCTCCCGGTTTCGATGGCAAG
>NZ_JADCBG010000136.1 GCF_020253645.1 Phenylobacterium sp.
CCCCGACCTTCGCTTTAGGAAAGCGCTGCTCTATCCTGCTGAGCTACCGGGCCTGGCCGCGCGGAGCGATGCCACGCGGGCGGGGCGGCGCCAAGAGCGGAGTTCGCCCCCGGGGGTGGCGTCGGATGGCTTCTGCCGTGCTGCAAAAGGGTTCAAGCCTGGAACCCAAGTCGACGACGGCGCCGCGACAGGAGACAGCTGAACGCCCGGCATCCGTTCCGGGAAGCCCGTCGCACCAGCACCGGCAGGCGGTCGAGCCCGTCCGGAGACCCGGGCGCCGGGAGGCGGGGTGGGCTGGACGGTCGCCGGGACCAGGCCTTCGACCCGTGCGCCCTTCGCCGGAAATCAGCCCGCCCGAAGCCTCACGCCGCCTGGGCGGCCCTTCGCGCCGCCAGGGCCGCCTTGGTGGCGTCATAACGCGCCCGGGTGATGTTGTAGCGGGCGTAACAGACGGCGGCGATGAGGCCCGGAATGGTGGCGAGGATCCCGTCCACAAACACAAGGTTGAACAGAACCTCGTCAGGCACCTGCCCCGGCGTCGCCTTCGGCGGGAAGCTGATCGCAAAGAGGGCGAACCCCGCAAGGGCGGCGCCAAGAGCCTGGTCGATCTTGGCCGCAAGGTTTCGGGTCGAGTAGAGGACCCCCTCCTGCCTGACCCCGTGGGCGAGCTCGTTTTCATCGGCGATGTCGGCGAGGGCGGACATCACCGTGATGCTGAGGATGCTGGCGCCAGCAGCCCCCACCGCCGAAAAGGCGATGAGCATGGGAGTCAGACCGGGCGTTTGTGCGGTCAGAACGCCGGTCATGCCGAGAATCATCGGTATGGCGGGGCCAATCGAGAAGACGACGGCCCAGATGATCATGTTGAGGCGCTTGTCGAGCCGTTGATGCATCCGCGCCGAGAACAGGAAGCCGGTGGCGTAACCCACGAAGCTGCCGATCACGAACCACTTCAGCTGCTCGCTCGTAAGGCCCCAGAAGAAGGTGTTCACATAGAGATTGAGGCCGCTTCTGACGCCGATCATCATCGACAGGAAGAAGAAGGCGATCAGGAGCCACATGTAGTTCCGGTTCCCGAGGGCCTTTCCGACATCCTTGAGGAACTCCAGGGGGCTGAACCGCGGCAGCTGTTCCGGCGCCTTTGGCAGACGGGCGATCTGGTCTCGGGTGAACCAGGCCGATGTGAGCAACAGGGCCATAGCTGCAAGGCCGCATGCAACCGCAAAGGGACCATAGGGTTCCGGATTGAGAAGGCCCCTCGGATACTCAGGGGTGGCCTTGAAGACGAAGTGGAGCGCCAGGAAGTTCATCCCCGCTCCGCCGGCCCAGGTGAAAAAATTGTTCCAGCTCAAGACCTTGGAGCGTTCGATGTAGTCGGAGGACAGTTCGCCTCCCAACGCTAGGTGCGGGGTGTTGAAGAGGCTGATCGAGACCCTCATGAAGCTCACCGAAAGGGCGAACCAGAGGAACAGGACCAGATCAGACGCCCCCGGCGGCGGGTTGAAGACCGCGATCACCGAAAGGGCGATCGGGATCGGCGCTGCAAAGAGGTAGCCATGCCGTCGCCCGAACCGCCCCTTGGTGCGATCGGAGAGAGAGCCGATTACCGGATCCGCAAAACCGTCGAAAATCAGGCTCGCGGAAACCGCCAGCCCGGCGAGAACAGCGCTCAGCCCCAGGATCTGGTTATAATAGAGCATGGCGTAGGAGCCGACCGTGGCGAGGATGATGGAGTCGCCGACGGATCCGATCCCGAAGAAGAACTTTGTGCGAAGCGGCAGCCGGTCGACGGTGTCGGCCTGGGCGCTGGACATGAACTCACTCCCTGAGAATGGACCGCGACCCGGTTCGTGGCCAGGACGTCGGGAACGCTCGAAATCACCCTGCTGCGGCCCCCATTCGCGCAACCCCCGCATCCAACGGGCAGAACGCCCCAAGGTCAACTGTCCGGACGGCGCGCTTTCCCCTTCCCCGGGCGGGGGCTAGGATACGGGGGAGGATTCTGCATCGCCCGGAAGGACCCATGATGACCCAGGCCGCGCCCTTCGCCGTCGACGGCCCCCTGGCCCCTCCCCTCGCCCGGCTGCTTGCCTACTGGGAAGGACTGAGGCGCGGCCAGGCGGAGATTCCGTTCTGGGACGACCTGTCGGAGGTGAAGATCGAGGCCTCCGGCGCGGAGACCTTCATCCTCGACGTCTTCAGTCGGCCGGAGCGCTTCCGTTTCAACGACCTGGAGGTTGCGCCCCCGGCGGTGCAGCGCGACCTGCTCCTGGGCCTCTTCCTGGACGACGTCGACCTGCCTGAGGTCTTCGCCCTCCTCCGCGCTCAGGCCAGCGCTACGGTGGAGCTGATGCGCCCGACCCTTCACGTAACCCCTGGCGGCCAGCGCCTCCTCCTGCCCGCCTGGGGCGAGGGGGAGGTGCGCATGCTGGTGGGCGGCTTGGTGCGGAGCTAACCGCCCTCCAGGATATCGATCCGCACGCCGGGCCTCAGCCGCCGGATATCGGCGCTGCGGGCCATGCCGGAGCCGGGAGAGATCAGGGTCGCCGAGGCGGCGGCGACGGCGGTCGCCAGCGCCTCCTGCGGCGAACGCGCCCGCGACAGTTCCCAGACCAGACCTGCCAGGAAACTGTCGCCAGCGCCCACAGTCGAGACCGGGGTAATCGGCAGGGCAAGGGCGTGGGCGGCGAAACCGGCCCCCACCAGAAGGGCGCCCTCCCGCCCCAGGCTCACGGCCACCCAGGCGGCGCGACCGTCATCGACCAGCTCCCGGGCAGCGGCCAACCGGGAGGAGAGATCAGGCAGGTCCCGGCCCAGGCATTCCTGCAACTCCTGCAGGTTGGGTTTCACGAGCCAGACCCCGGCCTCCAGTCCGGCCCTCAGCCCCTCGCCGGAGGCGTCGAGGGCAAGCCTTACGCCTGTCCGGCGGGCAACCCGGGCGAGACGGGCGAGCCGCCTGGGGTCCATTCCGTCCGGAAGGCTGCCGCTGGCGACCAGCACGTCCGGTCGGGGTGACAGCTCTGCAAGCGCGGTCTCCAGCGCCCGGATCTCCCTCTCCCGCAACCTCGGGCCCGGCAGCACGAATCGGAACTCGGCGTCCCGGGAACGGTCAAAGACAGTGAAGCTCTGGCGGGTCTCCTCGGCGACCGGGATCACCCGGAAGTCCAGCCCCTCGGCGGGTAGAAGAGCCTGGAGGGCGTCTCCGGTCGAGCCGCCGAGGGGCAGGATGCAGGTCGCCCGACCGCCGAGCTGGCCCACGACCCGGGCGACGTTCACCCCGCCGCCGCCAGCATCCTGCCGGGGGGTATCGCAGCGCAACTTGTTCTCTGGCTCGACAACGTCCACGCCGGTCTGGAGGTCCAGCGCCGGATTGAAGGTCAGGGTCGCGAGGACCGGTGCAGTTCTGGCTCTTGTCATGCTCCCGGCTCCTGGCGAGTCCCGAGACCAGATGGACCTGATCCACCGATTCCCGCCAGCGGGATGCAGTCAGAGGATGCCGGGCGCCCGCAGCCAGTCCTTGATGTCATGGTTGGAGACCTTCAGCAGGTCCTTCGGAATCTCCGCCATGAGGCGCTTTCGCGCCGTTTCCGAGAGCCTCTCCCGGATCGCCTTGAGGAGACGCGGCGGGGCGGCGATCACCAGATGCTCGTACTCGCCCTTCCGGGCCTGGTTGTTGAGGAGATCGGCGAGGTCCTTTGCGAACGCCTCTCGCCGCCGGTCCGCAAGACCGTGTCGTCCTGTCCCGTGGCGCATTGAGATGGCGCTCTCGAAGGAAACGCCGGGCGGGCCCTGGTGATGAGGCACGCTAGGTGGCTTCATCTCTCCGAGGGTGACAGGATCGGCATGGTCATGGGCCCGCTCGATCCAGCGGGCGCCGCCACCGGCGGCGACGAGGATCCGGGTGCGTTCCGAGTGGGTCAATCTGGACTCTCCGTCGTCTGGGACACCCCCCCGGCCGGGCCGGGGGCGGAAAATGCGGCTGTCTCGCCGGGTGGGATGACGTTCGGAGGCGCGCCACGATGGCAGCCCGCCCCGGCGAGGACAAGCAACAGCCCGAGCGCCAGGCGTGGACCGACCCGCGGCCCATCCCGAAGGCGGACCAGCTCGCCGGCAAGGGCGTTCGTCATGCGGAAAACCTCCGATCGTCGCCGGGACGTCACAACGACTGAGGTCGGCCCACCTTGATCTGACGCAAAGGATCGCGAGGAAAACCGCTGTCAGGGCAGCGGCAAGGTCTCCAGCCAGGCTGCTATGTCCTCCACATCGGCATCTCCCAGCTTCAGAGGCGGCATGTTGAAGTGACCCGTCTCGTCGATTTCAGTGAGTCGGGCGCGCAGGCTGTGGGCGCGGTAGTTCTCGGCAAGCGCCGTGAAGGAGGGGGCCTCGCCCGGGCGGGCCTTGCCCGAAAGGGAGTGACAGGCCCCGCACTTGGCCTCCGCCAGAAGCTGGCCCCGCGCTGCGGACGGGCCTGGCGTCGTCGGGGAGGTGACGCAGCCGCTGATGACGGCGGCGAACGCCAGGGCGATGGGAAGAGCGAGAGAAATCCTGCCGTGGGTGGATGTCATGGCTTCAGGTCTCCTTGACGGTGACAATCAGGTCCGCGATCCGCCGGATCAGCGCTTCCCGCGCCTCGGGGGCCATGCCCTCGAGGCGCTCATTCAGGTCGAGAATGAGTTGGGCGCGGGCGTTGTGCCAGTCAGGCGCGGCGGCGAGCCCGGGGGCGATTCGCGGCGGAGGGGCGGGTCCGGCGATGGCCCCGGCGGGGGTCAGGCGATAGGCCTGATCGACCTGGGGGATGATGATCCGTCCGGCCGGATGGCCGCCCTCTGTGAGCCTGCGGGCGAGGGCTTCCAGGGCGGGAGGCTCCCCATGATCGAGGAAAATCGATCCGGCGACCGGTCCGCGATCCGCCGCCCAGCGCGCGAGGCCCGGAGCGTCCGCGTGTCCCGAATAGACCTCGATGGTCCGGATGCGCGCCCGAACCCCGAAATCCTCGCCCTGAATCCGAACCCGACGGGCGCCGTCGACAAGAAGGCGGCCCAGGGTGCCGACCGCCTGATAGCCTGTGATGAGGACCGTGGCCTCCCTGTTCCAGAGCAGGCGCTTGAGGTGTTTTCGGACCCGGCCGGCGTCGCACATGCCGCTGGCCGCCATGATGATGTGCCACCCCCGAAGCTGCTCCAGCCGGTCGCTATCGGCTGGATCGGGGGTGAACTTCAGACGGCCTGCGCCATGCAGCGAGGTGAAAGGATTGACGCCGGTCGCCCGGTTCCAGCCCCTCGCCCGGAACACTTCGGTCACTTCGGACGCCATGGGTGAGTCCAGAAAGATGTCCGCCTCAGGGGCATGGCCATCGTCCATGATGGTCATGATGTCGGCCAGCAGTTCCTGGGAACGCTCGACAGCGAAGGCAGGGATGAGCAGAGGTCCGCCGGACGCGTGCGCTTCGTTCAGCTCCCGGGCCAGGAGGGCGCGCCGGGCGTCCGGGGTCACCCGTTCCCGGACCCGATCCCCGTAGGTGGACTCAAGGATCAGGTGATCGATACCCGAGGGTCCCTCGGGATCGGGCATGTAGTCCCGGCCGCCCGGGCCGATGTCACCTGAGAAGAGCATGCGGATGAGGCCCTCCCCGCTTTCGGCCCGGACTTCCACCGAAGCCCCGCCTAGGATGTGCCCGGCCTCCCACCAGATAGCCTCAAGCCCCGGCAGCACCGCGGTGGTCTCTCCCAGTCGGACCTTCACAAACCGGTCCATCACCCGCCTCGCGTCGGCCTCAGTGAAGATCGGCTCAACCAACTCCCTTCCGCGCCTCTGGTTCCGGCGGTTCAGGTGCCGCACCTCGCTCTCCTGGATGCCGCCCGCGTCGGCCAGCATGATCCTGCACAGGTCACGGGTCCCGGCGGTCGCGTAGATCGGGCCGTCGAAACCCGCCTTCATCAGCTTGGGCAGGAGACCTGAGTGGTCGATGTGGGCGTGGGTCAGGAGGACGGCGTCCACCTGACCCGGATCAAAGGGGAAAGGCTGGTAGTTCAGCGCCTTGAGGGTCTTGGAACCCTGGAACATCCCGCAGTCGACCAGGATCCTGAATCCCGGCCCCGCCAGTTCGGCGCAGGATCCCGTCACGCATCCCGCAGCGCCGTGAAAGACAAGATCAAGCGCCATGTTGGGACTCGCGCCTCCGCCGCCCCGCACCGGGGAGGCCGCAGCCTAGCGGAATCTTTGCCGTCCGCCACTCTAGGTAGTTCTCCGTAGGGAGCCGCCCCGGATAGGCCGCCCTCCGAGGGTTGGCTAGCCTGACCCTGTTGATCCCGAAGGAGCGGCGCAATGGCTCTCGCCTACGAGTACCAGGACGATCAGGTCCCCCCGATGGCCCGCAGGACGGGGGACTCTGCATCCTCCCTCTTCCGCATGGGGCTGACCATGGCCTTCGCCAAGGACGAGGAGATCTACGGCCAGGACGAGGACGCTGACCTTATCTACCGCGTCCTTGAGGGTGCGGTCCGGACCACTCGGATCATGGCTGACGGTCGCCGTCAGATCGGAGACTTCTACCTTCCTGGCGATACCTTCGGGTTTGAGTCCGGGGCGCGTCACAAGTTCGCGGCCGAGGCGGTCCGGGACAGCGTCGTGCTGGTGGTCAAGGCCTCCGCCCTGAGAGCCGCCGGCGGGGATCTTGAACGTTTGGGCTGGGAGGTCACCCGCCGTGAACTCGAACGGGCCCAGGAGCATCTTCTGCTGCTTGGCCGAAAGACGGCGTGCGAGCGGGTTGCAAGCTTCCTAAAGGGACTTGCCGACAAGTCCTCCGGCGCTCATGTCGTCGATCTGCCAATGGGCCGGCAGGACATGGCCGACTATCTGGGACTGACAATCGAGACCGTCTCGAGGATGCTGACCCAACTGCAGTCCAACCGGATCGTGTCCTTTTGCGCGACGCGGCAGTTCCGGGTGATCAATCCACGGGGCCTTGCCCGAATGGCCGATCAGGCCGTTTGATCCCATCGTCATTGCCCGCCCTCATGCGGTCAGGGCAGCCTTAAAGGAGGCGAGATCATGAGTTTCCGTTCCTTGCTCGTTCACGCCCAGCCCGGCGAGATCTCCCGGCTCCGCACGGAGGCGGCGGCCGCCTTGGCGCTGAAGCTGGATGCGCTCCTCATCGGACTGGGCGCCGAATCCATCCCGCCCATCGCCGCCACCGATCCCTACGGTTTCGGGACGGGTCAGTGGACGCCTCTGCTCTACGAACAGCAGACCCGAAATCTTGAGGCCGCCCGGGAGGCTTTCACCGCCCAGACCCAGGGCGTGCGAACCGAATGGCGCTCTGTAGGCGACCTGCCAACCATGGCCATGGCCCGGGTCGCCCGCGCCGTCGACCTGATCGTGGCCGGCGGACCGGTCGGCTCTGGGGATATCTACAATACTGCGAACACGCCTGAACTGCTGATCAGTTCCGGCCGTCCGATGCTGATCGTACCGCCGCACGGCGGACGCCTGGAGCCACGGCGCGTGCTGGTGGCCTGGAAGGACACGCGGGAGGCCCGGCGAGCCGTGTCGGACGCCTTGTCCTTCATGCACATGGCCGATGAAATCCTCGTCGTCGCTCTGGGCGACCGTGAGGACCAGGACGCGCTGCGCGCCCAGGCTGAAGACGTGGCCGGGATGATCGCAAGGCACAGCATGGCGCGCCCGCGGACCCATGTGGCGGTCTCTGGACGCGATGACGTCCAGGCAGATCTCCTCGCAGAGGCTGACCGGATGGACGCAGACCTCATCGTGTCCGGCGCCTATGGACACAGCCGCGCCTATGAGTGGGTGCTCGGCGGGGTGACCCGTCACCTGCTCCGCGCCTGCGAGCGTTTTGTCTTCCTGAGCCACTAGAGATTTCCTCCTAGGCCCGGGGACGTTACGACTCCCGGTCATGGACTCAGACATCCAGACGGATATCGAGAGCGAGCCCGTTCGCCGGCGGTGGCTGGCCTACGGCGTCGCGGTGGCGGCTGTGATGCTGGTCCTCATCGTCCGGGTGGCCTTCAGCCGGGAACCGTTCGAGCGGCTGGATCTGTTCCTGTTCGCACCCGCTCTTCTGGCGGCGGCGATCCCGGGCGGCGCCGGCCCGGTCCTCCTGGCGTCCCTGCTGGGTCTCGTCGGGGCGATCGCCCTGACTGGCGGGCGGCCTCTGATGGGGGCCGAGGAGACCGTCAATCTTGTCCTCTACCTCGCCGCTTCAGGCGCTGTCGCGGCGGCGGCGTGGCGGTTCCGGCAGATGTCCATGACGGCGCGGACCATGCTGGAGATCTCACAGCGGCGGCAGGATCACCTGCAGTCGATCCTCGATACTGTACCCGAGGCCATGATCGTCATTGATGAGATCGGGACGATCCGGTCATTCAGCGCGGCGGCCGAGCGCCTGTTCGGCTGGAGCTCCGCAGCGGCCGTAGGCCGTAACGTCAGGATGCTCATGCCGGAGCCTTACCAGCAGGGCCATGACGGTTATCTCGGGCGCTATCTGGAGACTGGAGAGCGACGCATCATCGGTATCGGCCGCGTCGCCGTTGGCCTGCGACGAGATGGGTCCACCTTTCCCATCGAGCTGGCGGTCGGTGAGATGCGGACAGGTCGAAGGCGCTTCTTCACCGGCTTCATTCGGGATCTCACCGAGCCCCAGGCGGCCGAGAGGCGGCTGCAGGACATGCAGTCCGAACTGATCCACGTCTCCCGGCTGACCTCCATGGGCGAAATGGCGTCCGCGCTTGCCCACGAACTGAACCAGCCGCTGTCGGCAATCGCCAGCTACATGAAGGGTTCCGTCCGCCTGATGGACTCCGAGGCGCCCGATCTGGAGCGGGTCCGGGACGCCCTGGCCGCCGCCGGAGAGCAGGCTCTGCGCGCCGGGGAGATCATCCGCCGGCTTCGGGCCTTTGTCGGCAAGGGCGAGGCGGCGATGCGGATCGAGGCCCTGCCGAAGCTCCTTGAGGAGGCCGGAGCCCTGGCGATGATGGGGGCCAGGGATTCCGGCGTCCGCCTGACATTCAAGATTGAACCCGGGATCGGGCCCGTCCTGGCGGACAAGGTCCAGGTCCAGCAGGTTGTGCTGAACCTCATGCGCAACGCGGTCGAGGCGATGAACGAATCGCCTGTCCGCGAGCTTTCCGTGGCCACCCGCTCAGTGGAAGGAGGATGGGTTGAGGTCGAGATCGCCGACACGGGACCAGGCCTGGCGCCTGAGGTGCTGGAGAGGATCTTCCAGCCCTTTGTCACCACCAAGGAGGCGGGTATGGGGGTCGGGCTCTCGATCTGCCGAACCATCATTGAAGCTCACGGGGGCGAGATCAGTGCCCGGAACAGGCCGGAAGGTGGCGCCGCGTTCCGTTTCACGCTACGAAGCGGAGAGCTTCCGCTCGCCGATGAGGCAGATCCATGAGCTCCGCTCCCCGTCTGGTGCATGTCATCGATGACGACGACGCCGTGCGTGCGTCCCTCACCTTCCTTCTGGAGACCGCCGGCCTCTCGTGCCAGGCTTGGGACTCGGCGATCACCTTCCTCGATGATGCCGGGCGGCCCCCGGGCGATTGTATTGTCACCGACGTCCGGATGCCCGGAATGACGGGGCTCCAACTCGTCGCAGAGCTCAAGTCGCGGGGCGTAGGGACTCCCGTCATCGTCATTACCGGCCACGGGGATGTTCCGATGGCGGTAGAGGCGCTGAAACGCGGCGTGTCGGATTTTCTCGAAAAACCCTTCGACGATGAAGCCCTCCTCGAGGCGATCGGCGAGGCCGTCCGCAAGGCGTCTCATCCGGATCCGTCGGAGGGAGAAAACATCTTCTCGACCATGCTGGCCTCTCTCTCTCCGCGGGAGACCGAAGTCCTTCAGGGCGTCGTCGATGGCAAGGCCAACAAGGTCATCGCCCGGGACCTGGGCATCAGTCCACGGACAGTGGAGGTCTACCGCGCGAACGTGATGACCAAGACCGGGGCGAAGAGCCTTTCGGAACTGGTCCGGATGTCGATCCTCGCCGGCTTCTGAAAGCTTGCGATGGATCAAGGCTGAGACCGAGACTGCGAAGCAGTCTTGAGTCGAGTTCGCGACCTTGGGCGCTTCATGCCATCAAGTCCTATTCCCGTTCCGACCCTTGTGCTCGTCGACGACGACGTGGCCCTTCGCAGCGCCCTGAAGTTCGCCCTCGAGCTCGAGGGGTACCGCGTGCACGCCTTTGCGTCGGGGGAGGACCTCCTGGCCGCGGAACTCCCCGCCGCCAACATCTGTCTGGTCGTGGATGAAAACCTGCCCGGAATGAGCGGGCTGGACTCCGTGGGGGCGCTAAGGGCCCGGTCGCAGGATCTGCCCGCGCTCCTGATCACCAGCCATCCCGGCCCCGGTCTGCGCCAGAGGGCCCGCAGGATGCGGGTTCCCATCGTCGAGAAACCCCTGATCGACGACCGGTTGGTCCGGAACATCCGCTGCGCCCTCGGCCAGCCGCCGGCCGCCTGACCCCCTCAGATTGCCTCCCGGCAGGCGACTCCGTATAGCTTGGGGGGTCGCTGAGTGGAGCGGAAACCTGAACATGTCGCACTCCGGCGCCCATGAAGCGGATCCCCGGGCCCTGATCTCCCAGCCCGCCTACCGTCTGGCGGCGCTGGACCCCGACTTCCTGCTCGGGGACAGCATGCGCGGCGTCCGGTTTCTTCTGGAGTACGAGAAGGCGGACCAGACCCTTCGTTCGTGGGGCATCAGGTCAACCATCGTGGTTTTCGGCTCGGCGCGCATCCGTGAGGAGGATCCCGGGGAGAAGGGACGCTGGTACTCGGAGGCGAGGGCCTTTGGTCGCATCGCCTCGGAACGCGGTGGCGCACTGGATGGCCCGACAGGATCCGGCCCCCGCGACAACGTGATCGCCACAGGCGGCGGGCCCGGACTGATGGAAGCCGCAAACCGCGGGGCGGCCGATGCCGGCGCGCCGACCATCGGCTTCAACATCTCCCTCCCGCACGAGCAGTTCCCCAACCCCTGGATCACCCCAGGGCTGGCCTTCCGTTTCCACTACTTCGCCATGCGGAAGATGCACCTCGCGATGCGGGCCAACGCTCTTGTGGCCTTTCCCGGCGGTTTCGGGACCCTGGACGAACTCTTCGAGATCCTCACCCTGGTCCAGACCGGCAAGGGGCCGGGGGTGCCGATCGTCCTCTTTGACGAAGCCTACTGGCGCAGCCTGGTGAATTTCGAGGTCCTGGTCGAACGGGGAATGATCGACGCGGACGACCTGAAGCTGTTGCGTTTCGCCAGCTCAGCAGAAGAAACCTGGACCAGCGTGAGCGCGGGCGTCCTGGCTGCGGAAGGGGGAATCAGGCGGTGACCGGTCCAGCGCCCAGGACCTCACCCCTGGCCGAGCTTCTGGGCTTCCTGGGATCCGCCCTGGCGGGGCTGGGCGTTCTGCGGCGTCGGGCGGCTCCCCTCCCCGAGGTTCCGCCGGCGAACGGCCAGGAGAACCCGGAACCGCCGGCGCCCGAGAGCGAGGCGGCGAGTCGCCGGAATGAGTGAAGGAGACCTCTTTTGGCCAAGCTGAACCTGGGATGCGGCTTCGATCGTCGGGACGGCTTCGTCAACGCCGACAGCTTTCCGGAGTGCAAGCCCGATGTCCTGATGGACATCGAGAAGACGCCCTGGCCGTTCGAGGATGACATGTTCGAGTATGTGCTGCTGAAGCACGTCCTGGAGCATGTCGGAGCCGACTTCGCGGGCTTCCGGAGCGTGATGCGGGAACTCTACAGGGTCACCGCGCCGGATGGGCTCATCGAAATCCATGTTCCGCACTTCCGGCATGACACCTATTGGTCCGACCCGACGCATGTGCGGCCCTTCACGCTTCTGACCTTCGAGATGATGTCGAAGGCCAAGAACGATGAGTGGATCGCCCGCCGAGCCAACTACTCGATGATCGCTTACGCCCTCGGCGTGGACTTCGAGGTCGCGCAGGCGAGCCAGGTTTACGACCCCCGCTGGCTGGAGAGGGAGCGACTTGGAGAAGTCACCCGGGACCAGCTCCGAACCTGGGCGGGAGAGCGGTGGAACGTGGTGAAGGAGCTGCACGTCACCCTGAGGGCGAAAAAGCCCTTCGACCGCTGAAATCTAGCGTCGGACCACAGTGAAGCGCGCCAGCTCATTTCTCG
>NZ_JADCBG010000137.1 GCF_020253645.1 Phenylobacterium sp.
GACGTCCGTGCGGCGGCGGAACGCTCGGGTCCCCTCAGCTTCCTCGCGACCGGGGCGGGACCTGCGGGTGAGACCGGGCGCCAGATCGCCCAGACGGACTCGGCGGGGGATATTGTCCTGGCCCGCAGGGACATAGGCGTAGCCTACCACCTCGCCGTGGTCGTGGACGACGCCTTCCAGAAGGTCACGACGGTGGTCCGTGGCTGCGACCTCTTCGCAGCGACCCACGTCCAGAGATTGCTCCAGGTCCTGCTTGGATTGCCAGAGCCCGTCTATCGACACCACCGACTGCTGGTCGGACCCGACGGAAAGCGCTACGCCAAGCGGGATCGTGCGGAGACCCTGCAGGCGCTTCGCGAACTGGGCGTCAGCCCGGACCGGCTTATCGCGGAGCTCGACCTTGACGGAGATCACTGAGAGCGGCGGCGCGGAACGCCGCACCGCCATGATCGTTCTCGTCGCCGGCGCCTGCATCATCGGCCTCGCCCCCATCCTCGTACGCCTGGCCGACGCCGGGCCCGCCGCGGTCGGGTTCTGGCGCATGCTCTTCGCCCTGCCCCTGCTGGCCCTGCTCGCGCGGCGGGAAAGCGGAGGCATCGGTCCGCCGGGATGGGTGCTCGGGCTCGCCGGGGCCGCCTTCGCGCTGGCCCTGGCCTTCTGGCACTACGGAATCGCCCTGACCTCCGTGGCCAAGGCGACCATCCTGTCCAACCTGACGCCGGTGATCGTGACGGGCGTGGCCTGGCTTGTCTTTCGCGAGAGGGTCCGCCCCCTCTTCCTGGCCGCGGTCGCCCTGGCGATTGGCGGCGCCTGCCTCATGACCCTGGCGCGCGACCCGGGCCTGCCGGGGGTCAACCCTGCCCTTGGAGACGCCTTCTCGGCCATGACGGCCGTCTGGTACGCCCTCTACTTCCTGGCGGTTCAGAACGCCCGGCGGACCCGGGGCGCCGCCCAGGTCATGTTCTGGTCCAGCCTCACCGCCGCGCCCCTGCTTCTGGCGGCTTCAGGCCTGCTGGGCGAACGCCTGATGCCGGCGACGCCCGGCGGCTGGGCCGCCTGCGTGGGTCTTGGGATCATGCACGTCACCGGACAGGGCGCCATCGCCTGGGCGCTGGGCCGGCTGCCCGCCTCGGTCACCTCGGTGGTCGTCCTGGTCCAGCCGGTGGTGGCGACGGTCCTGGGCTGGTTGCTCTTCGGAGAGGTCTTCGGACCCGGCCAGATGCTGGGCGGCGCCATCGCCCTGACCGGGGTCATCCTGGCCCAGCGGGCGGCGCGCCCGGCCGCTCAGCCCGGCTGAAGCCCCCAGGCTGTCCTGGCCTCCTCGATCTCCGCCATGGCGGCGTTGAAGAGGGACCAGTCATCCGAGGCGGCGATGGGCGCCCAGATCGCCTCGATGCGGTCGATGAGGAGTTCGACCGGCGACTCGCGCCGGAAGACAGGGTGATCCAGCCGCTCAGGACGGTCTGGCTCAGCCCCGGCCACCTCTCGGCGAAGGTCCTCGAACTCCGGCCTGCGATAGATCTCTCCCCTGGGGCCGGCGAGGGCCCGGGCCTCGTCGCCGCAGAACCAGTCGAAGAAGAACGGCTCCCAGCGGATCTCCGCACCACCCGCGGCCAGGGCGGCGAAGGCGGCGCTGACCAGCCGGGCGTCCGAACCACCCCCCCGGAAGGTCAGGCCCAGGCGACGCACCACCGCCCGGGCCAGCGCCTCCCGATAGAGATCTCCAAAGCCATTCAGAACCTCCACCAGCGCGTCCTCGGGCGACCCAGCCATCAGGAGACATCCCGCCAGCTGGCGCAGGTTCCAGAAGACGGCCTCCGGCTGGCGGCCAAAGCTGTAGAGGCCCGCATGGTCGAAATAGGCGGCCACGAAGTTGGGATCGCTGTGCGGCAGGAACCGGTAAGGCCCGTAGTCGAAGCTCTCCCCGGTGATGTTCATGTTGTCGGTGTTCAGGACCCCATGCACGAACCCTGCGGCCATCCAGGCGGCGGTCAGGCGGGCGGCGCCCCGGCAGGCCTCGTCCAGCAGGGCCGCGCCGGGATCAGCCTCCCCCACCCTGGCGGGGAAGTAGAGCTCCAGGGTGTAGTCCACCAGCCTGCGGACCAGGTCCGGGCGCTCCAGGGCCGCCGGCCTCTGGAAGGTGCCGAACCGGATGTGGCTGTGGCTGAGCCGGACCAGGACCGCAGAGCGCGTGGGGCTCGGCTCGTCCTGCCGCACCAGGTCCTCGCCCGTTTCAATAAGGGAGAAGGCGCGGGAGGTGGGAACGCCCAGGGCCTCGAGCATGCCCGCCGCCAACACCTCGCGCACGCCGCCCTTGAGGGTCAGTCGTCCGTCTCCACTGCGCGACCAGGGCGTGACGCCGGATCCCTTGGTGGCGAGGTCGAGGAGGCGGCCGGAGCCGGCCTCGCGCAGCTGGGCGAAGGTAAAGCCCCGGCCATCCCCGAGATCCGGGTTGTAAACCCGGAACTGATGCCCGTGATACCGCTGGGCCAGGGGGTCGGGCAGATTGCCGGGAAGCGGCTGGAA
>NZ_JADCBG010000138.1 GCF_020253645.1 Phenylobacterium sp.
ACCGGGGCGAGGCAGTTGGTGGTGCAGGAGGCGTTGGAGACCACCAGGTCGGCGGCGGTCAGGGTGTCGTGGTTGACCCCGTAGACGATGGTCTTGTCGGCGTTGTCGCAGGGCGCGCTGACCAGGACGCGCTTGGCGCCGGCCGTCAGGTGGGCGCTGGCCTTGTCCTTGGAGGTGAAGATGCCGGTGCACTCGAAGGCGATGTCGACACCGAGTTCCCGGTGCGGCAGTTCGGCCGGGTCGCGCACGGCGGTGACCTTGATCCTGCCGCGCCCGACATCGATCGTGTCGCCGTCCACCTTGACCTCGCCGGCGAAGCGGCCATGGACGCTGTCATAGCGGAACAGGTGGGCGTTGGTCTCCACCGGGCCCAGGTCGTTGATGGCGACGACCTCGATGTCGGTCCGCCCATGCTCGACCAGGGAGCGCAGGATATTGCGGCCGATCCGGCCGAATCCGTTGATGGCGACACGCACAGTCATGAATCGGTCTCCGAACCTTTAACTTCGCTGGTTGGCGGCGGTTTTTTAGGTCCGGGGCGGGGAAGTCAACCCTGACGATCACGGTTTCGGGAGCGACAGGCTCCCGCCCGCCGAATCCTGCGGTCAGCCCGCGACGACCTGCACCTTCCCGGCGGCCTCCACCGCCCGGGTGCGGGCGGTCTCGACATCGTCGGCGCGGGCCAGGGCCACCCCCATCCGGCGGCGCTCGAAGGCCTCCGGCTTGCCGAAGAGGCGAAGATCCGCCCCCGGGACGGACAGGGCCTCGGCCACCCCCTCGAAGGTGACGCCGCGGGCTTCCATCCCGCCGTAGATCACGGCGCTGGCTCCGGTCTCACGCAGTCCGGCGTCCACCGGCAGGCCGAGGATGGCCCGGGCGTGAAGGGCGAACTCACTCTGGACCTGGGTGGCCAGTGTGACCAGGCCCGTATCGTGCGGCCGCGGGCTGACCTCGGAGAACCAGACCTCGTCGCCCTTCACGAAGAGCTCCACGCCGAAGACGCCAAGGCCCCCGAGGTCGGCGGTCACGGCGCCGGCGATCTCCCGCGCCCGGGCGAGGGCGGCGGAGGACATGGCCTGGGGCTGCCAGCTCTCCACATAGTCGCCCTTGACCTGGCGGTGGCCGATGGGAGCGCAGAAGTCGGTGCGCACCGCCCCGTCGGCGCCGAGGCTGCGGACGGTGAGCTGGGTGATCTCGAAGTCGAAGTCGACCCGGCCCTCGACGATGACCCGGGGCTGCTCGACCCGGCCGCCCTCAAGGGCGTAGCGCCAGGCGGCGGCGATCCCTTCCGGCCCCTCGACGAAGGACTGGCCCTTGCCGGAGGAGCTCATCACCGGCTTCACGAAGCAGGGAAAGCCCGTGACCTTCGCCGCCGCCTCAGCCAGCTCGGACTCGGAGCTGGCGAAGGCGTAGGACGAGGTGGGCAGGCCGAGGGTCTCGGCGGCCAGTCGGCGGATGCCCTCGCGGTTCATGGTCAGCTGGGCGGCCCGGGCGGTGGGGATGACGGCGGCGAGGCCCTCGGCCTCGATCCGCACCAGCTCGTCCGTGGCGATGGCCTCGATCTCGGGGACGATGAGGTCCGGGCGCTCGGCCTCCACCAGGGCGCGCAGGGCGGCCGCGTCGGTCATGGCCAGGACGTGGCTGCGGTGGGCGACCTGCATGGCCGGGGCGTCCGCGTAGCGGTCGGCGGCGATGACCTCGCACCCCAGGCGCTGCAGTTCGATCACCACCTCCTTGCCGAGCTCGCCCGATCCCAGCAGCAGGACCCGGACGGCGGAGGGCGACAGGGGCGTGCCGAACCGACGGGCGGGGGCCACGGCTCAGCCCAGCTTCTGGCGGACGGCGTCCGCCACCGCCCGCGCCGTGATGCCGAAGCCCTCATAGAGACGCTCAGCGGGCGCCGAGGCCCCGAAGCCCTCCATGCCGACGAAGACGCCGCCCGCGCCGATGAACCGGTCCCAGCCCATGCGCACGCCCGCCTCGACCGCGGCCTTCACCTCGGTCTCGCCGATGACGGCGGCCTTGTAGCGGTCGGTCTGCGCCTCGAAGAGCTCCCAGCAGGGGGTGGACACCACGCGGGTCCCTATGCCGTCAGCCTCGAGCAGGTCGCGGGCGGCCAGGGCCACGGCCACCTCTGTGCCGGAGGCGAAAAGGGTGACCCGGGCGGGCGATCCGGCGGCGGCCAGCTGGTAGGCGCCGTGGGCCGACAGGTTCTCGCCCGAGGCGGTGGTGCGCACGGCGGGGGTCTTCTGCCGGGACAGGGCCATGACAGACGGCGTGGTCTTCGCCGAGACGGCCAGCTTCCAGCACTCCGCGGTCTCCACGGCGTCGGCCGGGCGGAAGACAAGCAGGTTGGGCATGGCCCGGAGCGAGGCCACGTGCTCGACCGGCTGGTGGGTGGGGCCGTCCTCGCCGACGCCGATGGAGTCGTGCGTCATCACATGGACGACCCTGGCCCCCATCAGGGCGCCCAGGCGGATGGCGGGGCGCGAGTAATCCGAGAAGACCAGGAAGGTGCCCGAGAAGGGGATCACGCCGCCATGCAGGGCCATGCCGTTCATGGCCGCCGCCATGCCGTGTTCGCGCACGCCCCAGTGGACGTAGCGGCCCGAATAGTCGGGGACGTCGAAGGCGGGCGTACCCTTGACGAAGGTGTTGTTCGAGCCGGTCAGGTCAGCCGAGCCGCCGATCATCTCGGGGATGGCCGGGAAGAGGTGGTCGAGGGCCGAGCCGGAGTGCTGGCGGGTGGCCGCCGCAGGCTTGGCGTCCACCGCCGCGGCGATGTGGGCGTCGAGGGCCTCGAAGGCGCCGGCCGGAATCTCGCCGGAAATGGCGCGCTGGAAGTCGGCGGCCTTCGCCGAAGCTGCAAGGCGGGCCTGCCAGGCCTTGCGGGTGCGACCGCCCCGGCGGCCGGCCCGGCGCCAGGCCTTCACGAGGTCGTCGGGCAGCTCGAAGGGCGGCAGGTCCCAGCCCATGGCCTTGCGGGACTCGGCGATCTCGGGATCGAACAGGGTGTAGCCGTGGCTATGGGGGTCGCCCTCCTTGGGTCCGGCGCCCTTCGAGATCTTGGTGCGGCAGGCGATCAGGGTCGGGCGGTCCTGCTTGGTCGCCCAGCGCAGGGCGGCGGCGATCTTGCCGTGGTCGTGGCCGTCCACGGCCTTCACGGCCCAGCCATAGGCCTTGAAGCGGGCCAGCTGGTCGCCGGTCTCGGCGATGGTCGCCTCGCCGTCGATGGTGGTGTTGTTGTCGTCGAACAGGACGGTCAGCCGGTTCAGCCGGAACCGGCCGGCGATGGAGGCGGCCTCATGGCTGACGCCCTCCATCAGGCAGCCGTCGCCGGCGATCACCCAGGTGCGGTGATCCACCAGGTCCTCGCCGAAGCGGGCGGCCAGGTGGCGCTCGGCCATGGCCATGCCGACGGCGGTGGCGAGGCCCTGGCCGAGGGGGCCTGTGGTGGTCTCCACCCCCGGCGTATGGCCGTATTCCGGGTGCCCGGGCGTGTTGGAGCCCCACTGCCGGAAGTTGCGGATCTGGTCCATGGTCACGGCCTTGAAGCCGGTCAGGTGCAGGAGCGCGTAGATCAGCATCGAGCCGTGGCCGGCCGACAGGACAAAGCGGTCGCGATCCGCCCAGTCGGGGCGAGACGCGTCATACTTCAGGAACCTGGTCCAGAGGACGGTGGCCACGTCGGCCATGCCCATCGGCATGCCCTGGTGGCCTGATTTCGCCTTGTGCACCGCATCCATGGAAAGGACGCGGATGGCGTCGGCCATTTTCACGGGCGAGACAGGCATGGCGGGAATCCGGTTTTCGGCTGGGGCCCTCCGGCCTCGCACAGGGGACCGGAAGGGTCAAGAAAGGTAAGTGTTCCGGCGCCGCGGCGGATAGCGCTATAGAAGGGCGGCAACCTCCGGAGTCCCGCATGACCCAGGACGAATCCGCCCTCGACCAGGCCGCCCGGCGGCTTGACCGCGCCCTGTCCCTGCTCGAACAGGAGCTGGCTGGGCGCCGGGCCGGCGGAGAGGGCGAACTGTTTGATCCGGCCCGCAACAGCCTCGCCGCGGAGCTCGAGCAGAGCCGCCAGCGCGAACGCGACCTTAAGGCCGCCGGCGCCGAGGCCTCCCGCGCCCTCGGTCAGGCCATCGCCGAGATCGAGGCGGTGCTGGGCGCCGGCAGGGGAGACTGATCCATGGCCCAGGTGACCCTCAGCGTGAATGGCCGGCCCTACGTGGTCGGCTGCGAGGACGGCCAGGAGGCCCACCTCACGGAACTCGCCCGCCTGTTCGACGCCCAGGTCCGGCAAGTCTCCCAGGATGTCGGCCAACTGGGCGAGACCCGGCTCTTCCTGATGGCCGCCCTGCTTCTGGCCGACGAGCTTGCGGACCTGCGCGGCCGGCACGCCGGCCTGCAGTCCGAGCATGCGCGCCTGCAGGCTGAGGCCGGCGGGATCGAGAGCCGCGCCACCGCCGCCCTGGAGGCCGCCGCCCGCAGGATCGAAAAGCTGGCGGGGGCCTGAACCGCCTCGCGGGCCGTCCGCCTTGCCGCGAGGCCCCCCGAGGCCTAGATTGGTGGGTGGCGGGTCCTGCTGCGGCTCGCGTCGAAGGCGACTAATCCCAGCGACCTTAATTCACTCGAAGGGAGCTGTCCCTGTCCGGGTCCGTGGACCCGGGCACATGGCGCCCACCTGGTCATCCAGGTCGAGGGGATTGAACAGTCCTTCACGGTTCCCGCGGCGCCGCCACCTCTTTTCCCGGACACGCCTTGCCGTCCAACGACCCTGACCCAGACTCCCGACAGGACCTGCGAAGACGCCTCCGGCGCCGGCGAAGGGCCCTAGCGGTCGCCTCGCCGGATGCGGGCGAGGCTGCGGCCCGCCTTCTCCCCCCGGACAGCCTGCCCCCGGTCCGCACCTTCGCCGCCTATCTTCCGGCGGGCGGCGAGATCGATCCCGGCCCCCTTTCGGTGCGGCTACTGACCCTGGGCGCCGAGAGGCTCCTGCCGCGGGTGTCCGAGGACGGGCGGCTGAGATTCCTGGACGCCCCGCCAGAGGCGCCCCTCGCCCCCGACGCCGCCGGCGTCCCCGCCCCGCACCCGGACCGTCCCGAGCGACGCCCCGACCTCGTCATCACCCCCCTTGTCGGCTTCGACCGTTTCGGCGGCCGCCTGGGGCAGGGGGGCGGGCACTATGATCGCGCCCTGGAGGGCCTGCGCCGCGCAGGTCCTGTCTTCGTGCTCGGCCTGGCCTATGCAGGCCAGGAGGTGGACAGGCTGGACCTGGAGCCCCACGATCAGAAACTTGACGCGGTCCTCACAGAGGCCGGATACCGCCGCCTCCCGGAAGCCTGAAGGAAGAGCATGCGTTTCGCCTTTTTCGGAGACGTGGTCGGCAAGTCGGGCCGGGACGGCCTGGCCGACCACCTGCCCGGCCTCCGCCGTCGCCTCGACCTCGAGTTCGTGATCGTCAACGCCGAGAACGCCGCGGCGGGATTCGGCATCACCGAACGCACCGCCCGGGACCTGTTCGACGCCGGCGCCGACTGCCTGACCCTGGGCAATCACGCCTGGGACCAGAAGGAGGCCCTGACCTACATCGTCCGGGAGCCCCGGCTGATCCGGCCGCTGAACTATCCGGTGCTGGCCGACGCCCCGGGCCTGGGCGCCAACCTGTTCGAGACCTCCGGCGGGCGCCGGATCCTGGTGATCAACCTTCTGGGCCGCGTCCACATGGACAGCCTGGACGATCCCTTCGCCGCCGTGGACCGCGAGCTGGAGAAGGCGCCCCTGGGCATGGTGGCCGACGCCGTCGTGGTCGACATGCACGCCGAGGTCACCTCCGAGAAGATGGCCATGGGCCATTTCTGCGACGGGCGCGCCAGCCTGGTCGTTGGCACCCACACCCACGTGCCCACCGCCGACGCCCAGATCCTCCCCGGCGGCACCGCCTACCAGACCGATGCAGGCGCCTGCGCTGACTATGACAGCGTCATCGGGAACATGAAGGAGGAGCCGCTCCGCCGGTTCACCACCCGGATCTCCGGCGGCCGCTTCAGGCCGGCGGAGGGCCCGGCGACGGTCTGCGGGGTCTTTGTCGAAACCGACGACGCCACGGGCCTGGCCCGACGGATCGCGCCGATCCGGATCGGCGGCCGCCTGACCGAGACCATCCCGGACCTTAGCCCGGCCGTCGCCTGAAGAACCACCCCGCTCCGGGCGGAGGGGGCTGTCGGGCCTTGAGCCGGGACTCGAGCTCCGGCAGGGTGAGGCCTGCGCCGGGCGTTGTCTCCAGAAGGGTGAAACGCCGGGCCGCCGCCAGGCCCTGCTCATCCGCCGTGACCCGGCCGTCAAAGTTCCGGTCCGCGCCGCGGACAGGCTGGGGCTCATCCAGAAGGCCAAACGAGGAGGCTCCATCCAGGCCACGGGCCCTCGGCGCCGGAGCGGAAGCCCCGTTCTGGTCAGGGCGGAAGGCCGCGGATTGGGGCAGGATCTCAGGCGCCACCTGGTTTTCGTAGGTCGTATTCTCGAATCCGTCGACGCGGCCGTCCCGATCGGCGTCTAGCCGGGCGTGGAACCGGAGCCCGTCGGCGGTGAATTCCTTGACGTTCAAGATGCCGTTCCGGTCCGCGTCGGCGGCGGAGAACCAGTCGGCGAGCCCCGCCGCAGACCGGAAGGGTTCGCCAAAGGGACTGATGAAGAGACCATCCCCTGACGGGGGCGGGGCGGCCTGAAGCGGCCCGGTTGTCGCCAGGAGCAGACCTGCGCAGCCGAGGCTGGCGAGGCGGCCGGGCGGGAAGAAACGATTCATCATGCAGACTCCGCAGAGAACGTCAGCACAGACCGGCCAGTCTGCGGCGTCAATCGGGCGGCGCGCGAATTCCGCTGCCTGGGGTGACGGGGCTTGTCATCCCACCCCGGGGTCCCTCATGCTTCCCCGGTCGCCTCGCGTCCGCGCACCGGGGCGGTGCAGAGGAGGCATGTGATGCTGCATTTTCTGATTCGCGCCGCCTTCGCCGCCTTCGGTCTCGCCATCGCCGCCCGTTTGGTGGACGGAATCACCTACGACGCGCCCCTGACGCTCGTACTGGCGGCCCTGCTCCTGGGCGTGGTGAACGCCCTCCTTCGACCCTTGCTGATCCTTCTGACCCTTCCGCTGACTGTCCTCAGCTTCGGGCTCTTCCTCCTGGTCATCAACGCAGGGATGATCCTCCTGGTTTCGCGCCTTCTTCCGGGCTTCGAGGTGCAGGGCTTCACGCCGGCCTTCCTTGCGGCCCTGATCACCGGGATCACCAGCTGGGCGGCGCACATGCTGCTCGGCGACCTCAGGCGGCTCACCGCCCGGAACGGCTGAAACCCCGGCCAAGAAAAAGGGGGGCGGAGCCGCCGGCTCCGCCCCCCTGGACTTTCGGGAAACGACCTGGATCAGAAGTCCATGTCGCCCATGCCGCCCATGCCGCCGGGCATGCCAGGAGCGCCGCCGGCGCCGCCCTTCTTGGGGGCCTCGACGATAGCGGCTTCCGTGGTGATCAGCAGGCCGGCCACCGAGGCGGCGTCCTGCAGGGCGGTGCGGACCACCTTGGCCGGGTCGATGACGCCGGCCTTGACCATGTCCACGTACTCTTCGGTCTGGGCGTTGAAGCCGAAGGTGGGCGAGCTGTTCTCGAGCACCTTGCCGACCACGATCGAGCCTTCGACGCCGGCGTTCTCGGAGATCTGCCGGATCGGGGCCTGGAGGGCGCGACGCACGATGGCGACGCCGGCCTCCTGGTCGTCATTGTCACCCTTGAGGCCGTCGAGGGCCTTGGAGGCCTTCAGCAGGGCCACGCCGCCGCCGGGGACGATGCCTTCCTCGACCGCCGCGCGGGTGGCGTTGAGGGCGTCGTCGACGCGGTCCTTCTTTTCCTTCACCTCGACCTCGGTCGAGCCGCCGACGCGGATCACGGCGACGCCGCCGGCCAGCTTGGCCAGCCGCTCCTGCAGCTTTTCCTTGTCGTAGTCCGAGGTGGTGTCCTCGATCTGGCGCTTGATCTGGCCGATGCGGGCCTCGATGCCGTCCTTGGCGCCGGCGCCGTCGACGATGGTGGTGTCGTCCTTGGTGATGGACACCTTCTTGGCGCGGCCCAGCATGTCGAGGGTCACGTTCTCAAGCTTGATGCCGAGGTCCTCGGAGATCAGCTCGCCGCCGGTCAGGATGGCGATGTCCTCCAGCATGGCCTTGCGGCGATCGCCGAAGCCGGGCGCCTTGACCGCTGCGACCCGCAGGCCGCCGCGCAGCTTGTTGACCACCAGGGTGGCCAGGGCCTCGCCCTCGACGTCCTCGGCGATGATCAGCAGGGGACGGCCGGACTGCACCACGGCCTCGAGGACCGGCAGCAGGGGCTGGAGGGAGGTGAGCTTCTTCTCGAAGAGCAGGATGAGGGGCTCGTCGAGTTCAGCCTCCATCTTGTCGGCGTTGGTGATGAAGTAGGGCGACAGGTAGCCGCGGTCGAACTGCATGCCCTCGACGACGTCGAGTTCCGTCTCGGCGGTCTTGGCCTCCTCGACGGTGATGACACCTTCGTTGCCGACCTTGTCCATGGCCTTGGCGATCATCTCGCCGACCTCGGTGTCGCCGTTGGCGGAGATGGTGCCGACCTGGGCGATCTCGGCGTTGGTGGTGACCTTGCGCGAGGACTCGCGGATGGACTCGACCACCTTGGCCACGGCCTTGTCGACGCCGCGCTTCAGGTCCATCGGGTTCATGCCCGCGGCGACCGACTTCATGCCTTCGACCACGATGGCCTGGGCCAGGACGGTGGCGGTGGTGGTGCCGTCGCCGGCCTTGTCGTTGGTCTTGGAGGCGACCTCACGGATCAGCTGGGCGCCGAGGTTCTCGAAGCGGTCAGCCAGCTCGATTTCCTTGGCGACGGACACGCCGTCCTTGGTGGAGCGCGGAGCCCCGAAGGACTTCTCGATCACGACATTGCGGCCCTTGGGGCCGAGGGTCACCTTCACGGCGTTGGCGAGGGTGTTGACGCCGCGCAGCATCCTGTCGCGGGCGTCCGAACCAAAATAGACGTCTTTAGCAGCCATTGGCCTACTCTTTCGGAAAGGGATTATTGGGTGTGGAAAGCCGTCGGGGGATCTATTCGATCACGCCCAGGACATCGCTTTCCTTCATGATCAGGAGGTCAGCGCCGTCGATCTTGACTTCGGTGCCGGACCACTTGCCGAACAGGATCCGGTCGCCCTTCTTGAGGTCGAGGGGCTGGACCTTGCCGGATTCGTCGCGGGCGCCGGGGCCGACGGCGATGACCTCGCCCTCCTGGGGCTTTTCCTTGGCGGTGTCGGGGATGATGATCCCGCCCTTGGTCTTCTGTTCTTCTTCGACGCGCTTCACGAGGACGCGGTCACCGAGGGGACGAAACGCCATATCTTTGTCTCTCCGTTCAGGACGAGTGTTTTGAGATCATCCGGGCTGGGGCCTCGTTGGCAGCCGCCGCACCCGAGTGCTAACGCGTGGCGGAGGTAGGGTCGGCGACAGGCTGAGTCAAGCGCCCTGAACCAGGAAAGCCGCTGACAGTTCAGGTTGGACCCTCGGCCTCGCCGCAGATATGGTCGCGCCGTTCTGTGACGCCATAACAAGGAAACGCCCATGCGCCGAGCCCCTGTGATCTCCGCCATTTCGGCTCTCGCCCTCGCCCTGCCCGCCGCCGCAGAGACCTGGGTATCCTATACCGAACCGACCGATCGGGGACTGCAGTGGTCGTTGGACTCCGCCTATTCCTACCGCGATGCGGCCTCCGGCCGCGTCGTGGTGCTGACCGCCATCGGCAAGGTGGGGGCCAATCCCCGCATGGGCCCCTCAGGCCCCGGCGCTGCGGATGGCGTGGGTTTCGTCTACGCCCTCGACTGCAAGGCCAACACCCTGATCTCCATGGGCGGCTATTCGCCGAAGAAGCCGCTTGAAATCTCCGGTGAATGGCGAAGTGCGGCGCCAAAGAAGGCGGACGGAGCGGACGACGCGGCCCTGATGCGCCGGGCGTGCGCGGCCGCAGACTCTCTGCCCTCAAGGTAAGCTCGGGCCCCGGAGCCGACAGGGGCGGCGGAACCTAGCGCATGCCGACGGGAACCCTTTCCGCGTCGCGCTCGGCCCGGATCTTCATCTGCAGGTCGCCATACCGGGCCAGCTCCATCCGGGCGATGGTGCGATTGTGAACCTCGTCCGGACCGTCTGCGAGACGCAGGGTCCGCTGGCCGGCATAGGCCTTGGCCAGGCCGAAATCGCTGGTCACGCCGCCGCCGCCATGGGCCTGGATGGCGTCGTCGATGACCTTTATGGCCATGTTCGGCGCCTGGACCTTGATCATGGCGATCTCCATCCGGGCGACCTTGTTCCCGGCCTTGTCCATCATGTCCGCCGCCTTCAGGCAGAGCAGGCGGGTCATCTCGATGTCGATCCGGGCGCGGGCGATGCGCTCCTCCCAGACGGAGTGCTCGGAGATGTACTTGCCGAAGGCCTTCCGGGTCATCAGCCGGCGGCACATCTTCTCCAGGGCGACCTCGGCCGCGCCGATGGTGCGCATGCAGTGATGGATCCGGCCGGGCCCAAGGCGGGCCTGGCTGATCTCGAAACCCCGGCCCTCGCCCAACACCAGGGACTCCTCCACCGGGACCCGGACATTCTCGAGCAGCACCTCGGCGTGGCCATGAGGAGCGTCGTCGTAGCCGAACACCGGCAGCATGCGCAGGACCTTGATCCCGGGCGTGTCCAGGGGGACCAGGACCTGGGATTGCTGAGCGTGAAGGGCGGCCTCGGTGTTGGTCTTGCCCATGACAATGGCGACCTTGCAACGCGGGTCACCTACCCCGGAAGACCACCACTTGCGGCCATTGATCACATAGTCGTCCCCGTCCCGGTCGATGCGGGTCTCGATGTTGGTGGCGTCCGAGGAGGCCACCAGGGGCTCGGTCATCAGGAAGGCCGAGCGGATCTCGCCGCGCATCAACGGGACCAGCCAGCGGTCCTTCTGCTCGCGCGTGCCGAAGCGGTTCAGCACCTCCATGTTGCCCGTATCCGGCGCCGAGCAGTTGAAGACCTCGGACGCAAAGCTGACCCGCCCCATGATCTCGGCGATCGGGGCGTACTCCAGGTTCGACAGCTGCACGCCCTCGAAGACGAAGGTGTCGTCCACGTGGGGGTGGCCGGAGTCCGGCGGCATGAACATGTTCCACAGCCCGGCGGCGCGGGCCTTGGCCTTCAACTCCTCGACGACGGGAATGACCTTCCAGGGATCCCCCTCGGCCTGCTGGGCCTCATACAGGGGAACGGCGGGGTGGACGTGCTCGTCCATGAACCTGCTGACACGGCGGATGAGTTCCTTCTGCCTGGGGGAGTACTCGAAATCCATGGCGAGGCCTTTCCTGGAAGCACTGTCGTCCCTGCGGCACCGTCCGACCCGGGACGACGTTCGTCCTTGATCAGGCTCAAGACAGGCTGGCCATCTCCCCCTTGGGCAGGCAGCATGGGGCATGATCCCGGACTGGCCCCACCGCAGCCTCAGCAACGCCTTCGTGACCCTGGAGCCTCTCTCCGAGGCCCACCGCGAACCCCTCAGGGCCGCCTGCGCAGCAGATCCGTGGATCTGGGAAGCCCAGTACTCTCTGAGCCTCCTGGACGAGCAATTCGACCGGTTCTGGACCCGAAAGCGCGTCGCGGACGCCGAGTCCGGGACAAGCCGGCACTTCGCCGTCATGACCGGCGGCCGTTGCGTCGGGATCACCGCCTTCCTGAAGATCGACCCGGCCAACGCCGCTCTGGAGATCGGACTGACCTACTATGCGCCGGAAGCCCGGGGCGGGCCGGTCAACCCGTCCGCCAAGCGACTGCTGCTCGCCGAAGCCTTCGACATCGGCTTCGGCCGGGTCCAGTTTCACGTCGATGAGATCAATGCGAGGTCGCGGGCGGCGGTCCTGAAACTCGGCGCCCGCTTCGAAGGCGTCCAGAGATGGGACCGCGTTGTCTGGACAGGCCGCAGGCGCAGCACCGCCGTCTACTCGATCATCGCGCCCGAATGGCCCGCCGTCCGGGAGGCGCTGGACCAGCGCATCGCCACCTTCACTGGCTGACGGCGGAGCCCGTCGTCAGCGGACCGGCGCAGTCCGGGTCGGGCTTTCGGCGAAGAACACCTTGTCGGCGTTCTCGGCCACTTCCCGGGCTGTGTAGGGCCGGCCTGGCTGGAACCCCTCGGTCTCCAGCATCTTGATCTCCCGGACACCCCTGGAGGACACGCCCAGCACCTTGCCGGTATGGTCGGCGGCCAGGTCAGAGACCATGTAGAGCACGCCCGGGGCGACGTTCTCCGGCAGGCTCAACGGATCCGGTTCACGGCCCGCCCGACCGGGAAGATCCGACGTCATCCGGGTATAGGCCCCCGGCGCAAGGCCCATAACGCGGATGCCGTACTTGCGCCCCTCGATGGCCAGGACGCGCATGAAGCCGTAGATGCCGGCCTTGGCGGCGCCGTAGTTGGACTGGCCGAAGTTGCCGTAGAGACCGGAGGTCGAGCTGGTCATGACGATGGTTCCCGGCCGGCCGTTGTCCTTGAGCCATTTCCAGACCGGCATGGTGCAGCAGTAAGTCCCCTTCAGGTGGACCTTGACCACCAGGTCCCAGTCGGCCTCGGAGGTGTTGGCGAAGGTCTTGTCGCGTAGAATCCCCGCATTGCAGACCAGGATGTCGACCTGGCCGAAGGCGTCCAGCGCCGTCTTCAGGATGTTCTCGCCGCCTTCCATGGTCGAGACGTCGTCGCCGTTGGCCACCGCCCGCCCGCCTTCCGCCAGGATGTCGTTGACCACCTTCTGCGCCGCACTGACCGACCCGTCGCCCGAGCCGTCGCGGGCGCCCCCCAGGTCATTGACGACGACGGCTGCGCCTTCCCGGGCGAACAGCCGGGCGTAAGCCTCACCCAAACCGCCGCCCGCTCCGGTGATGATCGCCACCTTTCCGTCGAGAAGTCCCACGGTGCGCTCCCTCCGTCTTTTCTTCTGGAAGGACATCTTCCGGCCGGTCCGGCGAGGAGTCGAGTCCGGCGCCGCGCTCACTTCCGACTTCCCTCGCCGGCGACGGGCTGATGAGCCGGGGAGCGATCGCATGGTCGGTCTTCGAGGGCGCCCGGAACCCTTATGTGATCCTGGTCAACATCTACATCGTCTCGCCCTAGGTGGCGGGGGTCATGGTGGGAGACCCCGTCTGCGGACAGGCGGTGATCTCACAGTGGAGCCAGTATGCGGGCTGGATCATCCTGGCCACGGCGCCCTTCCTCGGCGCCTCCTTAAATCAGCTTGGACCGCGCAAGGCATGGCTCGCCCTGGTGATGGCAGGGATGATCCCGATGATGGTCGCCCTCTGGTGGGCCAAGCCGGACGGAATGAACGCCATCCTCATCTACGCCTGCGTCTACGCCGTCGGCGTCATGAAGTGGCGGGCCCCGGAAATGCTGGTTTATGGTATCCCCCTTGGCGGCGGGCCTGATCGGCCTGGGATATGTGCGCGGCGGCGGTCGGACCCTCGGAGCCTGACGAACCACCCCGGCAACCGGGCCGCCCGGGCGGGATTTACCGGCCGTTAAGGCCTATGGGCCAATGGTAGCTGGAAGTGCGCGGGGAAGCCGAAAGGCTCAGCCGGGGCGTGGGGACTCCCGCCCTCCCGTGTCGCGGGAGAACAGAATGTCCAGGTTACTCGCCAAGGTCCTCCGCGAGGAGGCCTCCGCGCCGGTCGTCGAATACGGGCTCGTAGCAGCCCTGATTGCGGCTGTGCTGCTGACTGCGGCGAGCCTTGCACCCTCACTGCAGCCCACGCCCGACTCCCCGCCGGCCCTGCGAGCCGCGCCCCGCTGACCTGCAGCCGGGGCTTCAGGTCGTCCTGACGCCCGTTGCGGCCCGCGCCGGATTCGCCCAAATGGCCTGAGTGGCCCGAAACGGGCGGATTGGGAGAGCGGACAATGCCTGAAGCCCGAACCCCGGACTCCTCCGGTGCGCCTGCGCCCGTCACCGCCCTCTGCGAGGAGGCCCTGGAGGCCTGGCGACAGACCGCATCCGCCCTGGAGCTGGGCCTTGCGGGGCCGGAATTCCGGGCCCGCGCAGGGCAGGTGGTTCTGGTTCCCGGGCCCGACGGATCGCCGGCGAGGGTCATCCTTGGACTAGGGCCTCATCCCGGAGACGTGAGCGCCTTCCGGACCCTCGCGGGCCGTCTGCCGGCAGGAGCCTTCTCGCTTCAGGGCGCCCCCGGCGGACTGGACCCCACCGACGCCGCCCTCGCCTTTGCCTTGGGTCTCTACCGGTTCGAGCGCTACAAGCGACGGGATGCTGCGCCCCCCAGGCTGGTCGTCCCCGGCGCCGACGAAGCCAGTGTGACAAGCATCGCTTCCGCATGCGCCCTGGCCAGGGACCTCATCAACACGCCCGCGAACGACCTTGGCCCGGCGGAACTGGAAGCCGCCGCGCGTGATCTCGCCGGCCGCTTCGGCGCCCGGATCGACGTGATCGTCGGCGAGGCGCTTCTCGCGAAGGGGTATCCCGCAGTCCATGCGGTGGGCCGCGCCGCCGCGCCCGGGCGGGAGCCGCGAATGATCGAGATCACCTGGGGCGAGGCGGATGCGCCGGTGGTGGCCCTGGTGGGGAAGGGAGTTGTCTTCGATACCGGCGGCCTGGACATCAAGCCGTCGGCAGGCATGCGGCTGATGAAGAAGGACATGGGCGGCGCCGCCCATGTTCTGGCCCTCGGGGCGATGGTGATGGAGGCCGGTCTGCCGGTCCGGCTGTCGATCCTCGTCCCTGCAGTCGAGAACGCGATCGGCGGCGACGCCATGCGACCGGGAGATGTGCTGGCCACGCGGAAGGGACTAAGCGTCGAGGTCGGCAACACGGACGCCGAGGGTCGGTTGATCCTGGCCGACGCCCTGACCCGGGCGACAGAGCTTCGTCCGGACCTGACCCTTGACCTCGCCACGCTGACCGGCGCCGCCCGGGTCGCCCTGGGCCCCCAGCTGCCCCCCTTCTTCACGGATGACGAGGCCCTGGCCTCTGCGATCGAGTCTGGCGCCCGCAAGGCGCAAGATCCGGTCTGGCGCCTCCCTCTGTGGAAGGGCTACCTGCCATCTCTGGATTCAGAGATCGCAGACCTCAAGAACGACCCCGACGCCTGGGCCCAGGCCGGGGCCATGACCGCCGCCCTGTTCCTGCAGAAGTTCGCGCCTTCCGGGGCCTGGGCCCATTTCGACATTTTCGCCTGGAACCCCCGGGGCCAGCCGGGATCACCCTCAGGCGGTGAGGCGCAGGCCATCCGCGCCCTGTTCGCCATGCTGAAGGCCCGCTACACGTGAACGGAGATCCCCGGCTGACCCTGGCGCGGGCGGACCTCGCCGACGCCGCCCTCGAGGGCAGGCGGGCGGCCTCCCGTTACGCAAGGCCGCAGCGCATGCAGGCGGTGGTCCCCTCAGCGGCGATCAGGCGGGAACCGACCCAGGGATCCGAGCAGATCGACCAGCTGCTGCTCGGAGAGCGGTTCGACATCCTTGAGACCAGAGACGGCTACGCCTGGGGGCAGGCCGTCCGGGATGGTTATGTGGGGTACGTCGCCTTCGGCGCCCTTGCGCCGGAGGGCCCCGCCCCCACCCACAGGGTCGGCGTGATCCTGACCTACGGCTTCGAGGCGCCCAGCATCAAGTCCCGGCCGTCGGGGCCGATCTCGCTGAACAGCCTGGTCACCATTACGGCCCGGGAGGGCGCCCTCTGTCTGTCCGACGCGGGCCTCTGGATTCCTGCGGCGCACCTGTCCCCGATCGGAGAGCCGTCAGAAGACCCGGCGGGTCTTGCCGAGGCGCTCATCGGAGCCGCTTACCTCTGGGGCGGGCGGGAAGGATGCGGCCTGGACTGTTCCGGGCTGGTTCAACAGGTCCTTCTGGCCTGCGGACGGGCCTGCCCCAGGGATTCCGACCTTCAGCAGGGCCTGGGCGCACCGGTCCCGGAAACGGCCCTCACGCGGGGCGATCTGGTCTTCTGGCGGGGACATGTGGCGATGATGACCGACGACAGGCATATCGTGCACGCCAACGCGCATCACATGGCTGTGGTGAAGGAGCCTCTGGCGGAGGCCCGGACCCGGATCGCAGGCGCCGGGGGCGGCGATATCCTGGCGTTCCGGCGGCCGTCGGCGCGCCTGCGCCCCGGAGGATGACCCAGTCCGGACCGGAAAGATATCAGGCGGCGGGCGCAGGCGCGCCCGCGGCCGGTGCTGCAGCACCCTCTGCGGCCGGCGCGGCGCCTTCGGCCGGCGCTTCCGCAGGGGCGGCGGCGGCCGGGTTCGGCGCCGGCAGGGGCAATGTGGCGCCCTGCGCACGCAGATAGGCGATGATGTTCACGCGGTCTTCGGACTTCTTCAGGCCGACGAAGGACATCTTGGTGCCCGGAATGTACTTCTGGGGCGCGCGAAGGTACTCGTAGAGGTGCAGGTCGTCCCAGACCGGCTGCTTTGCGCCAAACTCCACCATGGCCGTCGAATAGGCGTATCCGGCATGGCCGCCGGGCTTGTGCCCGACAATGCCCCAGAGGTTGGGACCGATGCCGTTTGCGCCGCCCTCGGCGACATTGTGGCAGGATTGACACTTGGCGAAGACCGCCTGGCCCGCCTGGATGTCCGCCACCGGAAGCACGGTTCCGAAATCGGGCATGACTTCCTCGGCCGCCGCCTCTCCGCCACCTTCGACGGTGGCCTCGATGACATATCCGGGTTTCTCGGGAGCCTCGACATTGAAGAGGACAATGCCGACTTCCCGGAGCCCGACGATCGCCAGAGCGGTCGCGAGCCCGGCGCCTGCGATCTTATTGAAGGTCAGATTGCTCATCGTCCCGAAACCGATTTCTCAGGGACCGAAGCCCCGTCACCCAAATCCGAAGGCCGGGTCCCGGCCCCGCAGGACCGGAGATTCCCGACCCCTTATTGCGTTCGCGTCTCTTACACGCTACCGGCGCTCGCGCAACCGGGCAGATGGACCCGGGCAAAGGTTCATGACCCCGATCCTCCTCATCCCCGCACGCATGGCCGCCACGAGACTGCCCGGAAAGCCCCTGGCGGACATCGACGGCGTCCCGATGATCGTGCGGGTCCTGCGCCAGGCCGAAGCGGCGCAGGTCGGACCCGTGGCCGTGGCCGCCGGCGATGCGGAGATCGTCGAGGCCGTCCAGGCTGCGGGTGGAAGGGCGGTCCTGACCGACCCGGACCTCGCCTCGGGGTCGGATCGCATTCTCGCCGCCCTTGAGGACCTTGACCCTTCGGGCCGGTTTGACGTGGTGATCAACCTTCAGGGCGATATCCCCTTCATCGCACCGGAGGCCATCCGCGCCTGCGCCGGGCTTCTTGATCATCGCCCGGAGGCGGACATCTCGACGGTCATGGTCGCAGAGGCGGATCCTGCAGACCGGACAAACCCGGACATGCCCAAGGTGGTGGCGGCGATGGACCCGAAGGGCCGGGCTGGCCGCGCCCTCTATTTCACCCGCTCGGTCCTTTACGGCGACGGTCCGGTCTGGATTCACCACGGAATCTACGGCTATCGCAGGGCGGCGCTGGAGCGATTCACCGCCGCCCCGCCCTCGCCTCTCGAGCAGCGCGAGCGGCTGGAGCAGCTTCGGGCGCTGGAGCTGGGCATGACGATCTGGTCGGCCGTACTGGACGAGGCGCCGATCTCGGTGGACAACCCCGCGGACCTGGAGCGCGCCCGCGCCCACGCCCGCAGAATCGGAGGTCGGGCATGAACCGAAACCGGATCGCCTTTCAGGGTGAGCTGGGGGCCAACAGCCATGAGGCCTGCCAGGCCGCCTTCCCGGATATGGACCCCGTGCCCTGCGCCACCTTCGAGGACGCCTTCGAGGCGGTCCGATCGGGGGACTGTCAGCTGGGCATGATCCCGGTGGAGAACTCCATCGCCGGGCGGGTGGCGGACGTCCACCACCTCCTGCCATCTTCCGGCTTGCGGATCATCGGCGAGCACTTCAAACCCATTCACTTCCAGCTGATGGCCAATCCAGGGGTGCGGATAGAGGACCTGAAGTCCGTCGCCTCGATGCCGTTCGCCCTCGCCCAGTGCCGAGGCGTCATCACGCGCCTGGGCCTGACGCGCGAGTCGGTCAGCGACACCGCCCTGGCGGCCCGCCGGCTCTCCGAGCACCCGGACCGGACCCAGGCGGCGATCGCCCCGGCCCTGGCGGCGCGGCTCTATGGCCTCGAGATCCTGGAGAGGGATATCGAGGACACCCACAACAACACCACCCGCTTCCTGATCATGACCGCCGACGCCAACGCCCCGGCGCCTGCGGCCGGCGTGAAGTGCGTCACCAGCTTCGTCTTCCGCGTCCGGAACCTGCCGGCGGCTCTCTACAAGGCCCTCGGGGGCTTCGCCACGAATGGCGTCAACATGACCAAGCTCGAGAGCTACATGGAGAACGCCGCCTTCACCGCGACCTTCTTCTACTCCGAGATAGACGGCCGGCCGGAGGATGCTGCGGTCGCCCGGGCCTTCGAGGAACTGCAGTTCTTCTCGGAGCGGTTCGAGATCCTCGGGGTCTATCCGGCGGACCCCTACCGCGCCCAGGTCGCCTAGCCCGCCCGCCGGCGACGCGTGAGGGGGTCAACGGCGCCTGCCGCCTCAGGACTCCTCGGCCCAGGCCTTGATCAGCTGGTGGGCGATGGCCATGCCGCCGGGGGCGAAACTGCCCTTGATCTCGCCGGCGAGAAGCGCCCGCGCCTCGGCCCGGGTGTACCAGCGCACTTCGGAGAGCTCCGTCTGGTCAGGCCGGGCGTCGTCGCTGTCGACCTCCGCGATCAGGCCGATCATCAGCGAGTTGGGGAAGGGCCACGGCTGGGTGGAGTGATAGGTGACCGAGGTCGTCCGGAGCCCCGCCTCTTCGAAGAGTTCCCGCGCGCAGGCCTCCTCTATGCTCTCGCCTGGCTCCAGGAATCCCGCAAGCGCCGAGAACATGCCGGCGGGCCAGCCCTCCTGGCGGCCCAGCATGCAGCGGTCCCCGTGGACAGCCAGCATGATCACCACGGGATCGGTACGGGGAAAGTGTTCCGCGCCGCAGGCCGGGCACTCGCGCTTCCAGCCGCCCTCCACGACCTGGGTCGGCTCACCGCAGACGGAGCAGGCCCGATGCCGCCGCCGCCACTCGAACACGCCCTTGGCGGTGCCGACGATGGCGATCTCGCCGGGCGGCAGGCTGGACGCCAAGGTCCGGGCGTCCTCGAAGCGACCCATGCCCTGCAGGGGACCGTCGGTCGGATCCGCGGAGCCTTCGAGGTCGACGGCGAAAACCGCAGTGTCCTTCCACAGCCCCATGAACAGGAGTCGTTCCGGGCCGCCGGAAAGGTCTTCAACCAGGCGGGAAGGCAGGTAGGCGATCTGGGCTCCCCCTGAGGAGGAGCGCTCGACCAGGGCCCGACCGTTCCAGAGGACAAGTCCCAGAGACTGGTCCGAGGCGAGGCGCTCGGCCAGCCAGGCGACATCCTTCCGATGCTCGCTGGCGCGATCGAGGGGATTGCCCGCAAAGGTGTTCTGGAAGGCGTTCAGAGGCGTGGCTCGGGACATGAGTCGTCTTTTATCCCACAGGAGGTGATCTGCACACGCTTGCGTGCAGGCCTCCGGACCGCGATATAGGAGCTGGAGATCGGCGACGGGCGGACGCCTCGCCAACCCGGTCAGGTCCGGAAGGAAGCAGCCGTAACGAGTCCCGTTCCGGGTCGTTGTCCGATCTCCACCCAGCCCGCATGGCGACCATGGCCGACGAAGACCTCACGCCCGAACCCGAAGCGCCGGAGCGTGATCCCGACACTGCGGACATGTTCGGCGGTCCGGCGCCTTCGCAGACCCCCGCGCCGGCCCCGGTCCAGACCGGCGCCGCCTACACCGTCATCGCCCGCAAGTACCGCCCGCGGACCTTCGAGGACCTCTATGGCCAGGAGGCCATGGTCCGGACCCTGCGCAACGCCTTTGCGGCGGGACGCATCGCCCACGCCTTCATGCTTACGGGCGTCAGGGGGGTCGGAAAAACCACCACGGCCCGCCTGCTCGCCCGGGCCCTGAACTATCGCACCGACGCCGTCGACTCCCCCAGCCTGGATCTCTCCCTGGAGGGCCGGCACTGCCGCGCCATCATCGAGGGCCGGCACATGGACGTCCTGGAGCTGGACGCCGCCAGCCGGACCGGCGTGGGCGACATGCGCGACCTGCTCGATGGGGTGCGCTACGCCCCGGTGGAGGCCCGATACAAGGTCTACATCATCGACGAGGTGCACATGCTCTCGACGGGGGCGTTCAACGCCCTCCTGAAGACCCTCGAGGAGCCGCCGCCCCACGCCAAGTTCATCTTCGCCACCACCGAGATCCGCAAGGTTCCCGTCACCATCCTCTCCCGCTGCCAGAGGTTCGACCTGCGACGGGTGGAGCCCGAGGACATCATCCGCAACCTGCAGATGATCCTGGAGGCCGAGGGCGTGCGGGTGGACGCCGAGGGCCTGACACTCATCGCCCGGGCGGCCGAAGGCTCGGTGCGTGACGCCCAGTCCCTGCTGGACCAGGCCATCGTCCAGGCCGAGCCCGGGCAGACGGTCCCCGCCGCCCTGATCCGCGACATGCTGGGCCTGGCCGACCGGGCCGGGACCCTCGACCTCTTCGAACATGTCCTCAAGGGCGATCCGGGAGGCGCCGTCAGCGCCTTCCGCCACCTCTACGCCCTCGGCGCCGACCCCGCCCAGGTGGTCCTCGACCTCATGGAGCACGTCCACGGCGCCTCCGTCGCCCGGGCGGTGGGGCCCCAGGCCCTGACCCTGCCGAAAGACCAGGCCGCGCGACTGGCCGCTGCCGGCGCGGCGGTCTCCGCCCCTATCCTCGCCCGCCTCTGGCAGATGCTGCTCCGGGCCCACGAGGAGGTCGGGCGGGCGCCGGACCCTGCGGCGGCCACGGATATGGCCCTGATCCGCCTGGCCCACGCCGCGGACCTGCCCGGTCCGGAAGAGGCGCTCAAGCTCCTCAGGAACGGGGAGATCCCAGGCGGTGGAGGCGTCCCGGGCGGTGGCGGCTCAGGCGGCGCGGGACAGGGCGGCGCCGCACGCGCGCTTTCGCCCCAGACCTCTCCCCAGGCCTCCCCCCAGCTCGAGGCGCGCCAGGCGCCCACCCTGCAGACCTTCGAGGACCTGGTCGCCCGGATCGACGCCGAGCGGGACATCGCGCTGAAGCTGGATGTCGAACGCTTCGTCCGCCCGGTCAGCTTCCGGCCAGGCGTCCTGGAGTTCGAGCCCGCGCCCGGCGCCCCGGCCAATCTGGCCCAGCGCCTGGTGGGCCGCCTCAAGGCCTGGACCGGCCAGCCCTGGCTGGTGG
>NZ_JADCBG010000139.1 GCF_020253645.1 Phenylobacterium sp.
GCCGGCGGCCTTGATGGCCTGAAGAATGGAGATCATGTCCCGGGGGGTCACGCCGAGGGTGTTCAGACCTGCAACAAGGCTGGACAGCGACGCGCCGCTCCGCAGGGTGATCAGTTGCCGGCCCTTTTCTTCATCGACACTGACGCTCGACTGGGGCGTCACGACGGTTTGTCCCTGGGCCAGGGGATTGGGCTGGCTGACGGCGGGGGTCTCCTGAACCCGGATGGTCAGGTTGCCCTGGGCGATGGCGACGGTGGAGATGCGGACATTATCGCCCATCACGATGACCCCGGCGACTTCATCGATCACAACCTTGGCGGGTTCGTCAGTGTCGACCGGCAGGTTCTCGATCCTTGAAATCATGGCGATCATGTTCACCCCCATGGGGGGCCGCATCGTCACGATGGATGGGTTCTCAACGACGGCTGTTCCCGGATAGACGCCATTGACGGCCTCTGCGACGCGGCGGGCGGTGGTGAAGTCCGGATTGCGCAGGGTCATGCGCATCTGGGGCATGGACGCCAGCTGGAAACCCAGTTCACGTTCGACGATCGCCCCGCCGGCGATCCGCCCCGCCGTCGGAACCCCTTTGGTGACGGAACTCCCTGAAGCGCCGCCGGCCGACACAGAACCCGTTTGGACGGTGCCCTGGGCGACGGCATAGGCTTCTCCGTTGGCGCCCATGAGCGGGGTGACGAGGAGGGTGCCGCCCAGAAGGCTCTTTGCATCCCCCATGGCTGAAACCGAGGCGTCGATTGGCGACCCGGCCGTGGCGAAGGGCGGGAGCCGGGCGGTCACCATCACCGCCGCCACGTTCTTGGTGTTCAGGTTCGTCTCCCGGATATTGACGCCCAGGCGCTCAAGCATCGCCTCGAGGCTCTGGCGGGTGAAGGGAGCGTTGCGCAGCGAGTCTCCCGTCCCGTTCAGGCCGACCACCAGGCCATATCCCACGAGCATGTTCTCCCGGACGCCCTCGAACTCCACGATATCCTTGATGCGCGAGCGCGCCTGAGCCTCGCTCCCGAGGGGCGAAAGCAGGATGGCGCCCGCCAGGGCCAGGCTGAAAATGCGACTGAGGAGAGACATGGAGGCTTCCGGGAAAATGACGCTCGACCTTGGCCTTGCCAGTCCTGTGCCATCAGCCGGGGCGAAAAAACCCTGAAGAGTCAGAGGCCGTACATCCGTGGTCGATGCATTGTCGGCGCCCAGTGCAGAAATTGCCCGGCATTAACCATACCTCAAGTCCGCCTGCGCTAGGGTGGGGGCATGAAGGTGACAGGTCCTACCGGCGTCTCGGCCGGTCCTTCTTCCGCGAAGCGCGCCAGTTCCACCGGCGGAGCTTTTTCACTGTCCGGCGCAGGGGACGCCGGACGGGCGGCGCCTGCTGCGCCATCGACGAGCCTGGGCGGAGTGATGGGTGTCGAGGCCCTTCTGGCGCTGCAGGACGTCGGGGGCCCACTTGAGGGACGCAGACGTTCGATCCGCCGGGCCGGACGCCTGCTGGATGTGCTCGACGACCTCAAGCTGGCCTTGATTGACGGCGTCCTGACGCCCGACCAGATACGCGCTTTGTCCCAGGCGATCGGCGAGAAGCGGGAGGCCACAGGGGATCCCGAACTTGAGGCCGTGCTCAATGAGATAGAGACCCGGGCGGCTGTCGAGATGGCCAAGATGGAGGTCCGTGGCTTCGTCAAATGACCATGGTTTGTAGGGCGTTGCGCCGTTAATCCGGTTTGCTATAAGCCCCCACAGATTCCGGGCTTCGCGCTCAAGGGGGGATAAGGTTCAAATGCCCAAGGTCGACGTCTTGGATACAGAACCTGCGTATCGGCCGTCCGAGGACGAGGACTTCATGAATGAGCGTCAGCGGGAGTACTTCCGCCGGAAGCTCATGGCCTGGAAAGAGGAAATCCTCCGCGAGTCCCGAGAGACTGTGGCGCATCTTCAGGCGGAAACCGAGAACCATCCGGATCTTGCCGATCGCGCCACGTCGGAGACCGACAGGGCTCTGGAACTGCGGACCCGAGATCGCCAGCGCAAGCTGATTTCCAAGATCGAAGAGGCGCTCCGGCGCATTGACGAGGGTTCCTACGGCTACTGTGAAGAGACCGGAGAGCCCATCGGACTCGCGCGCCTGGACGCCCGGCCCATCGCCACCCTGAGCCTGGAAGCGCAGGAGAGGCATGAGCGCCGCGAACGGGTTCATCGTGACGACTGACGCCTCGGCGCTCCCGAGAATCGACCCCTTCCACGCGATCACCCTGAGTGTCCTCGCCCGGCGGCTGGAGGCCGATGGCGCGTCGATCATCCACATGGAGTTCGGTCAGCCTTCGACCGGTGCGCCTTCCGCGGCGATCGCCGCTGCGCACAGGGCCCTCGATTCCGATCCCGGGAGCTATTGGGAGAGCCAGGCGCTGAAGCTCCGGCTGAGCCAGCACTACCTGGAAGTCTATGGCGTCGACCTCCCTGCGGACCGGCTCTTGCTGACGTGCGGGGCGTCCCCGGCCCTCGTTCTGGCTCTCTCCGCCCGCTTCGCCCCCGGCGATCGCGTCGCCCTGGCCCGTCCGGGCTATGTCGCCTATCGGAATACGCTCCGCGCCCTGCACCTGGAGCCGGTTGAAGTCCCCAGTGGGCCTGAGGTCGGCTACCAGCTATCCGCCAGGGCTCTCGCGCGCATCGAGGGGCCGCTTGCCGGCGTGATCATCGCCAGCCCTGCAAATCCAACGGGCTCGATCCTGCCGCCGGCGGAGATGGAGGCCATTGTCAGGACCTGCGAGGCGCGGGGCCTCGGCCTGGTCTCTGATGAGATTTATCACGGCCTCGCCTATGGAGAGCGCGCGCGATCCGTCCTCGAGTTCACCGATCAGGCCTTCGTCATCAATAGCTTTTCGAAGTACTTCAGCATGGTCGGATGGCGACTGGGGTGGCTCGCTGCGCCCCAGTCACACCTGGGCCGAGCGCGGGCCCTGATCGGAAACCTGTTTCTGACCGCGCCGTCGCTCAGCCAGCATGCGGCCCTTGCGGCCTTCGACAGCCGCAAGGAGCTCGAGGAAAATGTCGAAGTCTATCGCCGCAACAGGTCTCTGCTTCTTGATGCGCTTCCCGGCCTTGGCCTGGCCTCGATCGCGCCGCCCGACGGGGCGTTCTACATCTACGCGGATGTCGGTCATCTGACCGATGACAGCCTGGCCTTCTGCGAGAAGATCCTACGGGAGACCGGTGTGGCCTTGGCGCCCGGGGTCGACTTCGATCCTGTCGATGGCCGGCGCTTCGTCCGCATGAGCTTCGCCGTGTCCACAGACCTTGTTCAGGAGGGCCTTCGCCGGTTGTCGCCGTGGCTGAAGGCCCAGCCACGGCTCGACTGAACCATCCGACTTGACCCATTTCCCGGAGGGTTGAAACTCTTCCGGTCGTCGCCCGACCCCGGGCGCGGGAGGCCCTCGACCCCATGAACGCCCTCTCTCGGTTCGTGGCGGACCAGCAGCTTTGGCTGGTCGGCCTGACGTTGTTCATTCTGATGTTGACCGCCCGCATGCTTTTCGAGGGCATACGAAGGCGTCGCTCAAGCGCCGTCGGGGTCGGACTGTCACAGGCCGGCGAAGGCCTCATTGCGACGAGCGTGGTCGGCCTTCTTTCCCTGCTGATCGCCTTCACATTCTCGTTGGCTCTGGCCCGGCATGAACTTCGCCGAACCCTTGTGGTGGAGGAGGCGAACGCGATCGGCGTGGCCTTCATGCGGGCGCAGTTGCTGGATGAGCCGTATCGCACCGACCTGAGCCGGGTGATCATCTCGTATGCGCAGGTTCGCCGCGCCACAGGGGAACTGGCGGGTCCCTCCCAACTGGCCGCCCAGGCGCACTCCGAGGCGCTTCAGGTGCCCATGTGGCAAAGGACCGCCGCCGCTGCACGCGCCTCAAGGACGCCGGCTCTCGCTAACTTTCTGGTGCAGAGCGTCACCCGCATGATCGAGGTCGAGGGCCAGAGGAAGGCGGCCCTCGCCGCCCGAATTCCGCCCGCTGTGCTTGGCGCACTCATGGCCTATGCCATCGGGGTCGCAGGGGTCCTGGGATACGTCTCCGCCGGAGCGCACGCGCATCGCAGATGGGTCTCGGTGATCATGTTCCTGCTGGTGACCCTCGCCTTCATGTTGATCCTGGATCTTGATCGCCCTGGCGATGGTCTGATCCGGGTGTCTGAGGCCAACATGAATGACATGCTCCAGGCTCTGCCCTCCTTCGGAAGCGACGGGCCGGAGCGTTAATCGTGTCCAGCCCCGACTGGCGGGCAAGGGCCGTCGACGCTAAAGGTCGGGGCATGAACAGGTCCATTGTCATCGCCGCCGTGCAGGCCAACCCGACCGTTGGCGGCATCAACGCCAATGAGGCCCTGGCCCGCCAGAAGATGGCTGAAGCCAGGGCCGCCGGTGCAGATATCGCGATATTCCCGGAGCTCTTCATCAATGGTTATCCTCCGGAGGACCTTGCGATGAAGCCCGCATTCTGGAGAGCAGGACAGTGTGCGGTCCAGCGTCTTGCGGCGGAGACGGACGAGGACTTCGCCGCCCTCGTCGGCGTCATCTGGCCGGCCGAGGGGCCAGGCCGCCGGCCCCGCAACGCCCTTGCCTTCCTGGCTGGCGGCGAAATCCGTGGCGTCGCCTTCAAGTGTGACCTTCCCAACTACGGCGTCTTCGACGAGAAGCGGATCTTCGAGCCGGGTGAAGAGCCTTCGATCTTCAGCTGGAAGGGCGTCCAGCTTGGCGCTCCGATCTGCGAGGACATCTGGTCGCCGGATGTCTGCGCGAGCCTCGCCAGGCGTGGAGCCGAGATCCTCCTGGCTCCGAATGGCTCTCCCTATCGCCGGACTGCCGAACAGGAGAGATTCGAGGTGGCGCGAGCCCGCGTCGCGGAGACGGGTCTTCCGCTGATCTATGTGAACGAGGTCGGCGGACAGGACGAGCTTGTGTTTGACGGGGCCTCCTTCGCCCTTGACGCCCGCGGACGCCAGGTCATGAGGCTGCCAGCCTTCGAGGAGGCGCTCGGCGTCATGCACTGGACGGAGGGCCGGGACGGATGGACCGGCTCAGGTCCGCCTCTTGCCGATCGGCTCGAGGGGGCCGGCGCCATGCACCACGCCATGGTGGTGGCGCTCAGGGACTATGTGAACAAGTCCGGCTTTCCGGGTGTGCTCCTGGGTCTGTCCGGCGGCGTGGACTCTGCGCTGACGGCGGCTGTGGCGGTCGACGCCCTTGGGCCGGATCGGGTGCGCTGCTTCATGCTTCCATCGCGGTATACAAGCCAGGAGAGCCTGGACGACGCCGCTGACTGCGCCGGACGGCTGGGCGTGAGGCTGGATGAGATCCCCATTTCGCCGGCCGTCGACGCTTTCGCCGGGATGCTGACCCCCCACTTCGGGAATCGCCCGCCTGACCTGACCGAGGAGAACATCCAGGCTCGCATCAGGGGGCTTTCCCTGATGGCCCTGTCCAACAAGCTCGGCTCGATGCTGCTGACTACGGGGAACAAGAGCGAGATGGCCGTGGGGTATGCGACACTCTACGGAGACATGTGCGGTGGCTACAACGTGCTCAAGGATCTCTACAAGACAGAGGTCTACGAGGTTTGCCGTTGGCGTAACGCCCATGATCCATTCCGCAGGGGACTGGACCCCATCCCGGAGCGGATCCTGACCAAACCCCCATCCGCCGAGTTACGACCTGACCAGAAGGACCAGGACAGCCTGCCGGAGTACGAGGAACTGGACGGCATCCTGCACGGCCTTGTCGAAGAAGAGGCCACACTGGATGAGATCGTCGCGCGGGGCTATCCGCCTGACACGGTCGAGAGGGTCCAGCGCCTTCTCTACGGCTCGGAGTACAAACGCCGTCAGTCGGCTCCAGGTGTGAAGATCGGCGCCCGGGCCTTCGGTCGGGATCGCAGGTATCCGATCGTCAACGGTTTCAGGGACCGGGTCAGCGGAGCATGAGGCGCAGCCCGGTCGTCGCCTTCCTCCGGTTCCTGTCAGTCTTCGCGGTCCTGGCTCTGGCCGGTTGCAGCCCTCAGCCGCCGCCTCAGGACCCGGCCGGCGGCCGTCAGGATGAGGCGGCCTACTTCCCGCCGGTTTCGGTGGACCGGTTTCAATCTGCGGGACCTGACACCGAGATCACCGGGCTGGCGGCGGCTGGGGCCCGGGTGCAACTGACCCGGCCCGGAGGCGAGAGATTGACGGTCGAGGCCGACGCCGAGGGCCGATGGCGCCTGCAGGTGACCGGCGGGGCGCCCATGGTGTTCGGCCTGTCCCAGGTGGTGCAGGGCAGGACCCTCCAGGCGGAGGGTTATGTCTTTCATTCGCCTGCAACAGGCGGGTGGCTGCTTCGGGCCGGCGCCTCCGCCCGGCCGCTCGGGGATGCGGGACGGCGGGCCCTGGTGATCGACTACGACCGGCGCGGAGGAACGATCATTTCGGGGCAGGCGCCGCCGGAAGGGCTCTTTGTCGCCCAGATCAATGGTCGGCGGGCCGGCGAGGGCCGCTCGGACGTCTCGGGACGATATGAGATTCGTCTCAATGGTCCTGTGCCGATGGGTGAGAGCCGGCTCAGGGTGTTCGGGGAGGGTCTCAACCGGGAGATGGTGCTGCGCCTGTCGTCGCCGGCCCCTCTGGTCGAGGGCCCCGTGCGGGTGACGCCGCTGGTCGGGGGGACCCGGATTGACTGGATGACGCCCGGGGGCGGCGTGCAGTCTACCGAAGTCCTCCCCTGAACCCTTCGCCATGACCTTCCACCATAGTCAGCGCCCCGGGCCGGATACCCCTCCGACGATCGGGCGCTTCGACTTCTGGAGCTCCATGTCGGACCTCTGGCGCCTTGTTCTGCGAAGCGGCGCCTCGGGCCTGTCCTGGAGGATTGGCGCCGCCCTCGTTCTGATCTTCCTAGGAAAGGCGGCAGGGGTGGCGGCGCCAGTGCTGCTGGGAGAGGCCATAAACCGGCTGACGGAGTCTCCGATCGCGACGCCGGGGGGAGGGATGGGGACGGCCTTCGTCCTCCTCGCCCTGGGATTCGCCGGCCTCAGGCTGATTGCAGCCACTGCGCCCAACGCCCGAGAGGCCATCTTCACGCCTGTCTCGCAGGCGACCATGGCGAAGGCGGCGGAGGAGACCTTCGGGCATGTGCTGTCCCTCTCCCTCGACTATCATCAGGGCAAGCAGACCGGCGCCCTGGCGCGGATCATTGACCGGGGCTCCCGATCCACGGATTTTCTGATCCGCAGCGTGGTGTTCAATCTCGGACCTACCGCCCTCGAGCTTGTCCTGGCGATGGCGGTGATGGCGGCGCGGCTCGATTGGCGGTTCGCGGCGGCGACCTTCACCACCATCGTGATCTATGCTGTCCTGACCTTCCGCATCACCGACTGGCGCCTGGAGCACAGGCGTGAACTCAACCTTGCGGACGGCAAGGCCGCGGGGGTGTCAGTGGATTCCCTCCTGAACTTCGAGACGGTGAAGTCCTTTGGACAGGAAGGCCGTTCCGTAGCGGACTATGCGAGGGCCATGGCCGGCTATGTTCGGGCTGCCGTTCGCGCAAACACCTCCCTCGCCCTGTTGAATTCTGTCCAGGCCCTGGTGCTCAACCTGGGTCTCGCCATCATGGTGCTCCTCGCCGGGATCGAGGTTCTCGAGGGCAGGATGCGGCTTGGCGATGTGACCATGGCGGTGCTTCTGGTCATCGGCCTCTACCAGCCCTTGAACATGTTGGGCTTCAACTACCGGGAAATCCGCCAGGCCTTCATCGACATGGAGCAAATGGTGGAGATCGGTCGAATTCCTCCCGATGTGGCCGAGCCCGACAAGCCAAGGATGTTGCCGCCAGCCTCTGGTGCGGGCGCCCGCCTTGCCTTCTCCGATGTCAGCTTCCGCCATGGCGCGCGCGCGGCGGGTTTGGACTCGATCACCTTCGAGGTCCCGCCAGGCGCGACCACGGCGCTTGTCGGCGCTTCCGGGGCGGGCAAAACCACGGTCGTGCGTCTTGCCCTTCGCCTTCTGGACCCGCTTTCGGGCGCTGTGACCCTGGACGGAGTCGATCTTCGTGACCTCGCCCGCTCCGATCTCCGACGCGCCGCCGCACTCGTCCCGCAGGATGTGGCCCTCTTCAACGAGACCCTCGGTGCAAACATCGCCTTCGCCCGGCCGGACGCCTCCCGGGCGGAAATCCTGGCCGCCGCCGAGGCCGCCGAGCTTGGCGGCTTCATCCGCGCGACACCGGGTGGCCTGGACGTCCGGGTGGGGGAACGAGGACTCAAGCTGTCGGGCGGCGAGCGCCAGCGGGTCGGGATCGCCCGCGCCCTCCTGGCGGATCCTCGTCTGCTGATCCTCGACGAGGCCACATCGGCCCTGGATGGTCCGACCGA